>CALMTT010000708.1 GCA_937872615.1 uncultured Verrucomicrobiaceae bacterium | reverse complement strand
AAGACGACCAGCAGGACTGGCGCCATCAGGAGCCAGACGGTGATGCCATAGAGGGCAGTCATGCCGTAGTCACGAAAGAACGGCCCAGGCTCCGCGAAGAAGCGCTCCATCATGCGCGGGATCGAAAGCGGCACATGCGGCACGCCATACAGCGTCTCGCCAAGGCGGTAAAAGCCAAGCACCAATGCCCACTGCAAAGGCGTGGCCAGCGTCTTGAAGGCCTGCAGCACCGGTTGGTTCAGCCGCAGCGGAATACCCACCAGCAGCGCGAGCAGCGTCGTCGAACCGATGATGGGGAAGATCCCCAGCGTAAGCCCATAGGCCAGCGCCTGGGCGATTTTCTGCGGCGAGGTCCCCTGGGTGAGTTGCTGCACCACCGGCCGCACCACCCAGCGCCGCCAGAGAGCCCAAGCCGTCTTCATGACCGGGGCCTCCTCAAAAGCACGTCTTCGATCTTCCCATCTGCGGGCACTTTGAAGAGCGCAATCAGCATGTAGATGGCCATGGCGATGTTTCCCAGCAGCAGGATGCCCACCAGCCACGCGACACGCGAGAGCCACGATACCTCCTTGTAGGCCAGCCAGCAGTAAAAGGTCAAAAACGCCCAGTAAGTATCAAACAAGGTCGCGATGAACCACGGATGCGTCACCACCTCCCGCGGTGTCTTCCACAAAGCACACTGCGTGCTGGCCCAGAAGGTCACTGCCAGCATCGAAATCAGCACCAGCACAAAGAAGAAGCGTAAAAACAGAATCATGAGCAGGTAGGAGTGACAGGGATCAGTGTAAATACGCCAGCGGGAAAGGGATGGATGCCGTGGCGACCCTGCAAATCCTCTGACGGCATGCCCTCATGACCGCCCGCAGGGCGCATTCCGAGAAAGGCCTAATGTTGGGATGATAATTGCTCCCGAGCTGCTGAACCGGTTTGCTCGCCGCTGCCCTCATCACGCCGCGATGCCCCCATCTTATGATGCCACAGGCCTGCTTGCCAGCCGCGGTGTCACAGTGCAGGGTGCGTTGGCGATTTGAACTCAACCGATCTGACCATGCCCTCCCCAGACGATTTTGACCAGACCATCAAACTGAAGGCCCCCGGCAGCGGGACGATGGTGTTTAATCGTTACCGGCTTGACCGCATCCTCGGTCGTGGTGGCATGGGGGTCGTCTGGCTGGCGATGGATACCAAACTGGAGCGTGAAGTGGCTCTGAAGTTTCTCCCGAGCCTCGTGGGCATCGATTCGGCGGCGGTGAAGGAATTGAAGACGGAGACGCGGCGTGGCCTGGAGCTTTCCCACCCTCACATCATCCGCATTTACGACTTCGTGGACGATGAGGAAGCCGCGGCGATCTCGATGGAATTCGTCGAAGGCCAGACGCTCTCGGACCTGCGACTGACACGTGATCCGGTCGTGTTCACGACGGAGGAGCTGGCCGAGATCCTGCCCGGTGTTTGTGATGCGCTCGACTATGCGCACTTCCAGCGGAAGATCGTTCATCGTGACCTGAAGCCGGCAAACATCATGGTCACGAAGGACAAAGTGGCAAAGATCGCGGACTTTGGCATCTCGCGCAGCATTTCGGACACGATGAGCCGCCTCTCGATGTCGCAGATGGGCATCAGCGGCACGCTTCCCTACATGAGTCCGCAGCAGGCGATGGGCGACCGCCCTTCCCCGGCGGATGACGTGTATTCACTGGGCGCCACCATTTACGAACTGCTCTCTGGAAAGCCGCCCTTCTTCCGCGGGGACATCGCCACCCAAATCACTTCCAAGATACCCGCCCGAATGGAAGAGCGTCGTGAAGAACTCGAGATCAAAGCCTGCGACCGCATTCCGAAAGAGTGGGAAGAGGTAATCGCGGCCTGCCTGCAGAAGGATCCGTCTTTGCGTCCACCGAGTGCTGGCAAGCTGCTGGAACTGCTCGGCCTGAAGAGTGGCACGACCTCCGGCACCAAGACGTTTTCTCCTGGTTCCATCGGTTCTTCGGGCTCGAAAAAGCTCGCTCAAAGCAGCCGCATGCCGCTGTATGCTGCCGCTGCGGCGGTGGTCACCCTCGGTGGTGGTGCAGCGGTCTATTTCCAAAACAATTCGAAGGCCACTTCAACGGTTGAAGCAGCTCCAAAAGCAGTAGCGGAAGCACCAGCCGCACCTTCACCACCGGCTAAACCAGCGACCGAGCCAGCACAGACGGCCGTGCCTCTGGTAGCTGAAGCGCCACCTCCGGCACCGACACCAACTCCTGCTCCGGCCACCATGCCAACGCCAGCCGCAGCAGAGCCCGCGCCTGCACCTGCCGCAGCCGTTCCCGCCGTCGCGGCCGCACCCGCTGCGATGCCCCCCACTGAACCTGCACCGGCACCGGCAACGGCTGTCGGTGCGCCGGCTGTGGCAGCAGTGCCTGCTCCAGTCGGAGGACCGCAGATGGCCTTGGTGGAGAATTCGCCAGCCACAGTGATCGCTGGCGTGCCCAATCCATCGATGATCCAACCTCCCGTCTCGGAGCCGCCGAATGGCAGTTGGCCCATTGAGATGCTTTTCCCCACACCGCCTCAGGCCAGCTATTCCGAAAGCGGCCGCCGCAAGCTGCTGTTCAAGGTTCAGGGTCTTCTCAAAGAGAAATCGCTCTACAGTTCCACGCAGGACGGCAAGGAGGGCAAAGGCACTCACAACGCGATCGTGCTCTTCCAGGCCAAAAACGGCCTCGTGCCGAATGGACTGCTCGACGGCCCCACCCTCAAAGCGATGGCTTTGCTGGAAGAAGCTGACGACGCGGCGTGGAAATCACCCGCCATGGCCAGCTCCGGCTCTTCACGGAAGAAATCGTCGAGCAAAGAAGAGCCAAACATCATTCAACGCACCGGCAAAGCTATCGGCAAGCTGTTCGGCCGCGATTGATCCGTGTCTGCCAGTGATGCGACTCAGCAGGCTTTCATCCCACGCACAGCTTCGTGGTGGTAGTTGCTCCATGAGGCCTGCACGACGCTGATGTTCCGTGTGGCGAAGGCTGACTCGCAGTATTTGAGGTAGTAGTTCCACTTGCGAATGAAGGTCTCGCTGAAGCCCTGCGCACGGACTTCGTCGAGCTTGGTGTTAAACACATCAAACCACTCGCGCATGGTGCGGGCGTAGCCCTGGCCGAGATCTTCGAGAGCCAGTGGGCTGAGCTTGCTGGTCTTGCGGATGGCCTCGTTCACACGGCCGACGGCGAGGAGCAGCGAGCCGGGGAAGATGTGCTTCTGAATCCAGTCGGTGCCTTTGGCGAGCTGGCGGAAGTGGTGGTCCGGCACGGTGATCATCTGCACGGCGAGGATGCCATGCGGGGCGAGCACCTCGGCGCATTTGGCGAAGTAGGTTTCGAGGTATTTTTCACCCACCGCCTCCAGCATCTCGATGGAAGCGATCTTGTCGAACTGGCCGGTGATGTGCCGGTAATCCTGAAAACGGATCTCGATGAGGTGATCGAGGCCGGCTTCCTTGACGCGTTTGGTGGCCTCGGCGAACTGCTCATGGGAGATGGTGACACCGGTGACACGGCAGCCATACTTGCTGGCCGCGTGCATGCTGAAGCCGCCCCAACCGCAGCCGATTTCGAGAACGTGATCACTGGCCTTGAGATGGAGCTTTTCGCAAAGGGCGTCGTATTTGGCGATCTGCGCCTCTTCGAGCGACTGGTCCGGTCGCGTGAATTTCGCGGCGGAGTAAGTCATCGTGGGATCGAGCCACAGTTTGTAGAAGGCGTTCCCGAGGTCGTAGTGCTCGGAGATGTTCCGGCGGCTCGTTTTGACGGAATTCGGCCGCAGGAGGTGCTGCACGCGGTTCACGAACTTCAGGAAGCCGATCATCTTGAAGCGCTGCGAGGAGCCACGGAGCTTCGGGCTGCTCTGAATGTTAATGATGAACCAATCGAGCACAGCACGGAGGTCCGGCGTGTCCCACCAGCCGTCCGTGTAGGCCTCGCCGAGGCCGACGCCGCCATAGCGGGCCACATGAATGAAGAAAGGCAGCGGCTTTCTCACCTGAATGTGCGCGGTCGCTTCGGCCAGCGAAGGATCGCCGAAGAAGAGCTGTTCGCCGCCGGGCAGGTCCATCTGGAGGCGGCCTTTCGTGAAGGACCGTAGCGCCTTGAGCACCATCCAGCGGTGCAGGCAGCGTTGGGAAACGGCGAGTGCCAGGCGGTTGCAGACAACGGGCATTTCGAGGGCCTCGATGGCAGGAAGAGTGGCGGAAGGATTCATAATTCGGTGAGGCTGCGGTGCGGGCGGTAAAGATCAGTCTGCAAGTGAGGCTGGCTGCGTTTGCGGAAGAACTCGAATTTCCGCCACCACAGCCGAAAAGCCTGCCAGTGGATGCCGGCGATGACTTGCAGCGTGAGCGCCGGATAGCGAAGCAAATAAAAGGCCAGCCGACGATCTGTGAGTGGCACGCGGCGGCCGTGAATCCAGCTCACGAGGCTGCGCTGGCCGTTCTCCAAGTCGTCGATGTGGATGCGGATCTGCTCGCCGGGCACCTCGAGCTTGAAGTGGAAGCTGGTGTCGAGCCTCGAGAACGGGGAGACGTAGAAGTGCTTCGGCACGATGAGCTCGAAGAAGCCCTCGCGCACGGGCTCCGCGAGGAAATAGGGCTTCATTTCGTGAAACGTGTTCGTGACCTCGCAGATGGCGTGGATGGCCCTGCCGCTGGAGTCGTGCACGAAGTAGAAGCATACCGGGTTAAAGATATATCCTGCCATACGCGGCAGGGTGACCAGCCGGATTCGGCAATCTGTCGCCAAACGAACACCGTGCTGTTCAAGCAGCCACTTCTCCAAATTCAGCCGTAGATGCCCCACGCCTAGGTCCAGATGGTCGTCATCGCGGAAAGTGTAGGCATTGAAACGGTCCACGCTGAAGAGGCGCAGCTCGCGGTCGAGACGTGGCAGCTCATCGAGCCACAGGTCCATGAAGAACAGGTGATAGCGAAACCCATGCCGCCGCGGGATCAGCCGCTCGTGGACGACCTCGCATTCGTAGAGCGCGGATTGGAAGGGATCGTCCATGGGGCGAAGAGATCGTCAAAAGGGTCATGGCGTCAAGGCCGGGGGTTTGGAGGCCTCTCCGCACATGACCACAATTGACGACGGCCTGTTACGAGTGTCGCAGGTCCCATGGATTCCCGCCGAGCAACGATTCGCACGTTTCCACCGCAGACATGAAGCCGTCTTCGTGGAAGCCGTAGCGCCCCCAGGCGCCGCAAAAATAGGTGTGGGTGGTGCGGGAGGCCTCGCGGAGCTCGGGGAGGCGCTTTTGGGCGTCGATGGCGGCGAGGTCGAAGAGCGGGTGCTCGTAGTCGATGCGCTTCAGCACCTTGGACTCATCGAGTGTGTCCGGGGCGTTGATGGAGACGAAGTAGTTCTTCTTGTCGGAGACGCCCTGGAGGTTGTTCATCCAGTAATGCGTGCTCGGAACGAGTTGGCCACGCGAATCGTGGTCGATGCGGTAGTTCCACGAGGCCCAGCAGCGGCGGGTTTTGGGCATGAACTGCTCATCGGTGTGCAGCGTGGCCTTGTTCGGCTCGTATTGAAAGGCGGAGAGGATCTCCTGCTCTTGCGGTGTGGGATCGGCGAGCATTCGCAGGCTCGTCGGCGCATGCGAGGCGACGATGACATGGTCAAAGACCTCCGCCGGGCCGTTTTTCGGCTGCACGATCACGCGACCATCGCGACGCTCGATACTCGCGATGGGGCTGTTGAGCCGGATTTTGTCCGCGAAGGGTGGAATGAGCTTCCGCACATACTGCCGCGAGCCATCGCACACGGTCCACCACTGCCGCCGCGTGTGCATGGCGAGGAAGCCGTGGTTGAACCAGAAGTGCATCAGCGTTCGTGCTGGGAAGTCGAGCATCTTCGCCGGTGGTGTGGACCACACGGCGCTGCCCATCGGCAGGATGTAGAGGTCGAGAAAGTCCTGCCCGTAACCGCACTCGCGGGCGAAATCGCCCAGCGTCATGCGTTCGTAACGCGGATCATCCATCGCGGCGAGGCAGTGCGCGTTGAAGCGATTAATCTGGAGGATGAAGCGCCAGAAACGCGGGCTGAGGAGGTTCTTCCGCTGCCCAAAGACCTTCGCGAAGCCGCCGCCATTCCATTCATAGCCGCTGCGCCGGTGCGCCATGCTGAAGGACATGTCCGTCTTCTTCGTCTCGACACCGAGTTCGTCAAACAGACGGCACAGCAGCGGGTAGGTGTGATGGTTGAACACCATGAAGCCCGTGTCGATGGCCACCTCACGGTCATCTTCCGGCCCCGCGACCGTGTTAGTGTGCCCGCCGATGTAGCCCGCGGCCTCGAAGACCGTCAAATCGAACTTCCGATGCAAAAAGTGAGCACAGCCAAGGCCGGAGATGCCAGAGCCGATGATGGCGAGACGAGGTAGGGACATTCTCGTGAATGACGCCTCAGGAAGCGTTTTGGATTCACTTTCCAAACAGCCACAGCGCCAGCACCAGCGTCCAGCCGATGTTGAAGACCTGACCGCCGAGGAAGGCCAGTGCCGGGCGGCCGCCACCAAGCTTGAAGAGCTCGCCAAGCTTCGTTTCGAGGCCGATGCAGACGAAGGCAGCGGCGAACCACACATCGCGGAAGTTCTTGATCGGGTCTTTAGCCGCTTTCAAGACGTCGGCAGGCACGAAGTAAGAAAACAGGACCGACGCGAGGATGAACCCGATGACGAATTTCGGGAATCGCTCCCAAATGACCGAAGGCGAGACACGCTGGCCGGCCGCTGAGCCGCCGCGCATCGACCACCAGATGGACAAAACGAACGCGGCCACGCCGATGAGAACGTTTTGTGCTGATTTAACGATGGTGCCGATGTCGATGGCTTTCTCGCCGACCGATTTGGTAGCTGCCGTGACGGATGCGGTGGTGTCCAGGGTGCCCCCGAGCCATGCTCCGCCCACTTCAGGGGAAAGGCCAAGCGCATTCACTGCCATGGGCATCAGGATGATCATCGGCATGGCGCATACCAACACGAGCGAGGTCACATAGGAGAGCTTCTTTTTATCGCCTTGGATGGCGCCGCAGGCGGCGATGGCCGCGGAGACCCCGCAGATCGAGACCGCCGTTGAGAGCATCACGCTGAACTCATCGTCCACCTTCAGCTTTCTGGCGATGAAGTAGCAGGCATACCAGACCACGGGAATAACCAACGCGGCCTGAATCATCCCCGGAACGCCCGCCTTCATGATCTCCGGCAGCGCGATGGTGGCTCCGTGAATCACAATGCCCACTTTGATCAAAAATTCGGCTCGAGCGGCATCACGCAGCCAGCCAGGCATCGGCAGTAAGTGACTCCACAAAAGGCCGAGCCCGAGCGAAAACACGACATACTCGATGCCCCAGGCCTTGATGCCATCGATCCCTGCAATCTTCTGAGCGGCCCACGCTAGCGCCAAAACGATCGCCGCGCCGAAAAGCACCCGTGGCCCAAAAAACAATGCCACCAACACAGCAAGCGCAGCCATCATCTGCCAGATCGAAGGAGCCCAACCAGCCGCCAAACCCGCAAGAATCGGCAAACCCGCTACCACAGCCAGCCAGTCCTCGTTTTTCCAGAAGGAGTCAGTGGGCGAGGAGGAAAGAGATGCGGCTGGATTTGGCGTGTCGGACATGGTGAAAGCCAAACGGGAAAATCTGCGGTTTTTTGCGAGGGAGTGCCTATTGAAGACCTCGCTTTCAGATTGATGGCTATTTCTTGTCTAGCGGTGCGAATGCCGTGCCAAGTGCCGCGCCGACGGAACCGGTGAAAATCATCAAAATGGGCCAAAACAATGGTCCGCCGACATCCCCGGTAATTGCTGCGATGATGAATATGAGGAGCGGAATGAGACAGCCGCATCCCAAAGTGCCTCGCAAGCATCCTGCCATGTGGCGACGCTTGGGTTGGCCCGGCGCAGGGACCGCTGGCGGAGCATAGGGATTCGTTTCCTCGGACATCGGCGAATCAACGTGCTCCTCGGACGAATGGTCAAGATACAGGTGTAAGACACTCCTTGCCTTGCACGGGGACTCCTGCGCTTCAAAGTCAGGCCAATGGGTCGCATTCCGGAGGAAACCGTCAACCAAGTGCTCGCCGCCACGGACATCGTGGCGCTCATCGGGCGTTCGGTGAAGCTGCGGCGTGCCGGGACGAACTGGGTTGGTCTGTGTCCCTTTCACAATGAGAAGTCGCCCTCCTTCAATGTGAGTCCTTCACGCGGGACCTACCACTGCTTTGGCTGTGGCGCGGGTGGGTCGGCGATTCGCTTCGTGATGGAGCATGATGCCATGTCTTTCGTGGAAGCAGTGAAGCGTCTCGGCGATGCCGCGGGCATCCGCATCGAGGAAGAAGTGTGGGACGCCAACGCGGAAGCGGAGGCCAAACACCGTGCGCTGTTGCTGAAAGCCAATCGCGAGGCCGCCGCGTGGTTTCATCTGCTGCTGATGAAGCATCAAGTCGCCGCTCCGGCTCGCGATTACCTCAAGTCACGCGGCATCAACGGCGATATGGCGAAGCGCTGGCAGATGGGCTACTCGCCGGAGAATCGCGCCTTTTACCGCGAGTGGATGGCGCAGCACAAGCTGACGGATCAGATCATGGTGGAGGCGGGCATTTTCAGCGTGGCGGATCAGGATGAGCAGGGCCGCGGAGGTCGCTCGTATCCGCGATGGCGTCATCGGCTGATGTTTCCCATTCGGAATGACAACGGGGACGTGATCGCCTTCAGCGGACGCCTCCTCGATCCGGAGCAAAAGGGCGGGAAGTATGTAAACTCGCCCGAGACACCGCTTTTCAGCAAAAGCCGCGTGCTGTTCGGCTTCGACAAGTCGAAGCGCTTTATCTCAAAAGCCGGCCAGGCAATCATCTGCGAGGGCCAGATCGACATGATCATGGTCTTCGAGGCCGGTTTGCAGAACGTCGTGGCCGGTCAGGGCACCGCTTTCACCGAGCAGCATGCGAAAATGCTCAAGCGGCTCTGCAACGAGGTCATTCTTTGCTACGACAGCGATGCCGCCGGCCGGAAAGCAGCGGAACGGGCCTTTGAGATTTTGTCACCGCACGGGCTTTCGGTCCGAGTGGCAGCCTTGCCGCAAGGCGAGGATCCTGATTCGCTGATCCGCAAGCAAGGCGCCGATGCCTTGCGGGCCATCGTGGATGCCGCACCAGACTTTCTGGAGCATCAAATCATGCATTTGAGGGCCAGCGCCAAGGGTGAGGGCATGGTGGAACGCGTGCGCATGGCCCAGCAGGTGGCTTCGGCCGTAGCGGTTTACTCCGGCGTGGCCCAGCGAGTGGCCGCGGTGAACAAGGTGGCCAAGCTGCTCGAAGTGCCCGAAGAAGACCTGAACCGCATGGTGGCCCGCGCCGCGAAGGATAAGAAGGATGCCCCCAAAACAGCGGCCACGGACGAACAGGACGCGAAACCCGATGAGAGCGCGAAGAAGCTCGTCGCGGCGCAAAACCCCAACGCGATGCTTTTGTGCCAGCTCGCCCTCGCTGATGCGGAGGTGCTGTTCTGGCTGCGAGAGGCCGAGTGTGAGGAAATCCTCAACGAAGTGCCCGGCACGGAGCTTCTGGCCCTGCTTTGGCGCAGCCGTTATGACCCGCTGAATGAGATTTCGCGCACCGCCTACATGGCCGGGCTGGAAAGGCACATCGAGGCCGCGTTCAGCATGCTGCTGGCACGCAAACGGCCGCCCGGCGGCCTTCAAGATGCCACTCAAGCTCTTGAGGCGCTGGACGTGACACGCCTGCAAAACCTCCTCCAGAGCACGAAGGGCCGTCTGCGCCATTCCGGGCTGTCTGCGAAGGAAATGGAGGACCTTCAGCACAAGGTGATGGAGCTTAATTCGCGGCTGAAAGAAAGCCTTGACCGTTTGCGGGGTCCTCCGAATAGTCCGCCCGCTTCCAGCCAGAAGTAACCTTTCGGAGAGAACCCCCACGCGGCGCGTATGGCTGCATCTAAAACGAACCATTCAGGCAACCACGCATCTTCTTCATCGCACCCGGCTGGACCATCTTCCGAGGCTCCGGTGAAGCGTGGTCGCGGTCGTCCGCGGATTCATCCGCCGAAGGAAAAGCTGCCGCCACCTGTGGCTCCTGATGGCTCGCCGCTGAAACGCCGTCGTGGCCGTCCGCCGAAGTACATGCAAGCCCAGCGTGCCTCCGGACCGCTGGTGACGCACTCGGACATCAATTCCACTGAGGTGCAGAGCCGCCTGCGCATGCTCATCCGTCTGGCTCGTGAGCAGGGCCATCTTTCCTGGGATGACCTGAATGACACGCTGCCCTCCGGTTTCGTGACCGCGGAGCTCATGGACGAGCTCATCACCCGCCTGCGCTCGATGGAGATCAAGGTCCTCGATGATGGCGAGGTCGAGCAGGCCCGCCGGGCGCATGCCCGCGAGCGTGACGCGGAATCCGCGAAGATGGACACTCTGGACGACCCGGTGCGCATGTACCTGCGCCAGATGGGCCAGGTGCCGCTGCTCACCCGCGAGCAGGAAATCGAAATCTCGAAGCGCATCGAACGTGCCGACAACGGCCTGCGCACCTGCATGCACCAGCTTGGCATCGTGGCCGAGGCCTACATCCAGCATGCCGCGAACCTCGACAGCGGCGCGGAGCGTTTCGACAAGCTCGTCTCCGACCACAAGGCCGCCGAGCGTGACAGTTACTTCAAAAAGCTGCGCACCCGCCTGCCGCAGGCACGTGAGCTGTTTGAGAAATGCACCTCCCTTCACGCATCGCTGGCGGAAGCCGGACCTCGCAAGAAGGAAGGCGTGCGGACGCAGTTCGAATCCCAGCGCACTGCTCTGTTCAAGCTGTGTGAGAAGTTCCACTTCAAGCAGAAGGTCATGGAGGACTTCATGTCCCTCACGCAGGAGCGCCTCGCCGAGCTCGACAAATTGGAGAAGGCCCTGCACGAGCATCCACGCCGTCACGCCGAGCAGCATTCAGTGCGCGATTTTGAAAACCGCGTCTGGCTGAGCGCCTCCGAGTTCCGCGAGTTGGCGAAAAACTCTGTGAAATTCGCCGCCGAGTCCACGAAGGCGAAGACGGAGATGATCGAGGCCAATTTGCGCCTCGTCATTTCCATCGCGAAGAAGTACACGAACCGCGGCCTGAGCTTCCTCGACCTCATTCAAGAGGGCAACATGGGCCTCATGCGTGCCGTGGAGAAGTTCGAATACCGCCGCGGCTACAAGTTTAGCACCTACGCCACCTGGTGGATCCGCCAGGCCATGACGCGCAGCATTGCCGATCAGGCCCGCACGATCCGCATCCCGGTGCACATGATCGAGACGATCAACAAGCTCATGCGTGTCTTCCGCCAGCTCCATCAGGAGCTCGGCCGCGAGCCCACGCCGGAGGAGATCGCCGAGGAAATTCAGATACCCGTGGACCGCGTGAACGCCGTTTTGCGCATGTCCCAGCCCACCATCTCCATGCAGGCGAAAGTCGGCGGAGATGGCGGCGAGGGCGATGTGGAGTTTGGTGATTTCATTGAGGACAAGGAGGCTCGTGATCCGATGGAGCTCACCTCCATGCACCTGCTGCGCGACAAGCTCCGCGATGTGCTGCACAGCCTCAATCCGCGGGAACGCGAGGTGCTCGACCAGCGCTTCGGCCTCAGCGATGGCGGCCAGGGCCGCACGCTCGAAGAGGTCGGCAAGCAATTCAACGTCACCCGCGAGCGCATCCGCCAGATCGAGGCGAAGGCGCTGCGTAAACTGCGGCATCCCACGCGCCTGCGGAAGCTCGGCGGCATCATCTCGCAGTGATTTCCGGCTGTTTTTGCCTTTTTGGGTAACACAACGCCGGCTTGAGGCTTAAAGGGACGCATGAAGTTCCCTGCTCTGTTCTTCCTTTTGACCCTTCCCGCCCTCTGCCAGGCCCCGTCGTTTCAAAACGAGGTCAGCATCAAGGAGGAAGGCAATGTGCGCCGCATTCGCGCGAACGGCATCCCGGACCACGCACCCGGCCGTTTCCCAAACGCGCACAATCCCAATACGATCGAGCCGCAGAGCTACAACTACACCGTGCCGCTGAAGCCGGAGAAGCAGGCGCAGCCCGCGGCGTTTCGGATGCAGCCCTTTGGCATCGCGGTGAATGGCGTCGTGTTTGATCCTTTTGCCGCTGAATGGTGGCGTGGTGATCCGAATAGCGGCTGGCAATACGAGCCGCAGAGCGGCGCGATCGATCTCGGCCTCGATGACCACAACGCGCATGTGCAGCCAAACGGCGCTTACCATTACCATGGCATCCCGCATGGCCTGCTGAAGCGTCTCGCAGGCGATGGAAAGAAGATGACCTTGATCGGATGGGCCGCGGATGGTTTTCCTATCTATGGGCCTCAGGCCCACACGGACGCGATGGATGCGCAAAGCCCGCTGAAGGCCATGAAGTCCGGGTATCGCGTCAAAACAGGCGCACGTCCGGCCGATGGTGGCCCGGGTGGGAACTACGATGGCTCCTTCGTGCAGGATTATGAATGGGTGGAAGGCCAGGGAGACCTCGATGCGAGCAATGGCCGCACGGGTGTGACGCCGGAGTTCCCGAAGGGCACCTACTATTATGTGCTCACCGATCACTATCCCTACATCCCGCGGCAGTTTGCGGGGAAGGCGGATAGCAGCTTTGAGCGTCGCGGACCTCCACGCGGTCCCGGCGGCATGGGATTTGGCCCGCCCGGGTTCGGCCCGCCACCACGCGGCCGACGCGGAGGCCCGGGATTTGGCCCGCCGCCCCCGCCTCGCTGATTTCGCAAAATTGGTCATTTTGCCTCTCGACTCGGCTGGCAGGCTTCGTAAACGCGACGCTTACCAACCTTGAAAGCGAAAAAGTCCAACATTCATGTCCTCATCGCGTGCGGAGGCACGGGAGGTCATTTGTTTCCAGGCATCGCCGTGGGCGAGGTGCTCGCCAAACGCGGCCACGATGTCACCCTGCTCATCAGCGAGAAGAAGATCGACACCCTCGCCGCCAGCGGCCACAAAGAGCTGCGGTTCGAGAAGATGCCCTTCCTCGCCATGCCAAAGCCATGGTCGCCCAAGATGATCGGCTTCCTCAAAGGCCTGTGGCAGGGCACCAAGCGCTGCCGCCAGATCATTCGCGATCATGACGTGAGCGTCGTGCTCGGCATGGGCGGCTTCACCTCCTTCGCGCCGCTTTTCGCGGGCAAGAAGGAAAAGTGCCGCACGCTCATCCACGAGAGCAACGCCATCCCCGGCAAGGCCAACAAGCTCAACGCCCGCTACTCCGACATCGTCCTGTGCGGCCTCGAAGCTTGCAAGCCGTTCTTCCCGAAGCATCCCGATGTCCGCGTCGTCGGCACGCCGATCCGCGGCAGCATGCGCGAGAAGAACAACGACGACCCGCATGCCTTCTTCAAGCTCGACAAGGACAAGCGCACGCTGCTCATCATGGGCGGCAGCCAGGGCGCCCGCGGCATCAACCGCGCCGTCGGCATGGCGCTGGAGCAGTTTGAGAAGATGAACATCCAGGTGCTGCACATCGCCGGCACCACGGACTATGAAGAAGTGCGTGATGTGTATGCGAAGCACCCGCTGCTGAAGCAGCATGTGGCCGCCTTCTGCCATCGCATGGACCTCGCCTACCGCGTGGCGGATCTCGCGATCGCACGCAGCGGTGCCTCAAGCATGACGGAGCTCGCTTACTTCGGCGTGCCCAGCATTCTCGTGCCTTATCCACATGCCGCGGAGGATCATCAGACGCGGAACGCGGAGATCTTCGACAAGGCAGGTGCCGCGATCATGATGCCGGAGTCCGGCATGAACGCTGACACGCTCACCGATACCGTGCGCTCCATCCTGCTCGACCCGAAAAAGGCGAACAAGATGAAGCAGGCCGCGCAAAAGCAGTCGGTGAAGGACTGCGCTGAAAAAATCGCCGCCCTCGTCGAGAAGGAAGCGAAGTCAGCGTGACACCTTCGCGTGCAGTTCGTGCACCTTTTTCGCGATGCGATCCTCCACATCCTCCGCCCAGCCTGCGGCGGCCTCGTAACCACCTTCCTTGAGCACGCGGAGGCTCGGCATGTAGCCTGTGTAGTCGTTTGAATAACCCGCCACCCACACACCGGCCTCACCGGCGAACTCGCGTTTGAAGCGCAGTGAGTAGTCCACCACCACCTCGCTGCCCAGCGTGATGAAGCTGAGATCCTTGCCCAGCGCGATGACCTGCACCGGATAGTCGTGATCAGGACGTTTGTTGTTCGCGTAGCTCAGCTTGATCTCCTCGTAGGCCGCGCGGATGGGACCCGAGATCGGGCGTGGATTGACGCTGAGAGCCATTTCGACCGCGTTTGAAAGCGAGCGGCCATGCTGCATCGAGAGCTCGAGGTCCGTGACGCCCGGCACAACGTCGCTGCGGCGCGGATACGGATTCTGATCGCCACCACAGCCCATCAAAAACAAGGCGGTGAAGCCCGGTCGATGCTCTTGCAGGTATTCCTGAGCAAAGCCCGCGTAGTCACCGCACCAGTTGTAAAAGCCCAAACTCGTGTTGTGGCACGCATAACCAAACAACGTGGCCTTCAGCGTGCCATCCGGAGCCTCCACGCGTAGCGCAGGCACCTCATGATCCACAACGCCGTTTGGATTTGGGGCCTTGTTCGCATTCGGATGATCCGGCGGCAGCGTGTAATCACGACGGCGGTTCATCGCAAAGCCGCAGCGAGCCTTGTTCCAGGTCAGACGAGCCGGCTGCATCTCCGCCAGCGCCTTGCCGATGATGTCGCCGATGTCCTTTTGCAGCTTTTGCGTGTAGTCCCAGGCATCGCGGGCTCTTTGATCGTCTTTTTCCGTCAGCGGCGTCGTGCGCAAAGATGGTCCGCTGTGCGTGTGCGAGGCATTCATGACCAGATTCGCCGCAGGCAGCTTGAACTCCTTTTCCGCTCGCTCGGCCACCGCATGCCGCATGGCCTGCGGCACGCCGATGAGGTCCAGCGTCACAAACACGAGCTTGTTTCCCTGCTCGTCTTGAAGAGCCAGCGCCTTGGCAAAAAGCTCCTGCACCTTGCCCTCGGCCGGTTTTTTCCGTGCGGCATAGCCGGCCATCCACAGCAGCTTTTGCGGCGTCACCTTCACCACCGCGGTTCCGGCCTTCCAAGTCGCCGGGACATGCGGCGCGAGCGATTTGGGCGGAGCAGGCGCTGGAACCGGCGTGGCCCCCGGAGGCGCGGCAAAGGCCGTGGTGACGAAGAAGGCGGCAAAAAGAAGGGCGCGGGGCTGCATGAAGGCATTACGGCCTTCCGCAGCCTCTTTTGACCACTCCTTGCGCCTTCTCCGCCGCTCTCTACATCCAGCCGCGTGAATCCCGCGCTCAACGAACCCGACTCGCCCTTCGACCTGGCCCTGCGCCCGGTCGATTTCTCCGAGTTTCATGGCCAGACCAAGGTCAAAGAGCAGCTCCTCGTCATGGTGGAGGCGGCCAAGCTTCGCGGCGAATCCCTCGATCATGTGCTGCTCTGCGGCCCGCCCGGCCTGGGCAAGACCACGCTCGCCAATCTCATCGCCAGCGCCGTCGGCTCGAAGCTTCACACCACCAGCGGACCCCAAATCGAACGCGCGGGTGATCTCGCCGGCATCCTCACGAACCTCCAAGAACGTGACGTGCTCTTCATTGATGAGATCCACCGCCTGCATCCGAGCGTGGAAGAGTATCTGTATCCCGCCATCGAGGACTTCCGGCTCGACATCATCATCGACCAGGGACCGAAGGCACGCACCATCCGGCTCGATCTGCCGCCCTTCACGCTCGTGGGGGCCACCACGCGTGCGGGCAAGCTCACCGCGCCCATGCGCAGCCGCTTCGGCATCCCGAACCGCCTCGATTACTACACCACCGAGGAGCTCGAGCACATCCTCACCCGCTCCGCACGCCTGCTCGGCGTCTCCATTGAACAAGAAGGCGCGCACGAGATCGCCCGTCGCTCACGTGGCACGCCGCGCATCACCAACCACCTCCTCCGCTGGGTGCGGGACTACGCCCTCGTGAAGGCGCAAAACGTCATCACCGGCGAAGTGGCGCACGCCGCGCTCACCATGCGCGACATTGATGAAAGCGGACTCGATGAAATGGACGCCCGCATCCTCGAAGCCATCATCGGCAAGTTTGATGGCGGCCCCGTCGGCATGGGCAGCGTCGCCGTCGCCGTCGGCGAGGACGCCAGCACGCTCGAAGACGTGCACGAGCCCTACCTCGTCATGCAAGGCTACCTCAAGCGCACCCCCCGCGGCCGCGTCGCCATGCCCGCCGCCTATAAAAAGCTCGGCCTCCCGCCCCCACCGCGGGCACAGGCGGAGCTGTTTTGATCGAGTTGATCAGCTTCCCTCCGGCATTTGGCCGCTTAGGGGTGATCATGCAGTTGGAGTGAACGAAAGGCGCGACCAGCGCACCCACAGGTGAAACGCGAACCGGTATGAGTGAGCACAGGCAGACCGGTCCATTCACGACTTTGATTGCATCGTAACGGCTGAGTCTCCTCACCGCCTCAGCGCATTGATCAGCTCGTTGAGCTTGTTGCGCAGTTCTTCGGCGGCGGGATCGGCGTAGGGTGTGTCCAGCGTGCTCACGCCATTGCTGATGTTGCTGCACTGGCTGAGGGTGTTGAGGAGGCCGTTGTTCAAATCGGTCTGCGTCACTTCGCCGGGCGGGCCTTGTGGACCTTGCGGCCCAGTCGGTCCCATCGGACCTTCGGGTCCAGGTGGACCACCCGGATCACCCTGAGGGCCTTCCGGCCCCTGAGGCCCCATCGGGCCTTCCGCTCCCGCAGGACCACCGGGACCTTCGGGCCCGGGCGGCCCCTGCGCTCCCTCTGGCCCCGGCGGCCCGGCGGGGATGGCGTCGATGAGGTCTTTGAGGCCGGTGAACTGGCCGCGTAGCTCGGCAGCAGTGGCTCGGCTGCCGTTGAGGGGAAGATTGGGGTCGAAGGGCATGGCGTGCGTTGGCTGAAGGTGGAAGAAGGCCCGGCTCCCGGTCGGTGACGACCGGAAGCCAGGCGCGGGATGCCTCACGGCACGGTTTTGACGGCGGGATCACTCCAAGGGCCGGGGCCGGCGGAGCCAATGGCGCGGACGCGGAACCAGCAGCGTCCGCCGGTGGGCAGTCCATCAAGGGTGAGGCTGGCGCGGGTGGTGATACCGGCGGCTTTCCAGCCTGCGGCGCTGATGGGATCGGGGCAGGTCTGCACCTCGTAGGATTTGGCGCCTTTGATGGACTTCCAACGCAGGATGACGCGGCCCTCGGCATCGCCGATGATGGAGTCCAGTCCGTCCACCTGCGGCATTTCGCCGACAGGGGTGGGGCGGCCTTTGACCTCGAACCCGGCGGAGAGGATTTTGGCCTCGTCACCGCCGCTGGCGGCCTCCACATAGGCGGCGAAGGACACGAGGGTCGCATCCAAGTCCGCCTCGGCGGTTTCCAGCGCGGTTTGCTTTTGATCCAGCGTTTGTTTCGCCGCCTCACGCTCGCTGAACGCGGCGGAGAGCGCATCGGCTTTGGCCGTCAGAGTCGCCAATGACGGAGTGGGGGTGGGGAAGTTCGCGTTGCCAGTGGTGGCGGTCACGAGGTCCCCGGTTTTCTGCACCTTTTGCAGGGGCGTCTTGCCCTTGAGGTCGAGTTTGGGTTTAGCCATACGAGTCGGTTTGCTAGGCCCGGCCACGTCCGGCATATCGTAGAAAAACCCGGGCATGTCCCAAAAGACAGACGGATCATCATAGCGCATGGCAGGAATCGGTCAGGCTGGTTTCAGTGCCTCTGTGACGGGCACCTTGACGCCTTTCGACGCGGGACAAACAGCTCGTGCTCAAACTTCATCGACTTTTTTTGAACGTTCATCGGTCTGCCTCGTGAACCCATCGTCCCACGGCAAAAGACGAACGGAATGCCACGCAGGACGAACGGATTTCCGCGTGATCCGTTCGGGTTTCGGCGTGAGACGAACGGATTTTGCCGCGATCCGTTCGACACACGGCATTTCCCAAACGGGTTTCCACGCCGGTCGTCGAGACCGTGTGGCGACCTGTTGGGATTTTGGCGGCACCCGATGGGTTTTCGCGGCTTGGTGATCGGTTTTAAGGGAGCGCGGACATTCCTGTCCGCAAGGATTGCCGTGAGGCGGCGCAGCCGCGATGAGGAATGAAGCGGCGAGGTGCGCTAGCTCTGATCCCAGGCGTTCACCTGCATGATGGTATTTGGCTGGCAGCGCTTGAGAGCCTCCACGTTGACCTTCTTGCCCTGCCACCAGCCTTGTTCCATCACGTAGTCCTCTCCGATCACCGTGGGGCCTTCGTAGGGCCGGGGCTGTTGGAGTAGCTCCGGGAGCAGGTCCTCCCAGCGCATGACATAGGCGCAGGGATAGCCGCCCCAGCTCACCATCAGGGCCCGGCGCTCTTCCACCATGCGGTTCAGCCAGTCCGTGCCGCCAAGGCCCGTCTGCCAGGAACACACCAGATCGGGCGAGTCATAACGACCCGAGGTGTTGGCGGGAAACACGTGAATGGACCATCCGAGCATGCGGGTTTGATTCCATCGGTGCCCGTTCCCTGCAAGAGATTCAGATCCATTCCTCGGCTGCCCGGTTCTGCGTGGGTTCAGGAGGCCTCGATCTCCCAGGTGACGAGCACCGTGTCCGAGGCCTCGATGTCAGCGGGTTTGAGGTCCATCGGGCGGGCTTTCGCATCACAGAACATGTTCATGCCATGTGGCTCCGACCCGATAAAGATTTCCGTGTGGCCGTAGTCGATGGCATGCACCGGGCCGAGACGCTGCCCGGCAGCACGGGCGATGATCTCGGCACGGCTGCGGGCATTCTTCACGGCCTCCTCCAACAGGCGGCGCTTCACCGCCTCGGGATCGGCCACGGTGAAGGTGAGCGAGAGATGCGCCTGCGCCTTGGAGGCCGCCACGACGGCCAGCACGCGGCCCAGGTGTGCCGGTTCAAACGGTAGCCGCAGGCTCAGGCGATGCTTCACGCTGTAAGCGCGGAAGGTGTGGGTGCCCGCGTGGTAATCGTTCTCCACGCCCACATGAAAGGACTCCGTTTTAAGCTCCTCGGCGCTCAGTTCTGCCTTCGGCAGGGCGGTGCGGAGCAGCTCCAGTTTGCGGCTGGCATCCGCGTTCGCCTTTTCATAGTCGCGGTGCTCGGTCACGAGGTCGATGCCGACGATGACGGTGTCCGGGGAGCAGGAGACAAGGCCACTGCCTTGCACGCGAATCAGGGGCGGGGTGGTTTTCATGGCAGCGGAAGGGAGCGCGGAGACTCTTCTCCGCCATCGAAAAAGGGAAGCGGCGTAGCCGCGAAGATGAATGAAGCGGGCAGGAGTGCCCGCGCTCCTCTCGATCACTCGGCTTGAAAACGCGCTTGGGCCGTTCCACTGCCCCAGGCCAGCCAGCGGCGCACGATGGCGGCGTCTTCTTTTTCCTCTGCGGAAAGGCGGTCCCATTCAGGCGCGAAATCCTGAAAGCGCCACCGATCCATCACCGGGAGCGAATAGAGATGCAGGAAGAGAAACGGCCCGGCGAGAGACGCCGCCGAGCGGTCGAGGAACCAGCCATAGTCCTTGGCCCCGCGTTGGAAGGCGAAGAAGACGGCCTGCGCGGCTTCCACCGGCATGGGGACATGCAGCGTGCGGGTAAAGTCATCCCGCTGCTCCGCCAGCCAGTCCGCCGCGTCCACCCCGCGCGGTGCCTGTGCCTCCGCGTAAGCGTAACCATCGAATCGCAGGCCGCAGGCATGCAGCACCCGCTCGGCACGGTCGAGTTCTTCAAGGGTGGGACGTTTGCGGGCGGATGCGGGCATGAACGGGAAGAAGGGAGCGCGGATACTTTTGTCCGCCATCACAAAAGTGGTGGTCTGAGACGTCGAGGCAAGGTGTTAAGCAGCGGCGCTCACAACTCGCTGTCGGCGCAAGGGGTGAGCAGCCGCTTTCCGACCACGCCCCCGCGCAGGCTTTGGATCTTTCGTTCGATCCGTTCCCGGCACGCGGGACTGAACTCGTAGCGGGCATCGGCGAGCCACACTTCCAATTCCTGCGCGTAGGCCTGGAGTTCGTCGGCAGAATAGTGCTCAGGGAACTCCCATATCCCGCCAAAGAAACAAACGCCGACCTGACGTTTGGCCGGGCCGCCGATCATGCCCTCGCCCGTGCCGTGCCATTCCCATAGGCGGACGGGACGGCGGCCTTCGTGCTGTTTCCAGACTTCATAAGGGACGCCCCAGAGGTCCTTGCCCGGATACACGAAAAGGGAATGCCCGCCGTCATGTGGCTTGCGCACATAGCGCAGCCTGATCTCCAGACCGGGTGCTGCGTCCGACGCGCAGACCTGCGCCGCGCGGGCGGCGGGTGGCAGATGATTGAGACGGTCTGGGTTCGACATGGTGGCGAAGGGAGCGCGGAGAATCGTCTCCGCAAGGGTGCGAGTGCGGCGGCGGGGCCGCATGTAACAATGAAGCGGGCAGGAGTGCCCGCGCTCCTCTCTTCACAGCTAAGACGCTTCGATGGAGTCCGTGGCCACGAAGGCCGCATGCTCCTTCGAGGAAACGGAAGGCCGGGCGGGGTGATCTTTTCACTGGCTTTCTGCTTCGCCGTTGGATTCTGGAGCCACTGGAACGTGCCGGAGACGGTGTCGCTGGTTGACGAACAGAGCCACGGTGGATAGATGCCGCATGTCAGTGAACCTGCTCCCTGAATTTATCCAAGAAAACTACGAGGTCCGAGAATGGCGACACGCACTGGCCATCTTGCGCCACGATTTTGCGAAAGAGTATGCCGACATCATTGATGTGCTGACCCGCTTCCGGCTTTGTAAAAGTTGGATAACAGTGGGCGGCGGACGGAAATCTAAAGTTGCAGAGTGGATTGATCGCGAGCTTGCCCTCAAGGGATGGCACCCAAAGAACTTCGACACCAAGATATCAATTGATGATTCTATTTTGGAATCACCCACTCATGAGATCGACTGCTTTAAGAATCGAGTGGCCTTGGAAATTGAATGGAATAACAAGGACCCCTTTTACGACCGTGACCTGAACAACTTCCGTTTGTTGTTTGATCTTCGAGCGATCTCGGTCGGTGTAATCATCAGCCGAAGCGACGAACTTCAGGACATCTTTGACGACTTGGGCCGTGGATCATCTTATGGAGCCTCTACCACTCACCTCTCGAAGCTAATGCCCAGAATTGAGGGTGGTGGTGGAGCTGGCTGTCCCTTGCTTGTGTTTGGAATCAAAAAGAGCCTATATGACGAACATAATTAGCCTCCCACAACCCACAGCGGCGCAAGACTTTGCTGAAAAGATTGCTTCACGATACTCCACCATTGTGGCTGATCCTCCTTGGCGATTCGAAAACAGAACCGGAAAGATGGCCCCGGAACACCAGCGGCTTCTTCGGTATCCAACGATGACACTTGAAGAGATCTGCGAAATTCCGGTGCCACAGGCAGCGGCTGCCAATTCACATCTTTATTTGTGGGTTCCAAATGCCTTGCTGGCTGAAGGGCTGGAAGTCATGAGGAAATGGGGGTTCACCTACAAATCCAACATCGTTTGGTATAAGGTCCGCAAAGACGGGGGACCTGATGGGCGAGGCGTTGGGTTTTATTTTCGCAATGTAACTGAGCTAGTGCTGTTTGGTGTTCGAGGCCACATGCGAACTCTTCAGCCTGGGCGGAGGCAGGTTAATATCCTCTCAACTCAAAAGCGTGAGCATTCGAGAAAGCCTGATGAGATTTATGACATCATTGAATCATGCTCACCGGGGCCATATTTGGAGCTTTTTGCTCGATTTCGCCGCAAGGGCTGGGACCAGTGGGGCAACGAAGATGTAGAGTTGAACTCGATCTGTGATGTGGCCCACCGCAAAGGTCACACAGACCCCCAGATGCGTTTGTTGGAGGCTCCTCGGGCTTATCAAGCCAAGAAGCGCAAGCACGCTTGACCCGCCGTTACAGGATGGCGGCGGGCGGACGCTTTGGGACAATGTGGCTCCAGTAATTCAAGCGCGTGGGAAGCGGCGGGACGGCCAACCCCACGAAGCCGGACGCCTTTCTTTTTGACCCGCGTCCCATCCACCGCGAAGGAGCACGCGTAATCCCTGCCGCATGCTCCGTCTTGCCCTCAAAATGCTGTTTGGCGACTCCGCGAAGTATCTCATGCTCGTGGCAGGTCTCGCGGTGGCCACGTTTCTGATGGCGCAGCAAACCGCCGTGTTTTGCGGGCTCATGAGCTGGACAAAATCGACGCTCAAAAACGTTCCCGCGCCCATTTGGGTCGTCGAAGATCGTGTGGAGCAGGTGAACGAGACGAATCCACTCCTCGACACCGATGTCGCCCGCGTCCGCAGCGTGAGCAGCGTGGCCTGGGCCTCGCCGATTTACAGCGGCATCCAGCGGGTGCGCCTCGAAAGCGGCAGCTTCAAGGTCATCCAGCTCATCGGCATCGATGCCAACACCCTCGCCGGCGCACCCGCGAAGATGCTCGGCGGTGACCTCATGAAGCTGCGCCTGCCGCATTCGGTCATCATCGACGACCTCGGCGTGCAGCGGCTGGCCCAAAAGCGGGGCGACAAGGTGAAGCTCAACGACGTTTTTGAAATCAATGACCAAGAAGCCCGCGTCGTCGGCATCGCCGATGCCGTCACCTCCTTCACCGGCGGTCCTTACGTCTGGACGACCTACGAACGGGCGCTGCAATACGTGCCCGCCCAGCGCAAAATGCTCCAGGCCGTCATTTGTGCGCCTCGGGAAGGGGTGAGCCTCGATCAAGCCATCGCCGACCTGTCGCGCGAGCTGGGCGAGCTCGGCGTATTCAACGCGCTGATCAGCGACAGCCGCACGCTCTACGCCTATTGCGGCAAGCGGCTGTGCCACATCACGCGCCGCGCCCCTTTCGGCGCCGCGACGCTCGTTGATGAGGATTGGCGCGTCAATTTTGCGACGGAAACGACGCCGAATGACGTCGTCAGCGTCGTCGCGACGCGCCCGCTGACGCGCGACGAAAACTGGACGACCGTTGCGCCAGGCTCGTTTCTGCGCCTTCGCGGCGGTGAAATCCGCATGTTGAAATAATAACGGATCAGGGAACGAAGAAGGGCGTCTTTTCGAGTTCAGGCTCGGCGAATGCTTCGAGAGCAGACCGTACGACGTCGAAATCGGCGCGAAACAGGCTCTGCACGATTGAGCGCGCCAGGGTTTCCGCGCCGACATTAACTCCTGGAATATCGCTGGCGACCGCGCCATGGCTGGCGAAAGCGCCATGATTGAACAAATGAATTCGATCGAGGCCGGGACAGGCGCCAGGCGATTTTTCCAACAGCTCGAAACCGGGACCAAGATAGGGAAAGCGTGCGAGCGCCGGACGCCGCAGATTCGCGGGCGGCTGATATCTGTCGCCCCAGGTCGCAATATGCCTCGCTATATCAGACAGTTCAGCGTTGCGCGCCATATCGATGTGAAATCCGGAGCCGACGATCAGAAAATCGTGCGAATGGCTTGCGCCGTCCTTCTCCGTCACGATCTCAACGCTATCGCGCTTGCGGGCCGCTCGCTCAACGGGTGAGCCGAGATGGATGTTGAAGCCGGGAAGACGGATTGCGCGCAGTACGGTTTCGTGCGGCGGCGGCGCCTGTACATCGTCGAGATAAGCGAGCGTTTCCCAGCGCGCCGCGTCATCAAGCGCAGGCCAGCCCAGAAAGAAGGCTGGAAAGGCCGAGCCGCGACCTTTGTTATGCTGCGGCAAGATCGGACGGCGCACATACATGTCGATGCGCGCGGCGCCCTTTTCCAGCGCGGTCGCAGCGTTGTCCCAGGCGGAGGGGCCAGCGCCGATCACGGCGACGCGCTTGCCGGCAAGCCTGGAAAAATCAATCTCGTCGTTGGTGTGCGCAGCGAGATCGGGAAAGAGCGTTGAATCAACGAAGCCCGGAATATGATCGCCGCCGGCGCCGCCGCGACCTGTCGCGATAACCGCCTTGCGCGCCCAGACGAAGCGGCGCGGATGATTGTTCGCGAACTCAATTCGAATGAGACCGCCATCCGGCGTAATGCGCGCGGCCGCAATATCATTCTCGACAGGCAGATCGAGAATCGAACGCAGCCAGTTCAAATAATCCTGCCACACGCCATTCGGGATTTTGTACAACGCGTCCCATGCCGATGATCCGAGCGACGCTTCATACCAGGCGCGGAAGGTCAGCGACGGCACGCCGAGCGCGGGACCCGGCAAGGTCTTCGGCGAACGCAGCTGATCCATCCGCGCGAAGGTCGTCCAGGGACCTTCGCGGCCGCGCGGCGAGCGGTCGAACACGCGAATATTGCGCACGCCTTTGAATATCAGCGCGATCGCAGCCGCGAGTCCGCACATTCCGGCTCCGATAATCGCAACGTCGAGCGCGCGCGAACGTGGTTCAAGTCGGGCGGGTATGGCCGGGGAGAGCCCTTGCTGCTGGAGGCTCGACACGACTTTCAATTGCTTGAGCGCGGAGCACAGCCAACGCTTCCGGGAGCTCTTCCGTCGGACTACGCGGATTGGTCCAAAGAGTTCGTCGTGCGCGAAATTCCGCCCGCGTACCTCAAGACACCCGAGCACGAAGGCAGCGGAAAAAAGCTCAAGTTACGGACCCTTACGTAAGTTTGACGTGCTTCGTATCCCCAAGCGAGCTAGAATCGCTGAATGCGTCGTGCCTATCTTTTGCTTAGCCTCGTTGCTCTCGCCTTTGCCTGCGAGGATCGGCAGAACCCTGGCACGTCGAGCGGAGGGAGCTCCGGCAACTCGAGCTCCTCGGGGGACAAGGATGCGGCGACGGAGACGGACGGCGACGCGCCCATCTTTGCCGACGCAGGAAACGATGCCGCTCCACCTCCCGCCGGTGCGGTTCGGATTGGCACGTACAACGTTCGCAACTTCTTCGACACGGTTTGCGACACCGGCCAATGCGGTCCGAACGACTACGAGACGCAGTACACGGCAAATCAATACGACGCGAAGGCAGGGCTCGTCGCGGCGGGCATCAAGAAGATTGGCGCGGACGTTATCTTGCTCGAGGAGATCGAGAAGGACACGTGCTTGCAAACCCTCTCCACGAAGCTCGGCGGCGCGTACCCGAACTTTCGCATCGGCGAAACGGGGTTCAACGGCAGCGTCGATGTCGCCATCA
>CALMTT010000707.1 GCA_937872615.1 uncultured Verrucomicrobiaceae bacterium | reverse complement strand
CCGTGGTGCTTCATGAGGATGTTGCTGTCCTCCGGGATGCTGGGGGTGCTGGTGTCAGCGAAAAGCTCGGCGAGCTGGCCACGAAGGCCGGCGGAGGCGAGCTTGATTTCTTCAACGGAGGCTTTGGACATGGCTTTTTGAGGTTTGGGGGCTGCCAAAGTGCCGCAGAATGAGGCGAAAGCAAGGAATGGGGCGTGAAAGCCCTGATCGGCCCGCTTTAAAGAATGCCGCGCCGGGCCAGCGACTCCTCCATCGCACGGTCGAGGAGGAGGACGGCGAGGGTTTGGGTGGCGTCGTCGAGGTGCTGGGTGGCGGTCTTGAGGGCTTTGGCGTCGTGCTCGGGACTGTCGAGGAGCTGACGGACGGCGGCGGCGTGCCGGCGGACGTTTTGGGCTTCTTCGTCGCTGATGGCATCACCGAGCTGGGTCAACGCGGCTTCGACAGCGGGGAGAAGTTCCTCGGCTTTGAGTTTCGCCTCGGTCCAGATGCGCTCGTTCATGTCATCGAAGGCGAACTCGACGCTTTCGGCGATCATCTGCTCCACACGTTCATCGGCCACGTCGATGGCGGTGCCGCGGATTTCGAGCGTGGTGTCGGTGTTTGTGACGGTGTCGCGGGCGAGGACGTGGAGGATGCCGTCGGCATCGAGGCTGAACTGCACACCGACGCGGGCGCTGCCCTTTGGCCCGGCGGGGAAGGGGACCTCGATGCGGCCGAGCTCCCAATTGTCCTTCGCCAACTCACGCTCGCCCTGGAGGATGCGGATAAGCATGTTGTCTTGGTTCGCGACGGCATTCGTGAACATCTCGCCGGCCTTGGCGGGGATGGTGGTGTTTCGCGGAATGATGATGTTCATGAGGCCGCCGAAGGTCTCGATCCCGAGCGAAAGCGGTGTGACATCGAGAAGAAGGACCTGACGCAGGCTTCCAGCGAGAATGCCAGCCTGAATGGTGGCACCGAGGGCGATAGCCTCATCGGGGTTTTGCGAGGTGTTGGGTTCTTTGCCGAAGAGTTCGGCTACAAACTGCCGCACGAGAGGCATGCGGGTGCTGCCGCCGACGAGGATGACTTCGTCGAGAGTGCCCGGTTTGATGCCTGCATCGCTCAAGGCCCGCAGGCAGTGCTGGCGCGTGCGATCAAGCCAAGGCCTTGCGAGTTTTTCGAGGTCGTCACGCCTGATGGTGATGCCTTCGAGTTCGGTCGCTTCCTCGGCGGAAAGACGTTTTTTGATCGTTTCGGCGGCTTCGAGCAGGTGAAGGTCGTCTGGAGAGCGTGAGAGCTTGTCAGCGAGAAAATGGGCAAGCGAGCGATCGAGGTCGTCGCCGCCGAGTTGAGTATCTCCGGCAGTGGCGAGCACCTGGAAGACGCCATCACGCATCTCGAGCACGCTGATGTCGAAGGTGCCGCCGCCCAGATCATACACGGCGACCTTTTGATGCTCGTCGAGCTTGTCGAGGCCGTAGGCGAGCGCCGCGGCGGTGGGCTCGCTGAGGATGCGCTCGACGGTGAGGCCTGCAAGTTCGCCGGCTTTCTTGGTGGCGGCACGCTGTGCGTCGTTGAAGAACGCGGGCACAGTGATCACTGCTCGGCTGATCGGCTGCTCCAAAGCACTTTCGGCGATGCTTTTGAGGTGTTTGAGGATTTCGGCGGAAACATCCACCGGTGTGACGCCGAGCTCTTTGAGGTCGTAGTGCGGCTGCCAGCCGCTTTCGCCACCGCGACGGCCGATGAGCCGCTTCACCGAGGTGATCGTGCGGCGTGGATGCAGGGCACGTTGCCTCAATGCGATTTCGCCGACGCTGATGTGACCGTCTTTGCCATAGCAAACCGCACTCGGCGTGCTGCGGCTGCCATTGTCATCGGCGAGCAAGATGGGAAAACCGCTGT
Source organism: uncultured Verrucomicrobiaceae bacterium (assembly GCA_937872615.1). Classification (GTDB taxonomy): domain Bacteria; phylum Verrucomicrobiota; class Verrucomicrobiia; order Verrucomicrobiales; family Verrucomicrobiaceae; genus Prosthecobacter. The sequence continues at coordinate 11,569 of CALMTT010000707.1, read as the reverse complement.
CCACCAGGCCGACGAGCGAATTCGTCGTGCCGAGGTCGATGCCGAGGATGGGAGAGGAGGGCGATTCAGGTTTCAAGTTTCAGGCGGGTGAGGGCAGCGAGGAGTGAGTCCAAAAGACGGCCTTTGGCAATGATCGGGATGACATCGAAGGGAACGAGGCCGTGATCGCAGACCATGACATTGTCGATCCAGGCATCGAACACGGCGAGGCAGTCCTCAGGACGAAACCAAGTCCACGAGCGGATGAAAATGAAGCCGCGCTCCAGGAACCACTCGGCCATCTCGGAAGGGGATGCGGGCGTGCCGATGAAGATGGGCTGCGATGTGACTGCCTGCAGACAGCCATGGCTGATGACAAAGCCTTCAAGGCGGTTTAGCTCGGGATACATTTCCCGGTCCAGATCGTGCATGAGGCAGGTGTTTGATAGCAGCAGCCGCTTAAGATACTCGGAAGGCGTGCCGGGTCGGTCCTCAAACCAGTAGCGCACCGGCTTGTGCCGCGTGGTGGCGAGCGAGGCGGGGAAAATGCCCCAACCGGGTCCTTTGGTGATTTTGTAGATGCGGGTGGGGTCGTGTGACTGTGGGATGATCAGGTGCTCACGCGTTTGCGAGTCATCGATCTGATCTGGGACGAGGTGCGGAACCCACAGATCATTCGCCTCAGCCCAAGCTTGAAGAGCTGTTATCTCGAAATCCCGCTTGGCACTGAAATCAGCTTCCGCCCCAGATTCTTCTCGATCATGCTTCGAAGCTCTGCGGCAGACAGCGATGGCCTCCTCGATGAGGAGGTTTTCAGGTCTGCGGTCGTCTGCGGAGGCGGCTGGCATTCGCTGGCTTGCAGCAAGGAGGCATCACGGCTGCTCATGGCCGGAGAGTAGGCCGGAAAGCCACTGCTGGCAAACGACGAGAGGCACCCATGCCTCATGTAACCTGCGAAATCACTCGTCGATGATGATTTGATCGCCGGGCTGGAGCTCGGTTTCGGAGTCGGTGCCGATGCGGGAGAGGTCGAGCTTGATGGTTTTGCCGTTGCGAATCAGCTTGGTGCGACTCGGCTGGGCAAATTCGTTGAAGCCACGGGCTCCGCCAATGGCCATCAGGATCTTCATTCCGTTGGTGTAGGTCACGGGACCGTTTTGACGGCAGCCGCTGATAACATGCACAAAGCGCTCCTTGATCTTGTCATCGGTGGTGACGGTAACGACGGGCTTGGTGAAAATTTCCTCCCGCATGTAAGCCTGTTCGATGGCCGTTTGCAGCTCGGATGGCTTTAAACCAGCAGCTTTGATCTGGCGGAGGTGGACGAGATTGATCGTGCCAGCGTCACTGATGGTGTACACGCCACGGATCTGCGCAATGTCTGACTCCTGCACGCCGCCAATGTTGAGCGTGATGCTGTCGCCGGACTTGAGCGGAAGCTCGGCAGCGGTGGCAAGGGTCGTGATCGCGAAGAGGAGGGCGAACAGCTTCATAAACCAAACGGGCTGATTTTTACTCAGGGATGACGATCTGGTCCTCGGGCTGGAGCTTCATGTCCTTGGTTGGATCAGATGTGATTTCCTTAACGTTGATCTCGTAGGTCTTGCCACCGCGGATGAGCTTGGTCTTATGTTCCTTGGCAAAAGGGGTAAAACCTCCTGCGGCTGAGATCGCTTTTAGGATGGTCATGCCATTGTTGTAGGGCACGGTGCCGTTTCCTTTGATGCCACCGACCACATAGACCATGCGAGTGGTAGCTACGTCGCCAGCATCGATGGAGACGGTGACGGTGGGACGGGTGTAGATCTCCTCATCAACATAGGTCTTCTCGATGGTCCGCTGGAGGGTGGAGGGCTTCACACCTTGGGCACGGACTTCTTTGATGTAAGGGAGGTTGATGGTGCCGTTGTCAGCGACGGTGTACACCTTGCTGATCTGGACGATTTCATTGTCTGGCACGCCAGCAATCGTGATGGTGATGCGGTCGCCAGACTTGAGGGCGATCTCGCCATTCTGCGCCGGCGCGATGATCGTGCCGAACAGGAGGGCGACGAGGAGTGTGAGGGGCGTTTTCATGGTGTGATGGATGGTTGGAAGATTAGAAGACATCGCCGCCTTGTTGGCCGGACGGCTGCATCGGTGCGCCGACATCAGCGACGGTGGCCTGCTTGCGCTTTTTGCGCCTGGAGGGCTTGGCATCGCCGGAGACGGGATTGTTTGGCGAGTAGTAGGTGTAGTAGCTGGTGTAGTAAGAGTACTGGGCGTCGCTGGCGAGATCGACGTTGTTGAGCACGACGCCGATGACTTTGCCGCCGACGTTTTCGACGGTCTGCTTCACGCGGAGAAGCATGTGACGCGGCAGTTTGCGATGCTGGACGACGATCATGGTCATGTCGGCCTCATTCGCGAGCACGGAGGCATCGCTGACGCCGAGGATGGGTGGCGAGTCGATCAAGACGAGGTCGAAACGGCTCTTCACATCGGTGATGAGATCGACCATGCGCTGCGAATTCAGGATGCCAGCACTGTCAGCCGGTAGCAGGCCGCTGGGCATGAAGTAGAGATTTTCCACCGGTGTGCGGACGACGACGTCCTCGAGGCGGATGTTTTGCGTGAGGTAGTTCGAAAGGCCGTGCGTGTGGCTCACATCGAAGTGGCGATGCATGCTCGGGCGACGCAAATCGGCATCGATGAGCAGCACGTTGTAGCCACCTTGGGCGCAAACATAAGCGAGGTTGGCCATGGTGGTGGATTTGCCCTCGCCAGCGCCGCCGCTGACGACGGTGAGGCAGTTCGCATCCGGTGATTTGCGATGGAATTCGATGTTCGTGCGCAGGATTCGGTAGGCTTCGGAGTCAGGATTGAAGCCACTGCTGCGATGCAGGATACCGACGCCCTTTGGCACAACAGCGAGCACGGGCACGCCGAGGAATTTCTCGACGTCGTCGAGGCTCTTCACGCTGGTGTCCATGTACTCGAGGAAGAAGGCGAGGCCGACGCCGAACATGAGGCCGAGCACACCACCGAGGGCGAGGTTCAGCGGGATGTTGGGCTTGGCGGGACGCTGCTCCTGCTCTGCGCTGGCGTAAATGGTGCCGGGGAATTTGATGAGCTTCAGGCCCGCCTCTTCGTCGAAGTAGCGCTGGCGCATCTGGATGAGCGTGGCTTCGATCAGAGCGACCTCGTCCTTGGCGCTTTTGTATTCCTTGTAGAGGGCACTCATGTTCATGACCTCGGCTTTCGCTGATTCCGAGTCCCCTTTGAGGGCATTGAGTGTCTGCTTCGCAGAGGCGAGGCGACCTGCAAGACCGGCGACATGCTCGTTGGCGTCATTGAGGATGAACCCACGAAGCGTTTCGACCTGACTGTCCAATCCGGCGACGAGAGGGTGCTTGCGGCCAAGGCCGTTGCTCATGAAGTTGTTACGCTGAACAACAGCATCCTGATACTTGGAGACGTTTCCCATGAACGCGGGGTTGTCGAGTTTCAGGGCGGCAGCCCGTGAGATCAGCTCGTCCGGCGAGAGCTTGCTGACGAGTTCGTGCTCGGATTCCAACTGGCGCACCTCACGCTCGGCCTGGAGGAGCATCTGCTCGCGAGACATGAAGCTCTGCTCCTTGTCCCCGCGAATTTCGGCGCCTGCTTGGAGTGTGTTGCCACCGCCGACGATCCAGTCGCCAACGATGCCGGCCTTCTTTTTCGCCTCCAGTTCACGCTCTTGTGCGCTTCGGCGCTGTGCCTCCTGCTCGGCGATCTGATCGCGGATGATGTCGAGGGATTTGCGCTTCTGCTCGGTGGCGACCTTGATGTGCTGGGTCTTGTAGCTCTCAGCCACTGCGTTGGCGATGTCGGCAGCGAGCTTTGGATCCTGGTCGTAATACTCAATGGTGACGAAGTCGGAGCGGAGACTGCCTTGCACGTCGAGATTCGCGCGGAGCCTGCCGAGGGCGATCTGGCGTGAGGTGAGTTCCCAGGCTTTTTGGAGCTTCAGCGAGTCAACGACGGGGTAAAGCGTCTCCGGCTTCGAAATCGTCTCGATCTGTGTTTTGATGTACTCAGGCCAGAAACCGCCGGTGCTGTCCGAATTGCGGTCAAACACGCGGATGGCATTCGGCTGGCGCTCGATGACCATCTCCACACGACCGCGGTATTTGCGCGGCATGATGTAGGTGAGGATTGCTGCCGCGGCGAAGACCAGGATGAACGAGAGGACGATGAGGCCGAAGCGGTTGCGGATGACCTGAAAGGTATCCATGGCGTGGCGTTGAAGATCGGAGCCGGAGTCGTTCATGGCGCTGCGTGGATTTGAAATGCTTCGGACTGGTTAAGAATGGAACTGGTACATGAAGCCAGCGGGCGCTTCGTGTGACGAAAGCTGCCCGCCGGCGTTCGGTTCTGGCTGTGAGAGAGAAAAGGAAGGTCAGAAGGACGCCGTGGCACCAAGGGAGACGCGGTGGCGGTCAAACTCGCGCAGCGCGGTGGTCGATTGGAGGGTCGAGAAAGAGTATTGGGCGTCGAGACGGAGGTTCTCGAGGATGTTGTAGCCGAGGCCGGTGGAGAGGAAGAGCGAGTGCTCGGTCACGTCTGGGGCGGCAAGGTTGTCGAACTTGCTGAAGGCGTAAGTGGCCCCAGCATTCACACTGAGGCGCTTCGTGATGTTGTGATTCATTTGCAGCCCGGTGTTCACCCCGTAGCGGCTGTTGAAGGCGGCGAGCTCGGCACCGTTGAAACCCAAGGCTGCAAACCAGCGCACCATGGTCTGGCGGGCGACCGCGTAATTGAGGGCGGCTTCGGCGTAGGGGGAGGTCTTCCTTGTCGTGTCAGACTCATAAAACTCGGCACCGGCACGTGCGGATCCGGAGAAACGCTCGCTCCATGCGTGATCCACACCGGCGAGGGCGAAGTGCGAGGCATAATTCTTGCCGGGCGTCTTGTCGAAGGTGGTCATGCGGTAGCGGTATTCCGCATTGACGCTTGTCTGGCGGTTGAGAGCGTAGCTGAATTGTTGCGCGAAGAGGTGCGTGTAGCGGTCTTCTTGAGTCGCCACGAAGTCATCTTGATAGGCGATGCCATCGATCGTGTAGCTGGTCGTGGTCGAGAAGCGTGGCGACCAAGCGTAATTGATGTTGAAGTTGTTGAAGCCGTAAAGGTACTGGCCGTTCCACAAGGTGGTGGACGCTCCGTATCCGAAGGCGTTGTTCGGTTCTACGCCATACGTGGCGTAGAAGTTGTTGCTGATCTTCAGGCGCTCGGAGAAGCGGTGCTCGAAATTGACCGAGGCACGGTTGTTATAAAACGTGTCACGGAAACTCGGCACGCCATCCACGTAATGCACCACGCTCGAATCGAGCGAGAAGCTGAAGGGCGTCGTCTGATCCGGGCGGGTATACATGATGCTGCCACCGCCCGTGACGAACCAAGAATCAATGCTGCCGCCTGTTCCTGGAATGCCGTTTTTGTAGTCGAGCTGGTCATAACCACCATTGCTGAAGAGCGAGAATGTCAGCGGTTGCTCCGTGCGGAAGTCCGCGGAGTAGTTCTGAATCGCAACGAGACCCTGAGCATGTCCGACAACCGGAGCGAGCATCAGGGCAGCAAGGCAGAGAGAGGCAAGGCGTGAGCGCATGAGCTTAAGTGTAAGGATTTATTAGACTTGCCAGAAAGCGAAGGGTCGAGAGGGTCCGTGAAAAAGGTCAAATACCGTTACTTCAAGACGGCCGGAGAGACAGGATTCGGGTTGTTCGGCGGCGGCAGCGGGCCTGAAGCAGGCGGCTGGATCAGAAACACGCCACGAATCGTTGCTGGCACAAAGAAATCCTCTTCGGGCGCGGGCGGCGCGACGGGATTCTTCGGCATCACTGGGTTTTTGCCGGGATTTTTTTCGCTCGTCAGAGCGACAGGCTGCTCGGCAGCAGCTGGGGCGGACGGCATGGCACTTGCCACAGCCACTCCGGGAACAATTGAGGCAGCTGCTTCGTTGATAGCGACCACCTGCTTGGGAGCGACGGTGCTAGCGGTCTGCACGATCTGATTTGCCAGCGTGGCGTCCGCCTTCGAAGCGGTGATGGCGGCCCTGACGATATCTCCTGCGCAGCCTTCGTTGATCACGAGAGCGTCCTCGACGACCATGAGCACCTTGGTGGGATCCTTTTCGACCGCCACACGCACGTCATTAGCGATTTCGGAACAGCCGCCAGCCTGTGCCATGACAGTGTGAGCAGTTGCGAGCAGCAACAGGCAAGCGATAGGGCTTGCAAAACGGGAGCGAAGTCCAGTGGTCATAAGCGGCAGTGTAATTATGGAGTTTCAGGATTGAGCGCGTTCTCAGAGCGGGTAGTGGGAATCGAACCCACATGGCCAGCGTGGAAGGCTGGAACTTTACCATTAAGCTATACCCGCAATTGAACTTATATTAACGCGCAACATCTCACTGCCGCAAGATATTTTTTAGAATTAGCATGAAGAATTTGAAATTTTAGAATGCCTTATCGAAAGGCAAAACTGATCTCTCAGATGCTTCATCCTTTTCCTAAGCCGAGCTAATTAGCACCGTCATTTCTGATGGCAAGGCCTGATTCTGGGCAGTTTTGGGCCGTTTTCGGGGCTTTTGCCGCCTTTGGTCGCGACACGATTTGGCTCAAGTCACAGACGTCAGCGTGGTCGCGGCTTCTGTCGGCGCATTTTGGCCGGTGGCGTATTTCAAAAAACTTACACCGTATGAGGCGTTTTGAGGCTGTTTTTCCTTCGGACTCGACCTCCCAAACGCCCGAAAATCGCCAAAAGGGACGTTGAAAGGCTTATCGTCTCAACTGCCCTCTTGTGGCTTTTCGGCGTTCTCGGCAAAATCCGGCTCTTTTTTGTGATCGCGATGCTCTCCCAGCCTTCGGGCACTCATTTTCACTGGTTGCTCGATGGAGGCATCGTGGGGCTTTATCTGCTGGTGACGATGGCTGCGGGGATCGCGATGCGTCGCTATGTGGGCAAATTGGAGGATTACCTCGTCGCCGGTCGTGAGATGAACCTCCACCTCGGCATCGCTTCGCTCGCGGCGACGGAGTTTGGCATCATCACCTGCATGTACACCGCGCAGGCGGGCTATACGCAGGGTTTCAGCGGCGCGATGCCAGGCATCTGCCAGGCGGTGGCGATGGCCTTGATCGGCATGACAGGCTTTTGCATCAAGCCGCTTCGTGAGGCCGGGGCCATGACGCTGCCGGAGATGTTTGAAAAACGCTTCGGCAGGACGGTGCGCTGGCTTTCCGGCATGGTGATCGTCATGGGCGGCCTGTTAAACATGGGCGTGTTCCTTCAAATCGGTGGAAAATTCCTCTGCACGGTCGCGGGCTTCGATTTGTCCAACCTCACGCTCATCATGACGGCGCTGCTGCTGATGGTCGTGATTTACACGGTGCTGGGCGGCATGCTCAGCGTGCTAGTGACGGACTTCCTGCAATTCGTCGTGATGAGCGCCGGCTTGCTGGTCGTCAGCCTGCTCATTCTGAAGAACATCGGCTGGGACACCTTGGTGGAAACAGTGAACAAGCACCACGGCGAAGGCGGCTTCAATCCTCTCGCGAATCCCTCGCTGGGCTGGTCATTCCTCGCGAATCAATTCATCGCCAACGCTGCCGCGGCGCTCACCTGGCAGGCGGTGATCGTGCGCATCCTCTCCGCGAAGGACAGCGACACGAGCCAGCGCATCTACACCCGCACGAGTTTCTTCTTTGTGTGCCGTTTCCTCCTTCCCGGCATCTGGGGCATCGCGGCCTTGGCGACGCTGGGATGGACTCCCTTGAAGCAACTCACTCAGGAAGAGCGTCTCGGCATGCCCGTCGCCGTGCAGGAAAAGATCTCCGACTCGCCCGTGGGATCTCCGATGGCCAAACTCACGCCTGAGGAGGTCTCGAAGCTCCCAGTGGCCACCCAAACGAAACTCTCCGACGCCTCGCTGCTCGCCATGCCGTCGTTTTTGAGCTCGTTTTTGCCCATCGGCCTCATGGGCCTGCTCATCGCGGCCATGCTCGCGGCGGACATGAGCACGAATTCGAGCTACATGCTGAGTTGGGGCAGTGTCATCTATAATGACATCCTCGCCCCGTTTCGTCGCACAGCGTGGTCAGACCAGCGGGCGATCCTGTGGAACCGCTGCATCGTGGCGCTCATCGGGCTCTACCTGCTGGTCTTCGGCCTTTTTTATCAAATCGAGGGGAATGTTTGGTCCTACCTGCTGCTCACCGGCTCGATTTACCTCAGCAGCATGTCCGTCCTGCTCATCGCCTGCTGCTACTGGAAACGGGCCAACAACTGGGGTGCCATCGGCGGCATCCTGCTCGGTGCTGCGGTGCCGGTGGCACACCTCACCTTGGAAAAACTACTCGCCACAGCCGCCTGGGCCGCCAGCATCGGCAAGGATCTCGCTGGCATCGCCGCCTTCGTCGGTGCCGCTCTGGGAATGATCGTCGGTTCGCTGCTCAAACCCCGCTCCCGTCCCGCATGACCACGTTTTGGCTGCTTCTGACCCTCGCCGCGTTGCTATGGTATGGCAGCGTCACGATCTACGTTTCCATTAAGGGGGCGTCAGACATCCGGGAAATGCTCGCCCGGCTCAAAAGGCGGGATCGGAACGACTGACGAGCCGATTTCAGGCAAGCGAAGGGCACCCTGAAGCTGGAATTTTAAAAATTCAGATCTCAAAATTGACATTCAAATCTAAATATCTTATTATTTAAGATATAAAGGTTATTTATTGATCATGCTTTCCTTATCAAAAGCTAGTGCGTGGACGCTTCTGATCCTCTTTTTTGGGGTTGGTGGAGGCAAGAGGCTGGAGGCCGCTGTCACGGCCTCCAGCCTGGCCATCGTGGGCTACGATGACTACCACGACAGCTTCAGCATGCTGGCCCTCACCCCGCTCAGCGCAGGGGAGACGATTTACTTCACCAACAACGGCTGGAGCAGCACCCAGGGAAAATTCAACGGAGCCGATGCCTCGCAGGGAGCGGGCAATGAGTCGCTCATCAAGCTCACCCTCACTCAAAACGTCTCCAAAGGCACTGTCATCTTCTCCGGCACGGACGGGACAAGCTGGGAATGGACGAAATCCGGTGTCATCCCCGGCCAGATCGGTGGATCAGCCGTCTTCAGCGATCTGGCCCTCGATTACGAATCCGACCAGATCTACGCCTTCCAAGGCACCACCTCGAATCCGCTGCTGAACCCCACCAGCTTCCTCTACGCTCTCCATTTCGGCAGCATCGACTACCCGTTTTTCTCCGATTCTGAGGACACGCTCACCGGCGACATCCCGCCCGGCCTCAGCCTCGGGGCGAAAACTGCCTTCGCGCATACCAATTTGACCTTCCACGGTGATGCGGACGGTCATCATGCCGCCTGGGGTCTCAATCCCGCCGCGCCGGCGGTTGCGGCTTTGCAGTCCAGTGGTGGCACGAAGGACCAATGGCTCGCGGTGATCGCCGACAGCTCGAATTGGGATGAAGGCCTGCCGAGCCTCAGTTCCTTCAATGTGGCCCCGGAGCCTTCCCGCAGCCTGTTGGCACTCGGCGGGCTGCTAACCCTGTTGAACAGGAGAAACCGTTCTAACTTCATAGTTTTTGTATGGTAATTGTAAACTAAAGCTTGTTTTAGGGTTTTGTTCTCTTAAATTTGAGAACTCGTGTCCCGACGCTGGTTCATCCTCTGCCATTTTTTCGCCCTGTGGCTGCCTTTGCAGCTCAGAGCGGCGGCGATCATGGTCAATGAATACCGCAACACCGGCAGCACCGTGGGACCAGGCACGAAAATGGTGCGGGACGAATACATCGAATTCGTCATCACCGAGAGCATCACCTCCGCAGGCCTCGCCTCGCTCACCTTTGGCGACAGCAACGATGCTACTTCCATGCTGCAGGGTGTTTTTCGCTTCGATCAGACCACCCTCGAGCAAGCCCTCACCAATGCCAACCTGACCGCCTTCCTGCCCGGCACCCTCATCGTCGTGAAAGGCGTGAACCTCGGCGCCCAATCGCTCGCCTACGACCCGCAGAATGGCGGCTGGAGCCTAGAACTCGTCGCTGGACAAGGCGCTCGCGATCACAGCGAGACGCTGGTGAATGGAAACATCAACTTCGGCAACAACGGCGAGGTCGTTTGGATTTCCTCCAGCAATCCGCCCGCGAGAAACAGCGACACGAGCGGCTTCATCCATGCCATCGGCCATGACAACGCCCCCGGCCTGATCGCCACCACCGTCGCCGCGGCGTTTGGCAGCGAAAACATCCTCGCCAGCACCATCACCACGGGCCGCTCGGTGGCCAATGAGGGCGACACGACCGAGTCGCTCGTCTCCACCACCTCCGCCACGATGGCGCAGCCGAATGGCGGATTGAACACGCTTTGGATCGAAGGCCTTCGCGGCGTCACGCCCGATGTGAGCGCCGTCCCCGAACCCTCGCGCAGCCTCATGACGATGGTCGGCATCATGGCGCTGCAGAGTCAGCGCTTCCGCAGGAAAGGAGGCTCGCATGCCTAAGTCCTCGCGTCGTCGCCGCACCGATGCTGTGCTGAGCGAATCGGAAACCTTCCAGCCTTGGTGGCGCGATGACGTGCTCTCGCCGCTGCGAATCCGGCCCAAGCACATTCGTTTTCGCAGCGGTGATCCCTTCGATCGCTTTGCCGCGCTTCGTTACCTCGTCATCGCCATCTCCATCATCACGCCCGCGGCCATTTTGCTCACGAGCGACTTCACACCTGGCGTCGTGCATCACGAATGGAAGGCCGATCCGATGGCTGAAGTGCGTCGCTGTATCGTCGAAGGGCACAGCCGCAGCGGGATCGCCTCATTGAAAGCAGAGATCGAGGCCACGCCGGGCGATGCGAAACTACTTCGTGCCCTTGCGGCCCTCGCTGCCGATGCCGCGCCCGCGGAAGCACGTCGTGCTTATCACAAGCTCAACTCCCTCGGTCTCGCCACACCGGCGGACAGTGCCGGTCATGCGGCCTTGCTGGCTCGTTTGCATGACTTCACCGGCGCCAAAGCCATTCTCTCCAATCTTCCGAAAGAGGCGCAAAGCATCCCGCAGGCTCAATTTGCCTGGCTCGCCGTCTGGCGTGAAGCAGGCGACTTCTCCGCCGCGGCCACGTCTCTCGAAAAACTCCTCGAAAGCTCACCCGATGAGGCATCGCTCGCCGTCGATTTGCTTCGTCGTGCTTCACAAGCGCCAGCGGAGACGCGTCATCGCATCGAGGCCAGCCTCGTGCGCAGCCTCGCGTATCTCATGAATGCTGGTCGTGCCCGCGATGTGCTCGCCATGGCCTCCACGCTCACGGGCCTGCCCGTCACGCACAGCGTGCATCGCATGCACCTCGGCCAGATCTTGCGGAATCTGCCCGGGCAAAGCGTGGAGCATCGCCTCGCCGCTGTGCGCTTTGGTTATGCCGCCGAGCTTCCCGCGACCGATGAGGTCCAGCTCCGCTCCGATTATCAAAACGAGATCGCGTGGAGCGGCGGCCTCAGCGCCGAGGAAAAAGACGAGTTGCGTGGGCTCAAGATCGCCGTGACCGCCGCGCCGCCGCGCTCGATCCACACCTCGAC
>CALMTT010000706.1 GCA_937872615.1 uncultured Verrucomicrobiaceae bacterium | reverse complement strand
CGGGCCAGCATTGAGCGGGAGGTGTCGAGCTCGATGAAGATGTTCCGGCCCTTGTCTGGTCTCTCGATGCTCTCCGTGCCCCACTGCGGCCTCGCCGCGGCGATCACGAGGCAGGCCATCGCCAGTAGATACAGTGCCCAGATCGTCCACGACAGTCCACTCGACACGCCGGTGACGAGCACCGAACGCAAACGCGCCGCGGTGAAGGCCTGCACGGCCCGCGAAGCACGCGAATCGAGCCACAGTTTGAAAAGCAGCAGCGCCGGCACCAGCAGCAGGAGCCAGAGGAGCTTTTCGTGGGCAAATTGGACGGTGGGCATCAGCGGCGGGGTGGTTAAAGACGACGACCAAACGACTAACCAAGCCCCATTCCCGCAAGGTGTCGAGGAAATGCCTGCTTTCCGGCGAGGTCCGGCCTTTTTTACCGTTTCATCTCCCGCCATGAAATCCGCTCTCCTTAACCTTCTGGCCCTTTCGGCCCTCTCTGCGGCTCCGGTCGCCGTTTCGCCCTCGCTCATCGAATCGCCACAAACGGGCGGTTTGGAGTTCAAATCGCTCTCGTCGATCAGTTTCGGCCCCAACGGCCTCCTGCTCGTGGCCGAACCGGGCACCGCGAGTGTCGTCGCCATCCAGACGGGTGATGTCGGACCTGACAAGAAAGTGCTCGAGAAGCCGGTGGCGGACATCGGCAGCGTGATCGCCGGTGGCCTCGGCGCGAAGAAGGAGGACATCACCATCAAAGACCTCGCCGCGAATCCGGCCAGCGGACGCATCTACCTCGCCGTGCAGCGTCGCCCGGACAACGCGGTGCTCATTGTGACCGTCGATGCCGCGGGCAAGGTGGCCCCGTTTGACACCGCGAACCTGCCCTGGGCACGCATAACCCTGCCCGGCGGCACCGCCAGCAAGGTCACGAACATCACCGATGTCGCCTTCGACGGCACGCGTGTCTTTGCCACCGGCACCTGCAACGAGGAATTCGCCTCCCGCATCTTCACCATCCCCGTGCCGATCAAGCACGGCAGCACCGCCAACGTCTTCAGCGCCGAGACCTACCACGTCGCCCATCGCAAATGGGAGACGAAGGCCCCGATCCAGAGCTTCATCCCGTATTCCGAGAACGGCGAGACCTTCGTCGTCGGCGCCTTTGCCTGCACGCCCGTGGCGAAATTCAAAGTCGATGACCTGCAAAGCGGCGCTCAAGTCAAAGGCGTGAGCATGGTCGAACTCGGCAGCGGCAACCGTCCGCTAGATCTCTTCAGCTACACCGACAAAAGCGGCAAAGACTGGCTCGTCGTTCACACCCAGCGCTTCAAACAAAACGCCTTCGGCCCCAGCAAGATGTGGGGCGCCCGCATCAGCATGGACTACCTCGACGCTCCGCAGACGAACGAAAACGCGGCCCGTCGCGATGAAAAGGAATCCAAAGGCCCCGATGGCATCGAGATCGTCGATTCCCTCTTCGGCGCCGTGCAGGCCGACAAGCTCGACAACACCCGTGCCATCGTTTTGAAGGACAACGAAGGCACGCTGAGCCTCGAAGTGGCGGCGCTTCCCTGAGTCCGGATTTCAAACCGCTGATGAGACGCTGATATGACGCTAATCCGAGACATGAATCAGCGTCTGATTAGCGTCGTATTAGCGGTTCGGTTGCTGGCTGTCTCTGTGCAGGGGCTCACGCCAGCTCAATCACCTTTGCAGATTTGGGAGAAGAGACTTTCCGCTTGGTTTCCGCTCTCTTCGCCATCGGATCTGAAAGTGTATGCAAGTGATTCGACCCAGCCGATTTTCGGCACGGTTTCCGAGCAACGAGGCTCACTTGTCTTTGTGCCAGCCGTTCCTTTCACACGAGGCACGACGTATCGCGTCGAACTGGACCTGCCGAATGGTTCCATCTCGAAACACTCGATCACCTTCGATGCTCAGAAAGTAGCTGTTCCCCATGTGGATATCGCGCCTGCATCGATTGCCATTCCGGCGAACACTTTGAAGCTCTACCTCGATTTTTCGGAGCCAATGGAGCAAGGGGTGTTTTTGAAGCATCTCACGTTGCAGCGACGGAACGGCGAGGAGGTGGCGGGGGCATTTCGGGAGACGGAATTGTGGTCGCCGGATGGGAAGCGGCTGACGGTGATGCTGCATCCGGGACGGCAGAAGACGGGCGTGAACCTGAATGTGGATGAAGGGCCCGTTTTGGTGGCTGGCGAACGCTATCAACTCGTCGTGTCCGGCCAGTGGCGGTCCACGCATGGCGTGTCGCTTGGCAAAGAAGGTGTTTTTGTCCTGGAACCCATCGCGGTGGATCATGAGCAGCCGGATCCAGCCCGCTGGCAGGTGCATGCGCCGAAGGCTGGAACACTCGACCCGCTGGTGGTGATCACGGACGAGCTCTTCGAGCCTCAAATTTTCCTGCGAGCTCTCAACGTCATCGAAACACCCGGCAAGGCCGAGGCGAAGGTCATCGACCTGAAACGCATCGAATGGCATTTCACGCCTGAAAAGCCTTGGAAGGCCGGGGAGCATGCCATCACGATCGATCCGGAACTCGAGGACATGGCTGGCAACACGACGCAAAAGCCCTTCGAGGTCGATTTGACCACGCGAAAGCCCGAGTCGCGAACGAGCAAGGTCGCTTTCCGCGTTTCGTTGCGTTAGTGCAACGTCGGTTCTGCATCTGCACTGAGAGGGAAGTTGACCCCTGCCCTGCCCGCAGAACTGTGTGCACGTCTTTTTCCACCAACCGCGCCCCCATGTCTCTCCGCTCTCCTGCTGAAGCCTACGAAAAGGTTCCGACCGTCATCTTCAACGACTCCGCCGCTGCAGCGAAGGCCCTGGCGCAGGAGGTGAAGGAGATCATCGCCACGAAGAACAAGGCCGGGCAGCCTGCGGTGCTCGGCATGGCCACGGGCTCGACGCCGGTGCCGTTTTACCGCGAGCTGATTCGTCTGCACAAAGAGGAAGGCCTGAGCTTCAAGAACGTCATCACCTTTAACCTCGACGAGTACTTCGGCCTCACG
>CALMTT010000705.1 GCA_937872615.1 uncultured Verrucomicrobiaceae bacterium | reverse complement strand
TGACCCACCCCCGCGTTAACCTCTTGCCCTGCTGCGGCCACAAAAGCGCCGATGGACTGCCGCAGGCGGAAATGGCCGGTCGGCTCCTATGCCCCAAACCGCAGGGGTTTCGACGGCGCCGCGCACGAGCGGGGAAGGGCGCGTTGAGGCTTCGTTTTCCTTACAGCCGTCAACCTGAAATCTGAATGCATTCGCGTAAAAAGCGCGCGTTTCGTTTCAATCGATCCTGACGGGCGCTCGCCATTCTGTCCCCAACAACGGGGACCATCATGTTCTTCAAACTTGCCAAAGCGATTTTCGGAACCGGCCTGGTGGCCGGCGCGGCGTTTGCCGTAAGCCCGAGCTTCGCTGGCCCGGACAATGTGGGCGCGGCGCCGGTCGGCGGCGTGACGAGCGTGCCCTACGGCTGGGTCGATTTCTGCCAGCGCTACAAGGGCGAATGCGAAAATCCGGGCACGATGCCGCGCAATATCGACCTGACGGCGAAGTCGCTCCGCGAGATCGAGCGCATCAATCGCTGGGTCAACAAGAACATCGAATCCGTGTCCGACATGGATCATTGGGGCGTCATCGACCAGTGGGACTACCCCACCGACGGCAAGGGCGACTGCGAGGACTTCGTGCTGCTGAAGCGCAAGCTGCTTGCCGAGCAGGGCTTCCCCATGCAGGCGCTCCTTGTCACGGTCGTGAAGGACAAGAACAACGACGGCCACGCCGTTCTGACCGTGCGCACCGACCACGGCGACTACGTGCTCGACAACATGAACGACGAGATCAAGGGCTGGAAGCAGACGGGCTATCGCTTCGTGAAGCGCCAGAGCCAGACCGACATGAACACCTGGGTGTCGATCGGCGAGCCGACCAGCGCGCCGGCCTACGTCTCCCGCTGACCTCCGAATTTCCTGCAAAGCCCGGCGCCCGCCAGGACGCCGGGCTTTTGTATTCAGGCATGGTTCAGACACGAAGGCTTAGCTCCGCGTGGCCTGTCCGGCGTTGACCGGAAGCGGGAAACGGCGGAGGCTCGGCGCGTTTGATGACGCGTCGCTCACAGGGAGCTTTTCAATGTCGATCCGTTATTTCATGCCCGCGCTCGCGCTTGCTGTCGCCGGATTTGCGCTCGCCGGACCTGCCCACGCGCAGGCCAATGTCATGCAGGAGTGCGGCAAGGAATATCAGGCCGCCAAGACCGCCAATACGCTCGGCGGCAAGACCTGGAACGAATACCTGAAGGATTGCCGCGTCCGTCACGGCGGCGACAAGGCCGCGGCCCCCGCAGCCGAGAAGGCCAGGCCCGCCGAGAAGGCGGCCGCGGCGCCTGCGCCGTCGGGTCCTGCGGTCTTCCCCACGAAGATCGACCCGAAATTCGCCAGCGAGAAGCCGGCCAAGGGGCGCATGAAGACCTGCGTCGAGCAGTACAACGCCAACAAGGCTACCGGCGCCAATGGCGGGCTGAAGTGGATCCAGAAGGGCGGCGGCTATTACAGCGAGTGCAACAAGCGCCTCAAGGGCTGACCGCGCGCTCGTCGAACCTCTCGGCGCCCCGGACGAAAGTCCGGGGCGTTTTCGTCTGGAGAGCCGCCCGGGACCTGTGTCAGGCGCGACGAATTGTCAGGCTGTGCGGGCCTCCAGGGCCCGCCGGTCGCGTGGACAGGGCGATGCCGAGGCCATATAAGGGCGCCGATCATTTCAGGCGGGCGGCCCCTGTGCGCGCCCCGGGGAACACGGGGCGCGCGCCGCCCGACGGAGCGTTCGATGCAGGCCCAGGAAGTCGCTGTAGCCGCTGCCAATTTCACCGACCTTCGCCGCACGGCCGTCGATTGCCAGATCCGCCCCTTCGGCGTCACCGACCAGCGCATCCTCGCCAGCTTCCTCGACGTTCCCCGTGAGAAGTTTGTTCCGGCCGGTTTCGAGCCTGTGGCCTATGTCGACGTCGAACTGACCCATCCGTTGTCGGGTGGAAAGGGCGGTCGCGCCATGCTGTTGCCGCTGGTCCTCGCGCGTCTCCTGCAGGCCGCCGAAATCGGTCCCGGCGATCGCGTTCTCGATGTAGCCGGCGCCGCCGGCTATACGGCGGCCATTCTCGGCGGTCTCGCCGGGTCGGTCGTCGCGCTCGAATCGGACGAAGCCTTGTCGAAGGCCGCCGCCGCCAATTTCGAATCGCTCGGCCTGTCGAACGTCACAGCGGTCTGCGGCGCGCTTGCGGATGGCGCAGCCGGGAAGGGGCCGTTCGACGTCATCGTCGTCAACGGCGCGGCGCAGGACGGTCTGGAGAAGCTTGCGGCGCAGCTCGCGCCGGGAGGTCGCATGGTCGTGCTCAAACCGCATGCCTACAGCGCCTCACGCGCATTCCTGTGCCGCAAGGACGGCGAGACGCTCTCGGAGCGCGCGCTGTTCGAGGCCGCCGGCAAGCTGATCCCCGAGTTTTCGCCAGCGCCCGCCTTCGTTTTTTGAGGCCAGCCTCGGCGTTCCCTTGTGTAGCGTGCCTGTGTCGTATTTTTGCAGCGTGCCCGCAGTTTCTTGTCGGCAGTCCGACCGGCCGGGATGCAATTGGTTCGTATGGCGCTAAACTGTCGTGTTAACAGGCGGCTTCAGACCGCCGATTTGAACAGGACGCCGCCTGTCGGGTGGTGGGTGAGGTTGAACTGATGCGTATGTGCGAAGCGGCGTTCGCCGGCTTGTCTGCCGTGCGCGCCGGGCGTGGCATGGAGCGTTCGGCGAGTGGGCGGATCTGGCTGCGGGCGCTCTCCGGAGTCGCGGCGCTTGCGCTGGCAACTTCCGCCGCCAGCGCGGAGACCATGTCGAGCGCGCTCGCGCGCGCCTATGCCTCAAACCCGGACATCAACCAGCAGCGCGCCGCCGTTCGCGGTCTCGACGAGAACATCCCCAAGGCTAAAGCCGGCTGGCTGCCCAAGGTCAACGCCACGGCATCGGTGGGCGCTCAGTACACCTATTTGCGCGTTGCGCCGACGCGCATCGACGAATCGCACCTGACGCGCCAGCGGCCGAACGGCGCGAAATACGACGACGCCACGCCGCGCGGCTATGGCGTCACCGCGTCCGAGACGCTCTTCGATGGGTTTCGCACGCTGAACTCCGTTCGGCAGGCCGAGTCGCAGGCGTTCGGCGCGCGCGAGACAATGCGCAACACGGAGCAGACGATCCTGCTCAACGCCGCTACGTCCTACATGAACGTGCTGCGCGATACGGCGGTCGTGAACCTGCGCAAGAACAACATCAGCGTGCTGGAAGAGCAGCTTCGCCAGACCCGCGATCGCTTCCAGGTCGGCGAAGTCACCCGCACCGACGTCGCGCAGGCCGAAGCCTCGCTTGCGCAGTCGCGCTCCGATTTCTTCGCGGCGCAATCCCTTCTGCGCGCATCCGTGGCGGCCTTCCGCCAGTATGTCGGCGTCGATCCCAAGAACCTGGCGCCGGCCAAGAGCGTCGAGGCCCTGCTGCCGAAAAAGCTGAACGCGGCGGTCGACATTTCGCAGATCGAACATCCCGCGATTGGTTCGGCCCTGCATAATGTCGACGTCGCCGCCTATGCCGTGAAGGTGGCCGAATCCGCGCTCTACCCGACCGTGCAGGTCAACGGCGCGGTCAATCGCCAGCTCGATTCGCAGGGCTTCACCGGTCAGAAATTGTTCTCGGCCTCGCTCACCGGCCAGCTCAATGTGCCGATCTATCAGGGCGGCGCCGAATACGCCTCGATCCGGCAGGCCAAGGAACAGCTCGGCCAGGCGCGTCTTGCCGCCGATCTCGCGCGCGACCAGGTGCGCGCGCTCGTGGTCACCAACTGGGGTCAACTCGAGACCGCCCGCGCGCAGCTGATCTCCGGGCAGGCGGCCGTGACGGCGGGATGCCAGCGTTTGCGGGGCGGCCCGGTGACCGCGATGACGGCCGGGTCCGGGACCCGGTCAAGCGCGACCTGCAGACCACGCATCCCCGGCACCGTCGCGGTCGCGGTGAGCACCACCGCCCCGGCCCGATCAAGAACGTCGGCCGCCGTCCCGTGCAGGCGGTCCCCAGCCGTGGCCAGTCCGGCCAGGTCCACGATCAGCAGCGCGTCCCCCGAGACCGGTGCGGGAGCCGGGATGTGGGCCGCGGCGCCGGCCAGGTAGTCCAGGACCACGTGGTCGCGTTCGGTGCGGCGCCACCCGGGGGTGATCTCGCCGTGTTCGGCGCGGCCGGCCGCGACCAGGCCGGAGCGGGCCGGGGACGCCAGTTCGAGCACGTGCCCGTGCCCGTGGGCGTCGCAATCGAGATGACAGGACAGACTTTCAGCGTGGTGTTTCGCACGCCTGTGCAACCATATGTATCGGTGGCCGTGATGGCGATGCTAGCGCCTGCGCCGTTGCTTGTGGTAGGCGTTCCGCTGACCGCACCAGTCGCGCTGTTCAGCGAGAGTCCCGCGGGAAGCGTGCCTGTCGTCAAAGAATAGGTGTAAGGCGCTGTGCCACCGCTGGCGCTGAAGGTCTGCGAATAGGCTGTACCAACTGTGCCATTCGCCGGTAGCACAGGAGTCAACGTGATGGTCGAACAAGAGCCTACGATCCCATTCACGATCAGATTGTCCAGATGCAGGTAGCCGCGCTGATTGTAGTCAGCCGTTTGCGCATCGTCCTCCAGCGACCGCGTGCCACCGTAGGCATAGACTTCAAGAAGGAACGACTTGCCCGCCAACGCAGTGCCCGTGGGAAGCGTCGAGCCGCTGTAGCTTCCCGCGGCAAAGCTGCCTGTCCGCTTGGTGTAACTCGATGAAGTGAGCGTGTACGCGGTGTTTGCATCGACACTCAACGGAGTGCCGAGGGCAATGGCCGAGGTGTAAGCAGTCTTCTTCACACCGGCATCGTCCCAAGTGAGAAAAAATCTCAACGTGTTGGGCGCCTGCGCTCGGATGTGCGCCGTGTCGATGGTGACATCCGTGATGCTCCCGCTGATTCCCGCACCGAACGTGAAGACCGCCCACGCCGTGTCCGTGCGGCCGGTGAGCGTCGCGGGCGGAGTCTGCATCGCCGTGTTGTAGGTCAGATCCCATCCAAAGGCGCAGCGTGACTTGCTGCCTGCACGCGTCGGTCCATTCTCGTCTGGATCGCTCACGATCAGGCCGTTGGGATTGAAGCCGGAACCTGTCCAGCGCAGGTTCAACTGTGCCGCGTCGAGCGTGGAGGAGATCGTAGAGACCTTCGTCGTGGCCCGCACATTGTATTGCTCAAAGCTTCCGGCCACCGCGCCGGTGGTTCCGTCGGCAAACTCCATCTGCCACTCGATCAGCGGGCTCTGCGCAAAGGCCGAAAGGCCCTGTGCTACCAAGCCAAGAACCCATGCAAGCAAGAGCCACTGTCTCATCAGCCAACGTCGCCCCAAGCCCCGCGAACGCGGTGCCTGCTCACACGAGAGCGGAGGCGACACTCGGTCACCGCCGCGATGTGCAGGGGAAGTCATTGGAAGTGGATGGAGCGAAAAAGGGGCAAGTTGACCGTCACGTTATGGATTTTATGGAAATACTCCAGAAAAATATCCACTTATTTAACAAAAGTTTACAATAAACAATTGTTCTCGCGAACATCATAATGCCCATGACCCACACCACTTCCGGCAACGTCGTCATCCTGTGGAGCTGAATCGGCCCACCCCGTCTCTCGGCCAGCCATCCAGCCATCCAGCCATCCAGCCATCCAGCCATCCAGCCATCCAGCCATCCAGCGATCCACCACTCCCCTCCCCCGCTACTCCATCAAAACCGGCCCCACGACGCCTTTCCAGAGCTCGTAGCCCTTGGCGTTCATGTGGAGCTGGTCCTCGACAAAGATGTCCGGCTTCGGCTCGCCGTTCGGAGCCAGCATGATGGGATGCACGTCGAGGTATTGGAGACGGTCGTCCTTGGCACAAAAGGCCTGGATGAGCGCATTCGCGGCCCGCACCTCTTTAATTTGCGCCCAGCGCTTCGGATTCGGCGCGGTCGAGATGTAGCAGATTTTGGTTTTCGGCAGCTCCGCCTGCACTTTGGCCACAAAGGCCTGAAAATCTGCCAAAACACGCTCTGGCGTCTTCCCGGCGTTCAGGTCATTGCCGCCGGCATACATGACGATCTGCTTCGGCTGGAAGGGAAAGACCAGCCGATGGGCATAGTTCACCGAGTCAAAGACCTCCGAGCCGCCGAAACCATGGTTCAGCACCGGTTTGTCCGGAAAATCCGCCGCCAGCGTCTCCCAGCGACGAATGCTCGAACTGCCGATGAAGACGATGGGTGCCTTCGGCGCGGCTTTTTCCGAGTAACGAGCCTCGATGGCCTTGATCTCCTTCTGCCATTTGATCACCGAAGTGACCACATCATAGCCCGCCTCGCTGAAGTGGAGCTTGTCATCGACATAAAGCTCCGCCCGCGGCTTTCCATCGGCACCGAGCAGCATCGGGAAGTAGTCGATGAACTCGATCTTGTCTCCGCCGGCATGGATGAAGTCCGCGATGAGCTTGTTCGTTGCCCGCACTGTCTCCACCTCGTCCCAACGCGAGGGAGAGGTGGGGATGCAAAGGAAGGCCAGCTTCGTCTTCGGCAGCTTCTCCGCCACCAGCGCCGCGAAGGCCTTGAACGACGCCAGTACCTCCTCCGGCGTGCGGCCCACGTGCAGATCATTGCCACCGGCATTCAGGTAGATCTGCTTCGGCTCGTAAGGCAGCACGATGCGATCGGCAAAGTGCAACACCTCGCTCAAAAACGCCCCGCCAAAGCCGCGATTGATGACCTTGTCCTTCTTGAAGCGATCCGGCAGCGACTCCCACCTCCGGATGTTCGACGCCCCAACAAACAGCGTGGCAGCCTTCGGAGCCTTCGAGTCCTTGTCCGCCTGCTCAAAGGCCGCGATGGCCTTTTCAAACCGCTCCGGCTTCGGCAGATCCTTGGCAAAAACAGCGGCGGTGAGGAGAAGAAAAACAAAGAACGGCTTCATGATGGTGCAGCCGAGGGAACGGCGGCCTCGCCTCAGCCTTTCTTTTCATCCACGATCACCGTGTCGCCATTCTGAAGCGGAAATGCGGCCTTTTGCAAGTCCAGCGGCTGCGTCTGCCCTTGGCGCTTCAGCGTGGCCTCCTTCGCGTTCGCACGTTCGGAGAGCCCTTTGGCCTCACGCAGCAAATCACCGAGCGTCATGCCCGCCTTGAGCGTGTATTTACCCTGCCGCAGCACCTGGCCGAAAATCGTCACGGATGGCTCATCGCTGGCTGGAGGCGTTGGCGCTTTTGGAGGCAGCACTTCGCCCGCTTGGAAGACAAAGAAGATCAGGCTGCCTGCCTTGTTCGACTTCGCGGTCACGAGGGTGTCGGGCTCAGTCTCGTGAGGAATAAGGACACCTTCCGGCGACCCCAGACCGCCGATCACCACCGCCTCACGGCGGGTAAGCACAAAGGAACTCGACATCTTCAGCGAGCGAAACATCGGCTGCTTCACCGCATTTGGCGTGACCACCTTCCCATCCTTCTGCGTGACGGGATCTCCGTAGTTGATGAAGCCTTCAAACTCCGTGATCTCCGGCATCACCGTCAGTTGAATCTCGTCTTTCGACAAGAGCTCGGGGATCATCTCGATGCGGATGCCCACCGGGCGCATTTCAAAGGCCGTCGGCGTCGTCGGAATGACGGTGTTGTCCTTGGCGATATGCCTCGGCGGATCAAACTCCGTCGGATAAATGAACTCGCGTGCGACCTCGATCACCGCCTTCTGGCCGCTGCGCGTGGTGATGGAAGGCGCGCTCATCAAATCCACGCCTTTTTGCTGCGAGAGTCCTCGAAGGAGCGTCTGCAAGGCCGCCTCGGGAATCACTCCCAGGCTTTGAAGCCCCTTGTTCTTGCCATCCATGACCAAACCAGCCTCCGCCAGCACAGGCGAGTCCACCGGAACGCTGAGCACCTTTGCCTGAACCCAGATCATCGCCTCGGAAGGCTTCGGTTCGTTGTCTTTTCGACACGCCGTGAGTCCCGCTAGCAACCCGCCCAGCGCACACGCGGGCAGAACCAGCCCGGCTTTTTGCCACAAGCCGAACCCGCCGCGCTCCTCGGGACCTCGCAGAATGTTTTGCAACCTGCCACGCATCAAACGAGCACCGCTCGACACCGACATCGCAAGAGCAAGTGGGAGCAGCGGACGCTTCGAGACCGGCACGAGCCCTTCCACCGCCGCCAGCAGCTCACGAGCAAAGTCCGCCGCGTTTTGATGCCCACGGCCCATCGCCAGATCATCGCAGGCTTGTTCGCGGGAGCGTTGCGCAGCCCGCAGCATCAGCCACACCGCCGGATGAAACCACAGCAGCACCGCCACCAGCGTCATCACCGTGGAAACTGGCACATCACCTCTCGCGAGATGGGCAAGCTCATGCCGCAGCACCAGCCGCAGCCGCGCCTCAGGCCAGTCCACTGCCTCGCGAGGCAAAAGCAGCGTTTTTTGATCAAACAGGCCCCAGGTCATCGGCACTCCGCAGGCATCACTTTGGCGCAAACAAGCCGCCTCGAGCCTCAAACCAAGCGCCGAGGTCTCTTCATGAAAAATCGCCCTCAGACGTTCATCCTCCACAACGGCTGATTCACGCCGCAAACGACGCAGCGACGTTGCAGAGCTGGCGAGCAAGCCCAGACCAGGCGCCACGCCGAACAGCCACACCACGCCCCACCACAACGGAGGCTTTTCCGCATCCAGAACAGAAGTCTTCACCGCGATCGACATCGCGAATGGATCGACATTCGGCACTTCGACCACGGAAGATGCTTTGCCCAATGACAAGCTTTCAGCCGATGGCTGAGACATCAAACGCCAGCCGGGCACGATGAAGCCCGCCACAAGCAACAACGGCAACGTCAACAAAGCTCCCGCTTGCACAAAGTGTCGCCGCGCAGCCGGCAGACCGGGCCAAAGACTGCCCACGCCCGCGAAAGCGAGCCACAGCGTGATCTGGAGGGACACATCCGCCAGCCAGGCCGGTGTGAAGGAGGTGAGCAGCGTGTTCATCAGCGTGGTGGGTTGGGTTCAGCGTGGCTTGGCCTCGTCGACGAAGCGACGCAGCTCGGCGATTTCATCATCCGAGAGCCTCGTCTTCGGATCGCTCAGGTAGGCGGCGAGTGCCTGCGAGATGGAGCCATCGAAAAAGGTGCTCACCACGCGGCTCAGCGTCGATTTCCCGGCCTTTTCCCGCGAGACGACGCTGCGATAGACAAACTCCCTGCCCTCGCTGCGATGCTTCAGCTGCCCTTTTTCCTCCAAGATGGTAAAAATGGATCGCAGCGCCGGCCGCGTGGGCGGCTCCGCCATCTCCTCCATGATCTGCGACAGTGTGGCCTCGCCCAAGGCAAAGACGATTTCCATGACCTCACGTTCCCGGCGGCTCAAGTTGTCCATAGGCTGATTTTTCAGCCTTTCATATCCAAGGTCAAGCCTAAAGGTTGATTTTTCAGCCCTTAACCCACGCCGCCATCTCCCGCGCCGCCGCTGGCGAGATGCTCATCTCCTTCACACACTCCTCGGCGCTGAAGGCCGTCCGCTTCGCGATGCGTCCCGCTTTCCAAACATCCGCCGTGGCGGGATACGGTCCCACCTTCCGCGGATCACTCCAGGTATAAAGCCCCAGCGTGCGGGGATTCACCGCCGCGGCGATGTGCATCGGTCCACTATCCACGCTGATCACCCGGCCTGCCTGCCGCATGATCCACACCAACTCGGCGAGGCTTGTTCGATTGCTCAAGTCCGTCACATGAGCCGCCTGCGGCACCTTCGCGCCCTCATGCATGCCCACGAGGATCACTCCGCGTGGTGCCAGCGCCTCGCAAAGCGCCGCGAGCGCCTCATCCGAAAGCGATTTCCCTTCCCCACGCGACCACGGATGTACCACGACACTCTCACCCCAGTTCAAATCGACTCCGGCAGGCTTCGATCCTTCCGCCAGATCAAAACTCACGTCCTCCGGCGACACCTCGATGCCAAACGCCCGCGGCATTTCGAGATACCGATCCACCGCATGCGCTCCCGCATTCACCGGCACGATGTGTGAGTAAAAATACCGAGCCCCTTCCCGCGCATCGGAAAGACCAATCACCGGCCTTGATCCCCGCCAGCGACTCACGATGCCGCTGCGCAGCAGTCCCTGGAAATCGAGCACGATCTCCGGCTCTTCACGCGGCATCAACATCCACTCCCGCCGCCAGTTCCAGAACCGCAGCAGGCCCGCGAGCCCGCGAAACTTCTTCCTCGGAAACGGAATCACCTCATCAATCAACGGCGATCCCTGGATCAACGGCGCCCACTCCGTGTTCGCCAGCCAACGCAGTTTGAGGTGCGGATACGCCTCCCGGATCGCCTTCACCGCCGGCAACGTATGCACGATGTCACCCAGCGAGCTCGGTTTGACGATCAGGACGCTTTTGAAATCTCGGAGGTCTGGGCATCCACTCGTCATTCCGTCATTCGACATTCGTCATTTCCCCAGCGCCAGCCGGTCCGCCAAAAGTGCGGGCAGTCCCGCCGCGTGAATCTTCCGCTGGGCGGTCTCGATGTCATACTCGAGACGGCGGATGGTGATCGTCTGCGCCTGGATGTCGTAGATCGCGTAGGCGGCACGCCAGTCGCCATCGCGGGGCTGTCCGACGCTGCCGACGTTCACAAAATACTTCGTGCCACGGGTGAGGCTGATTTCCGTGCCGCGGGAGGCACGCACGGCATCGTCCTTTTCAAAAATGCGCGGCACGTGCGTGTGGCCGTAGAAACAAACCTGCGTGAACTGGTAGCTGAAGCTCGCCATCGCATCGAAGCGGTTTGTCACATAGCCCCAGTTGCCAGGAGAATCCAGCGTGGCATGCACGATGGTGAAATCGCGCACCTGACGCACCAGCTTCAAATCACGCAGCCATTGCCGCTGCTCATCGCTGAGCTGCTCGCGAGTCCACATCAGCGCCGCGTAGGCCAGCGGGTTGAGCTCATCGAGGCTGCTGTTGCCACTCGCGCCCTCGTCGTGATTGCCACGCACGGTGGGACAGTTCAGGGCACGCACGGTTTCCAGGCACTCCACCGGGTTGGCTGCATAACCGACGATGTCGCCGAGGCAGACATGGCTCGCACAACCCTGCTCCTGCGCGTCATAAAGGACGGCCTGGAGGGCTTCGAGGTTGGCGTGGATGTCTCCGAAGATCGCAAATTTCATCGGCTGGGCGGCCATCTTCGGGACTCACGCCGGGAAATCAAGCGATAGAAACACCCGCGGTCACCAGCGGCAGATTCGGATCCACCTCCGCCTCCAGCGGCGAGCTTTGCCCGAGCTTGAATCGCTGCGCCGCGGCAAAGGCGATCATGCCAGCATTGTCGGTGCAAAGCGCAGGTTCGGCGAGCAGCAGTTCCAGGCCAGCTCTTTCGCAGCGAACCTTCAAAGCCGCACGCAGGCCGCGATTGCAGCTCACGCCGCCACTCACGGCCACTGTGCGGTTTTTCGTGCATCGAGCGGCCAAGACGAGTTTTTCGACCAAAACCTCAACAATGGCCGCCTGCACGCTCGCGCACACGTCGGCCAGCGTTTGCCCGTTCTTCAAATCCAGCCTCGGAAGCTCATAGAGCACGGCCGTCTTCAATCCGCTGAAACTAAACTCGAGGCTCTTCCCGTCGAGAAAGCTCCGCGGAAAGTCGAGCGCGGCCGGATCACCCTTCGCGGCGAGCTTGTCGATCTCCGGACCGCCCGGATAAGGCAGGCCGATCATCTTCGCCACCTTGTCGAAAGCCTCACCCGCCGCGTCATCACGGGTGCGACCGAGCAGTTCGTATTGTCCCACCTCTTTCACATGCACCAACATCGTGTGTCCGCCACTGACGATGAGACCGACACAAGGCCGCACCGGCCCATTCGCCCCCATGAATGGGGAAAGCAGATGGCCCTCCATGTGATTCACGGCCAGAAAGGGCTTTCCTTCGGCCACCGCGAGCGCCTTGGCCATCGAGGTGCCGATCAAAAGAGAGCTCACCAAGCCTGGACCACTCGTCGCCGCAAAGGCTGCCACATCCTTCAAGGTGATCCCGGCATCCACCAGCACCTCCTCCACGAGGGGCCGCACATGCAGGATGTGATTTCGCGAAGCCACCTCCGGGACCACACCGCCATACTGGCGATGAATCTCGATCTGCGAGGCGATGCGGCTCGCTTTCAGATTCCCGTCGAGATCACACACCGCCGCCGCCGTCTCATCACAGGAGCTTTCGAGGGCAAGGAGGTGGGAGGTGGGGGCTTCGTTCATGCGGCTCCTCGCTCTACGCCCTTCGCCCTCCGCTTCAAAAGAAAACCGCCGTCCCCCGGTTGGGTGGGGAACGGCGGTGTGAATGCTGTTTCGAGTTCTTACTTGCCGTGAGCCTTGCAGCAGGCCTTGCTGTCTTTCGAGCAGCAGGCGGACTTTGCATGAGCGTCACAGGACGAGCACTTCTTCGAGGCGCAGGACGCGAGGAAGAGAGAGGCAACGGCCATGAGGGCGGTGGAGATACGAATCATTTCAGAAGGTGGTTGAGGTCATCAGATCGCTGCATCACGCAGCGGCTGAATTACTTGCCGCTGACAGCAGGAGGGGGAGGAGGAGGCGGAGCCTTCTGCTGGCAGGCGCTGAGAAGGGCGGAGGCCGCCACGAGGGTAAGGATAGCGATTTTCATGTGTTGTGTGTGGGTGTTAACCGTGTTGTTATGGTTCCCATCCACCAGACTACTGGCAGCGGGATTATCGAGACTAACGACAAGTTCTGTCTTTGCAAATAAGCAAATAACTTTGTCGCAAAAATGATAACGAAGAGCACAAGCCATGCTCAGCCCCACGGCCCATTCTCGCCCAATCCATACGCATTGCCCGCCACCTCGCCGTCTTCCTCGTCAAATGCGATGCGCATCGGCCGGCAGCAGACCTCGCAGTCGTAGTCCACATCACACGGCACCTCACCCGGATGCGGCGCTGGCACTTCAAACTCTTCAAAGCAACTCGGGCAGATGACGCTCACGCCTGACATGTGCGAGTTCCTTTCCAGCGAAGCAGGATGATGAGCAGGCAGAGACCGAGAAGCACGATGGCGAAGAGGTCACCATGCTCCGCGTAGAACGTGAGATGCGTGAAGTGAGGTGTCACCTCGCCCGGGAGAACGCCTTCGATGAAGGTGTCGTGCGTGTCTGGATCGTGCAGACGGCTTATCTCACGCCCGTAGTCGTCAATGAAGCAGGTCACGCCGATGTTCGAGCAGCGCACCATCGGCCTGCGCAGCTCCACGGCGCGGAATTTGGCATTCGCGAGGTGCATCTCCGTCTCGATGCTGTCGATGAACCAGCCGTCATTGCTGATCGCCGTGATGATTTGAGGCTCCTCACGCACGAAACGCCGTGCCACGCGGCCCACGGTGTCCTCAAAGCAAATCAGCGGGATGAGGCTCACCTTGTCATCCAGGCGCAGCGGCTCCGTTTTCGTGCCAAACGTGAAGTCCGCCGGAAAAATCGGGCGCAGCAGCGAAAACGGCCAGACCTCGCGAAGCGGCAGATACTCGCCAAAAGGCACGAGATGCACCTTGTGATGCTCTTGCCGCTTCTCAAAGCCACCATCGAACAGAATCGCGGACACATAGGCCTCCTCGTCACTCACATGAATCTCGGTGCCGGTCAGCAACTTCGCGGTCCCCGGCGTCACAAAGCTCTCGAAGTAGCGCTGATGCCATCCCTCCGGGAGCTGGCCGTATTTGTCGTTCAGATTCACCGGCAGGGAGCTCTCAGGCCAGATGACGAGATCGCGGTCCTTGGCATACACACGGGTAAACTCGCGCAGCCGTTCATACGTGCGCTCCGCCACGGCGCCTGTCATCGCATCCACCTGCGCCACATTCGGCTGCACCATGGCGATGCGCACCTTGTGAGGGGATTTGTGCATCTCGCTCACCTTCAGCATGCCATAACCGCCGGTCAGCAGCACCAGCACCATCGCCACGGTGAAATCGACGCGGGTTTTGCAGGTCCCGTTACCGTGATAAGCCGCGTGAAACCGCGTCAGCACATTCCAAGCCGTGCAGGCCACGAAGACCGGCAGGAAGGACAAGCCCATCACGCCCACCGTGTCCGCTCCCTGCATCAGCACCACGTTCCGATGAAAGGCCACGCCGAGCCCGTTCCAGCCAAAGCCGGTGAAGACCGTCGTGCTGCGCAGCCATTCACAGGCCACCCAGGCCCCGGCGGCGAGAAACGAACACACGAGCGAATGCTGCGTGCTCGGCCACCACGCATCACGAGTGAGCGTCGTGTGATGCGGACGTGCAAAACGGGCCACAAACCATCCCCAAAGACCAAAATACACGGCGCAATACGCCGCGAGGCCGATCCATGCGCCGAATCCCAACAACTCCGGCCCCCAGCCAATCCACGATCCATCCCGTGCCCCGCCGAGCATCACGCGGGACGAATGCCTGATCCACCACAGGTTCGGCAAAAAGAACCCAAGGCCCGCCAGATAACCCAACTTGAAACCTGAAACTCGAAACTTGGAACTCCCCACCGGCCAAAGCACCGCCAGCAGCGGAAACAGCCATAGCCACACCGCGAGTTGCGAGTTCCAGCCGGGAAACGCAAACGTCAAAAGAGCGCCGCTGAGCAGCGGCAGCGTCCATCTCATCCAGCGGGGCAGTTGGTCGGGCATCGAGAGCCGATGATGGCCGCGATTCACCAAATGGAAAGTGGCCGATTTCGCCCAAAAGTTGTCCGCATAGCTTTCAGGGCGTTCCCGTAACATGCTAACAACCATGAAACCGCTGCTCTTCCTCCTCACGGCCCTCACCGCCGCCGCCAATCCTGTCCGCGTGCTATACATCGACACGCCCGGCGCCGACACCGCACCGCTGCACAATGCCATGCGTGACCTGGGAAGAGACGCCATCTGGTTTGATTACGCCAAAGACAAGGTCGATGCCCCTTACGACCTCACTCTGAATCCGTCCGATCTGTCCAATCAGACCGATCTCAAAGCCTTCATCCTCTCCAAACTCTCCGCCGAGCGCAAAGCCGCCTACGAGGCCTTTTTGGCCCAAAGAGAGCCTGAGCAGCGTGAAAAGCATCCGCAGGTCGCGAACTACGAGAAGCGCCCGGAGCCGCTGACCTTCCAGAAGCCATTTTCGCCCAAAGGCAGCATGGAGCGCACGCAGGTGCCCGCCGATTGCGAGCTGAAGCTATTCGCCGCCGAGCCGGACATCGCCAAACCCATCGCTTTCGCGTGGGATGAGCGTGGTCGTTGCTGGGTCGTCGAGACTCGCGACTACCCGCACGGCGTCAGCGAGAATCACGAGGGCCAGGACAGCGTGAAAATCTGCGAAGACACCGATGGCGATGGCAAAGCGGACAAGTTCACCGTCTTCGCCGACAAGCTGAACCTGCCCACCGGCATCGTTTTCGCCCGCAAAGGCATCATCGTGGCCGCGCCGCCGCAGTTCATCTACCTCGAAGACACGAACGGCGACGACAAAGCCGACAAACGCGAGGTCATCATCGACTGCTGGGGCATTCGCGACACGCACGCGCAGGCGAGCAGCCTTCACTATGGCTTCGACAACTGGATCTACGGCTGCGTCGGCTACAGCGGCATCGAGGGCTACGTCGGCGGCAAGCAGCATCAGTTCGCGATGGGAACGTATCGCTTCAAGCCGGACGGCAGCGCCATCGAGTTCCTGCATCAGTTCACGAACAACGCCTGGGGCCACAGCTACAATGACGCGGGCGATCAATTCGGCGGCACCGCGAATGGCGCGCCCATCTTCTTCGGCGGCATCCCCGCCACCGCCTACGCGGAAGGCTCACGCGGCATGACCGCTAGGAAGATCAACGAAGTCGATACCTGCCACACCATCACGCCAAACTTCCGCCAGGTGGATGTCTTCGGTGGCTACACCGCCGCCGCAGGCTCGAACTTCATCTACAGCGATGCCTTGCCGAAGCGCTTCCAAGGCATGGCGATGGTCTGCGAGCCGACGATGAAGGTCGTGGCCCTCATGGACGTGCAACCCGACGGCGCTGGCTACAAGGCGCTCGATGCCTTCAACCTCTTCGCCAGCAGCGATGAATGGAACAGCCCCGTGCATGCCGAGGTCGGTCCCGATGGCGCGGTGTGGGTGGCCGATTTTGAAAACTTCATTATCCAGCACAACCCCACGCCCAGCAAAGAACGCGGCGGCTTCGTGGCCACCACGGGCGTCGGCGGTGCTCATGAGAACGAGCTGCGGGATCACAGCCGTGGGCGGATTTACCGCATCACCGCGAAAGGAGCACCCAAAGCCACGAAGACGCTCTACAGCCAGCTTTTGCGTCAAAAGCAGCTCGTGTCAGACCAGTCGGACGTGTCCGACCTGTCCGACATCCACGCTCTTTGGGGCAAACAGGCACGAGGTACTCTTGACGCCAAAACCCACCAAGCCGCCCTCATCTCCAAAGACGCCAAGCTCCGCCGCAACGCCATCCGCGCTCTCGGAGCCGACAAAGCCGCGCAGGACCTCTTCTTCGGCTCCGGCGTCATCTCCGATCCCGATTTGAACACACGCCTCGCTGCGTTCGTGAAGCTCTCCGACTTCCCCACGACGCCCGAAATCCAAACACTCGTCAAAAAGCTCGCCAGCGATCCTGTCGTCAAAAACGACGAATGGCTCGCCGAGGCCGCCAAGATGCTCGGGAAGAAGCACAAGGCCCTGAACTACAAAGAAGGCCCCAACTTGCTCCCCAACCCCGGCTTTGAAGAACCCATCGGCGACACCTGGAAGCAGCGCGACTACGGCAACCGCCCCGGCAACAAAGACGCGCAGTGGGGCTTCGTCACCGATCCTAAAATGGTCCACAGCGGCAAACGCGCCATGCGCTGCATCACCCGCGACGACGCCGACACCAGCTCCTTCGCCGATGTGGCGCTGAAACCGAACACCGAATACCGACTCAGCGCCTGGATCAAAACCCACGCCTTCCGCGGCAAAGCCAGTCTCAATGACCACATCGGTCGTGCCGAGACCTCGCCCAAAATCAGCCGCAACCAAGACTGGACCGAGGTGGAAGTCGTCTTCAACAGCAAGGACCGCCCCAAAGCCAGCATCAACCTCCTCCACGTCGGCAAAGGCGACATCTACTTCGACGACGTGAAGCTCTGCGAGCTCATCCTCGAAAACGAAGACGATGCCAGCAAGCTCGTCGGCGATGCCAAACGCGGCGAAAAGATCTTCTGGGAGCATCCCGTGGCCGCCTGCAAGAACTGCCACATCCTCAAAGGCCAGGGCAGCGCCGTCGGCCCAGCTCTCGACGGCATCGCCAGCCGCAAAGACGAGGCCTACATCCTCGAAAGCCTCATCAACCCCAACGCCAAGCTCGCCGAAGGCTACACCGCCACCCCGATCAGCCCCATGCCGCCGATGAACCTCATCCTGAAGCCCCAGGAGTTTGCGGATGTGAAGGCGTTCATCTTGAGCTTGAAGTGAGGTTTGGTCAGATTGGGAGTCTGTCGTTTTCATGCTTGCCAAAGGGCGGCATGCATCGTGCAATCTCGGCGGCTGGCGTGAATGGCTCACGCGGCTGTTTCTCCCGATCTTATGGCCGACTCGTCGAACAAATCTTTCCTCGCCTCGCTGCCGCTGCCGGGCGTCATGGCGATCCTCACCGCGGTGGCAGGCACGTTGCTGCTGCAATACGAACCACTGACGCCACGCAGGCCTCTCGACGAGGATGTGAAGCCCCTGGCAAATCCCAATTTGAGCAAGATCGAGTCCTCGCTGCTGGAGGACCCTTTCGGCGTTATGTGGCGGGGGAAGCTCAAGAACAAACCGGTGGCTCCACCGCCTGCCACGGAACCAATCACCACTGCCGCCACACCTTCTGCGCAGGCTCCGAGCACGGACGACAAAGCCATCGAGGTCGAGAATCCCGAGGATCTGGCTCGAGTGATCGCGAGCCGCAGCACGGGGAAAGGCACAAGACAGCCTGTTTTGATCCTGCCGATGCTGACCCGGCCTCACACGGATGCCGCGTCTTCGGAAAAGCGCATGCGCATGCGGCAGGCGGTGGTGAACGCGCTGTATGTGGCCGGCTATGTGGCGGAGGACATGCGCTACTTGCAGGTGGTGCGTGTGCCGACCTGGAACAGCGAGGGACCACAGCCCGCGAAGGGAGCCTTTGATCTCGACATCCCGTTTGAGTGGTTTTATCCGCCAAAGGGCTCGCCAGCGCCCGCGCCCTTCACGAAGGAGAATGACCCGCGCCACCGCCGCGTGCTGGTGCTGTGGGTGAACAACAAACAGCTCGGCCAGCAGCAGCTCACGCGTTTGCGCGAGCTCATGAACCTGCTGCTGCCGCCGTTTCAGGACACGCCGGACGCTGATCCGGCCAAGATGATCGTCACGCCGATGGTGAAGGTGATGGGACCGTTCGAGACGGAATACCTCGCGCACCTCGTGGCGGAGAAAAAGGACATCAAAGGCTACCTGAAGGACTTTCCGGGACGCGTGCCGGATTTCTCGCTCGATGTGCTGCCGGCCGCGTCACGCGTGCCGGGCTCGTGGCCGGGGCGGATGGAGGTGGTCTCGCACAACGCCACCGCGTCGGCGGAGTCCGTGCTGCGCAGCGCGGGCTTTGGCCAGGATGAGCTCGACAGTCCGAGCCTGCCGCCTGAGAAGCGCCTGGATACGATGATGAACGGCAGCCAGGCCACGGAGGCTCTGTTTCAGCGCACGATCAACACGGACGATCATGTGGCGAGGGCACTGCTGGAGGAGCTGGAGCGCCGCTCGCGTTCCCTGCCCTGGCAGGACAAGTATTGGAAAGAGGGCACGAGCCTCAAAACGAGCGGTCGCGTGGCGATCATCTCGGAGATGGACACCCCGTATGGCCGCGAGCTGCCGCTGATGTATCGCGAGGAGGCACGGCGGCGTCTTGAGATGAGCCGGAAGACCTCAGGAAAGCTGTGGAAGGATCTCGGCGAAGGTGTGAACGCCGGTTCCGTGTCCGACGAGTCGATCGTGTGGTTTCCTTACTTCCGCGGGCTGGATGGACGTGTGTCACTTGCGGCCAAAGCTCAGGCCAAACCTGCCGGAGCCGCGAAGAAGGACGGCACGAGTGATTACCTGCCGGATGAAGAACCGGTGGGCGCGAATCAAAGCGACAGCCTGCGACGGCTCGCGGCGCAGATCGAGGAATTGCATGGTCAAATGCGCAAAGAAGGCGGCGAAGGCATCGTGGCCATCGGGGTGCTGGGGAGCGACATCTTTGACAAGCTCATGATTCTCCGCGCTTTGAGGCCTCGCCTGCCACAAGCGTTGTTTTTCACCAACAACCTCGACGCGTGGCTCTGGCACAAAGACGAGATCCCGGGCACACGAAACCTCATCGTGGGCTCGCCGTATGGCCTGAGCCTCGCGGCGGAGTTTCAGCATGGTGTGCCTCCTTTCCGAGACAGCTACCAGACCTCCGCGTATGCGGGCACGATGGCGGCGCTGGGCCTGATTCCGAAGGCGGTGTTCCGTCCGGAGTCTCCCGTGCGGGATGTAAGGCTGTATGAGATCGGCTCCAGCGGACCGCATGAGCTTTCCCTGCCCTCCACGGGCATCTCATTGCATCCGAAACGGCCGGACGAGAAGGAATGGTGGGACGCCGCGGGCCGTTCCGGCGTCGGCAAGATGCTCGTGGGACTGCTCATCGCGGGCATTTTGATCTGGATCATCGTCGTCGTGTATGGCGAGCGGGCTCCAAAGTCCGAATGGCCGCTGCGCGAGGTGTGGAAGGCCTTTTTGAAGCTGCCGGGCTCCACCGGTCTCGTGATGCTGGTGAGCATTCCCGGCTCGATTTGGTTTTGCTACCGCCTGTGGGGGCCAAACCGCTTCGAGGGCGAGCCTTATGCGTGGTGGAGCGGCATCAGCGTGTGGCCCACGGAAAGTGTGCGCATGGTGGCGGTGCTGCTCAGCCTGCACTTCGTGTGGAAATCCGTTCTCATTCTGCGGGAAAGCCGCCAGCGCATCGAGGAGCGGTACTTCTCGAAGTTTGACGACACCGAGCCTGCGGCCCAAACGGCCACGCAAGGTGCGCTGACCCGTTTTGTGAACCTCTTCGTCTGGCGCACGGAGGAGACGAATCCTCGTGTGCTGTGGAATGAGTATGTGCGCCGCAGCCGGCCGGCCGTGCGCATTGCCCGTTCGCTGGTGTTTCTCGCTGGCTTGCTCATCACCGGCTCGCAAATCATCTCGATCATCGGTGGCGACATCGCCCCCGTGCGCGGGCCCACGGCACGGATCGATGCGATCATGGACTCGCTGTCGTTTTTCGCGCTCATGCTGATCACCGCGTATGTGCTCGATGCCACCTGGCTGGGCCGCAGCGTGGCACAACGCTTTGCCAAAGCCGTCACGCAATGGGATCAAGCCCGCGAAGGTCTTGCTGGCCGCGGTTTGAACGACGCGATCATCGACCGCTACCTCGACCTGCGAGTCGTGGGCCGGCTCTCGGCCGATGTGATGCGCCTGGCGTTCTTCCCGTTTTATGTGCTCGGGCTGCTGATCTTCTGCCGCATCGGCCGCTTCGACAACTGGCCCTGGCCTCCCGGCCTGCTGATCGTGTATGCCGCCGTGGCTTTCCTGATCGTTTTCTTCTGCGGCCTCGTTCGCAAGCAAGCGGAGGCCGTGCGACGCGAGGCTTTGAAGGCCCTCCGCATGCATGAGGACAAGGGTGATGCCATCATCCCGGGCAAAGGCAGTGACAACAAACTCGCCGCCATGCGCAGCGAGGTCGAAAACCTACGCGAAGGTGCTCTCGCTCCTTTTGCCGAGCAACCCGCGATGAAATCCGTCTTCTGGACCCTCGGCGCCATCGGCGCTGGCGGCCTGTGGCAGTATGTGACGGCGCTGATGAGGTGAGGAATATCGCTTTCGAAAGGCGCGAAGCGTCGTGGACTGCGGTGGCAAAGGGGCAAGGCGCAGACTTGCCCCGACGACACCGCTTTCTGATGGCATACATGGTTTCCAAGCTCGCTCAACGCCTCAAACGCGGTCTCGCGCTTCGCTTCCCACCGCGCTCCAAAACGCTGGCGCGAGAAGCGAGTTCCTCACAGCTCGATCTTCATCTGCGGCGGCGGGGCGAGCTTCAGCGTGGGCACATCGGTGGGCTCTTCGCCGGGATCGACGGGGATGGCTTTTTTCACGGGAGAGCCGTCTTCGTTGACGGGGGAGGCTTTGGGGACGGCGACGGCGGAGTTGTAGGGGTCCATGCCGATGACGGTGATGCCGCGCATGCGCACAGGCTCGATGTGTGCCCACTTGGAGGAGTCGGGGATGAGCGTGGCATCGGGGGTGTTCAATGAAGCGCTGTGCTGGAAGCTGGCGATCTCTGAGGGGAGGCCTTCGCCGGTGTGGAGGGTGCAGTAGCCATCGATGGGCGTGCCCGGGCGCACATACTCGAGATAGGTCGAGCGGATGGATTTTTCGACGCCATCGGGGCCCTTGATCTTCTCGTAGCAGTAGTCGGTGGCGCGGAGGCCGCTCTTCCGGCAGAGCTCGACGCGCTCGGCGGTGTCCGGCGGGTTGATCTCGGCGGTGGGATAGGCAGTGGAGCTGGCATTGATGATGTCAGTCCAAATGGGCAGCACGACGCGGTTTGAGAAGGCACCGGGGTAGATGGTCTTCTGCTTGTCAAAGCCGGTCCACACGCCGCAGGTGACGCTGGAGGTGTAACCCATGAACCAGAGGTCCTTGAAATCGTAGTGCGTGCCGGTCTTTCCGGCGCAGGGGAACTCGCCCAGCTTGTAATCACTGACGGCTGGGCTGCCGGTGCCGCGATGCAGCGCCTCGACGAGGCAGGTGTGCGTCTGATACGCGGCGATGGGGTCCATGCTCTGCACGACGTCGATGTCATCGGAGGACACTTGATGCACGATCTTGTCATCACTGTCGGTGATGCGCTGGATGACGTGGAGCTTCTTGGGGCGGCTGCCGAGCGTGGGGAAGTTCGAGTAGGCCAGGCACATGTCGCTGAGGCGCACCTCGCTGCTGCCGAGGAAGAGGTTTTGATACTCGCTGAGCGGCGTGGAGATGCCGGCACGGGTGGCGACATCACGCACGGCCTGCATGCCGGTGCGCTCGCCGAGGTACATCGTGGATGCGTTGCGACCGCCGACGAGGGATTCGCGCAGGCTGATGGCGGACATGGACCACTTTGGGCTGTCCATCTCCGTGCCCCATTCGCCGAGGATGCCCTCCATGGCACCGATCTGGACGCGTTTGTTGTCGAAGGGCTTGTCATCCACTTTCGAGCCAGGATACACGCCGGGGCTGCTGAAGGCCGCGGCATACACAAACGGCATGAAGGCCGTGCCTGCCGGGCGGAGGCTGTCGAGGGCTCGATTGAACTGGCTGTCGCCAAAATCACGACCGCCGACCATGGCGAGCACGCTGCCGTCCTTGTTGTCCATCACGATGGCGGCACCTTGCAGGTATTCGGGCTTCGGCTTCGGCGTGGTGGGATCGATCTCACCACGTTTCAAACGAGCGCGGTAGTCGCTGATGATGCCACGGTATTGCTCGAAGGTCTGGTGCTCGTAGCCCTGGCGCTGCTCGACGGCCTTGAGGTGCTTTTGCATGGACTCCTCCGTCTTGCGCTGGAGGTCCTGGTCGATGCTGGTGTAGATTTTGAAGCCACCGATGGAGGCACGTTCCTCGCCCACGAGGTTCATCACCTCGGTGCGCACGGCATCAAAGATGTAGCTGAGGCGCGGATCGCTGTTCTGCGGCGCGGTGGCCATGGGCTTGAGCTTGAGCCTCTCCGCCTCGTCGGAGGCCAGCAGGCTCTCCTGCACCATGCGGTCGAGCACATGGTTGCGCTCCTTCAGCGCCCGCTGCGGATGACGGAGCGGGTTGATGTTGTTCGGGCTCTTGATGAGGCCGCAAATGGTCGCGGACTCCTCGATGGTGAGCTCACGCACGTCCTTGCCGAAGTAACCGCGGGAGGCCGCCTGCACGCCGTAGAAGTTCAGGCCGAAGAAAATGCGGTTCAGGTAGAGCTCGAGGATCTCCGACTTCGAAAAATGCCGCTCGATGCGCTGCGCGAGGAAGGCCTCGAGGATCTTGCGCTTGTAGCTCTTCTCCATGAGCTGGAAGGTCTGGCGGGCCAGCTGCTGCGTGATGGTCGAGGCACCTTGCGTGACCTCGCCCGCCTGGAAGTTCAGCCACACGGCACGAGCCAGGCCGATGTAGTCCACGCCATTGTGCTGGAAGTAGCGGCTGTCCTCCTGCGCCACGAGGGCATCGATGAAGTGCTGCGGCACCTCCTTGATGCCGATGGGCGTGCGGTTCAGCACGTAGAGGCGGGCCATTTCATCGCCGTTGCGGTCAAAGATGATGCTGGCGGACTCCAGCTTGCGCAGCTCGGCGAGGTCAAATTTCTCCGCCTCCTGCCGCAGAGGTGCCACGACGACGCTGTAGGCACCAAAGGCCGCCACGAGGGCCAGCAAAAACAACGCGAGGAGGGCGCTGAACCACGACCGCTTGTAAAACGGCACTCGCAGGCCGGCTTCGCCG
>CALMTT010000704.1 GCA_937872615.1 uncultured Verrucomicrobiaceae bacterium | reverse complement strand
ATTTTTGACCCCTTGCGCGACGAATGCGCGATGGCGCTCAGGGCCGAGGGGGCGTGGGTGGAGGCGGCCGACGGTTCCCGCCGCGACCTGCGCGTCGCCGCACCCACCACCGACACCAAGCTGATGACGGCGACGATCGCCACCCGCTACCTGCCGCCCGCCATGGCGCGGCACGTACGGGCGCGCGTTGACCGCATCGGCCCCACCTGGGAACTGCGCTGCGCCGCCTTCGAATACCTCATGGCCGCGCGGGGCACGATCCATGCGCTGGTCTACTGGCGCCTGTATCCGTGGGACCACGCGCCCGGCGCGGCGCTGCCGGCCAGCGTGAGCGTGACCTCGCGGCCTTTCTCCGTCGCCTCGGCCTTCCACGCATCGCTGGTGTGCTCCGCTCGCGCACGCTCGGCTTCGAGCAGCGCATGCCACTTCTCATCGATCTCTGCCGCAGCCGCCACCGGCAGTGTGAGGCTCAAATCCATCGCACCGGGATGGCAGGTGTTCCCGCAGCACATCCACGAGGCCTTCCCGCCGAGCGTGACCGTTTCGCCGACCTTCAGATCGGCCGGTGGCGTCACCTCCGTCCGCAGCATGACATCGCGATCAAAGCCCTGCGCCTTGATTTGAAACATCAGCGTCCTCTCCGGCTCGGGATAAACCAGCGGCCCGGCCTTCCAGCCCTTCGGCAAATTCCACTTCATCTGCGTCGGCACGCCCACGATGCCAGGAAACCGCCAATACGTATGCCAGCCACGATCATGCTGAATCCAAAGCCCCACCGTGAACGCCTTGCCCGGCACGATGGCGGTTTGCTCGGAGACGAGTTGGAGCTTGAGGCCCGTTTGGCTGAATGACGAGTGACGAATGACGAATGACGAAAACAGCAGCGCGAGAAGCAGCCACCGGCGGCCTCGAACATTCGTCATTCTGCATTCATCATTCATCACTGTTTAATACGCCGCATGGCCCGGAGTCCGCGCAAACGGGATCACATCGCGGATATTGGGCACGCCGGTGACAAACATGAGCAGGCGCTCGAAGCCGAGGCCGTAGCCGGCGTGGGGGACGCTGCCGTAGCGGCGGAGGTCGGCATACCAGGCGTAGTTTTCGGGTTCGAGGCCCTGAGCGGCCATGAGGGCTTCGAGGACATCGAGCCGCTCCTCGCGCTGACTGCCGCCGACGATTTCGCCGATGCCCGGCACGAGCAGATCCATCGCGGCGGCGGTTTTGCCGTCGTCGTTTTGACGCATGTAGAAGGGTTTGATGCCTTTCGGGTAGTTGAAGATGGTCACGGGGCCTTTCACATGCTCTTCAGCCAAAAAG
Organism: uncultured Verrucomicrobiaceae bacterium; assembly: GCA_937872615.1. Lineage (GTDB taxonomy): Bacteria > Verrucomicrobiota > Verrucomicrobiia > Verrucomicrobiales > Verrucomicrobiaceae > Prosthecobacter. The sequence continues at coordinate 4,458 of CALMTT010000704.1, read as the reverse complement.
CGCTCGTGCTCGGTTTGCAGGCCTTCGCCCCACACGACGGGATTTTCGAAGCTGCGGCCGGATTTGAGCAAAATCTCGACCGCGTCGGTGTAGCTGATGCGCTCGAAGGGTTTGGCCAAAGTTTGCTGAAGTCGCGCGACGAGCTCCTTGTCGATGAATTTGTTGAAGAACTCGAGCTCGTCGGGGCACTCGTCGAACATGGCCTGGACGAGGTAGCGCACCTGTTCTTCGGCAAGCGTCATGTCGTCGAAGAGATCGTAGAAGGCCATCTCGGGCTCGATCATCCAAAACTCGGCGGCGTGGCGTGTGGTGTTGCTGTTCTCCGCGCGGAACGTCGGCCCGAAGGTGTAAATATTGCCCAATGCACACGCAAAGGCCTCGCCTTGAAGCTGGCCGCTGACGGTGAGGTAGGTGGGGCGGCCAAAGAAGTCCTGCTCGGGCTTCGTGGGCGTGTTCGGCTTCAGCGTGGTCACTTGAAACATCTCGCCCGCGCCTTCGCAGTCGCTGCTGGTGATGATGGGCGTGTGGACGTAGAAGAAGCCGCGCTCCTGGAAGAAGCGATGCACGGCGAAGGCCATCTTGCTGCGCACGCGGAAGACGCTGCCGAAGAGGTTCGTGCGCGGCCGCAGGTGCGCGATGGTGCGCAGGAATTCGGGCGTGTGGCCTTTCTTTTGCAGCGGGTAGGTCGCATCGGCCTCGCCGAGGAGTTTCACCTCTTTGGCCTGCACTTCCCACTTCTGACCCGCGGCCGGTGAGGCGATCAAATCGCCCGTGATCTCGACGGAGGCACCGGTGAGGATGCGCGGGAGCAGGTCCGCGGTGGGCAGCGAGGCATCGACGACGACTTGCAGGCCTTTGAAGCAGGAGCCGTCGGTGATTTCGAGGAAGGAGCAGGCTTTCGAGTCGCGCTTCGTGCGCACCCAGCCGCGGGCGAGGATGCCAGAACGGGGCTCGGAGGCGTGGAGGAGGTCTTTGATGGTCTCGGGCATGGTGACGGCTAGTTTCCGCCGCGGCGGCTTTTCGCCAAGTGTATCTCCGGAAAAATGCACGGAGGCCCGCCGCGATGAAACATGCGCCGCATCCGGGGCGCTTTTTCAGGCGCATTCACCCGCTTTCCATGCACGACTCCCCCGTCACCATCCGCCACTACCGCCCGTCTGATCTTCCCCTGCTCCGCCAGATCACCGTGGAGTCGTTTGGCGGCGTCTCGCTCGATCAATCGCTGGAGCAAAAGCTCGGCCGCTGGAACGAGCGGGACTGGAAGGCCCGCAAGGCCGACCACATCGACGACGATGTCACCCAGCACCCCGAGGGCTGCTTCGTGGCCGAGCGTGACGGCGAGATCCTCGGCTACATCACCACCCGGCTCGACCACCTGAACGGCCGCGGCCGCATCCCGAATCTGGCCGTGGTGGAGGCCGCGCGGGGTCTCGGCCTTGGCCGTCGGCTCATCGTGCACGCCCTGGACCACATGCGGGAGGCCGGGATGAAGGTGGCGCAGATCGAGACCATGGCCTCGAACGCCATCGGGCAGCATCTTTACCCCAGTTGCGGCTTCGAGGAGGTGGCGCGGCAGGTCCATTTCGCCATGCGCCTGTGATCGAGGCCGGGTTTGACACTCCCCGCTTCCCGTTCCAAACCTCCCGCCCCCCCAACTTTCTCCGCATTACATGCCCGAGACACACGCGCTGCCCGAAAAGGAGTTCCGCTCCTTTGCCCCCGGCTATTGGGCCGGCCAAAACATCCCATCACAGGAGTGGAACAGCGCCTCCTGGCAGCTCCGCCACCGCATCACCACGCTCGCCCAGCTCGAGGAGCACCTCACGCTCAGCGAGGAGGAACGCGCCGGCGTGCTGCTCTCCGGGAACAAGCTGGCGATGGCCATCACGCCGCACTATTTCAACCTCATGGATGCCCACGACCCGGAATGCCCCATCCGCCGGCAGGTCATCCCGCGCATCGAGGAGACCTGGGACGATCCCGATGAGATGGCCGACCCCTTGGGCGAGGACAGCCACATGCCCGTGCCCGGCCTCGTGCACCGCTACCCGGATCGTGTGCTCTTCCTCGTCACCGACCGCTGCGCCAGCTACTGCCGTTACTGCACCCGCAGCCGCGTGGTGAGCGGCGTGGGCGAGCAGGAACTGCACACCGAGTTCGAGGCTGCCTTCCGCTACCTCGAAAAACACACCGAGGTGCGCGATGTGCTTCTCTCCGGCGGTGATCCCCTGCTCTTCTCCGATGCCAAGCTCGACGCCCTGCTCACCCGGCTGCGCTCGATCAAGCACATCGAATTCGTCCGCATCGGCTCCCGCGTGCCCATCTTTGTGCCGCAACGCATCACGCCGGAGCTTTGCCGCATCCTGCAAAAGCATCACCCGCTCTGGATGAGCATCCACACGAACCACCCGCGTGAGCTCACCACCGAGGTGCGGGATGCCCTGGCCATGCTTGCCAACCACGGCGTGCCGCTCGGCAATCAAAGCGTGCTCCTCCGCGGAGTGAACGACGACGCGGCGGTGATGAAAAGCCTCGTGCACAAGCTGCTCATGTGCCGCGTGCGCCCCTACTACCTCTACCAGTGCGATCTTATCCAGGGCAGCTCGCACCTCCGCACCAGCGTGATGGAGGGCATCGAGATCATCGAGCAGCTCCGCGGCCACACCACCGGCTACGCGATCCCGCAGTTCGTCATCGACGGCCCCGGCGGCGGCGGCAAAATCCCCGTCAATCCCGACTACGTCCTCCTCCGCGACGAGCAACGCGTGCTGCTCCGCAACTACGAAGGCAAGACCTTCGAGTATCCCGAGCCTTCGCTGGTCGCCGCACGCTGAACCGTGTTCGAAAACCCAAAGTGCGTCTGGAGTACGTTGTTCACGCTTTAGCGTGTGCTGGCTCTTGGCACGCTGAAGCGTGAACAACATACAAACACGCCCTCGTGATGCGACCACTCCTGGCCGCACTCAAACTCACGCCCGGAACAGCGCCCCGAGCTTCTTCCCAAGAATGACACCCGCCGCGAGGATCGTCACACCGAGGAAGACCATCGCCCACACGCCGAGGGCGCTGGCGATGCTGGGGCCGTTGCCGAGGCCCATCATCAGCGAGTAGATGGCCTTCGTGATCGGGAAATGCGTGGTCTGCTGCGCCAGCACCATCGAGTCGCTCACCTCCAGCATGGCAAAGGAGAAGGCCAGCAAGCCGCCCGCGATGAGGTTCGGCGTGACGAGCGGCAGCGTGACACGCCAAAGCGCACGCTCGGGTGTGGCGCCCAGGTTTTGCGCGGCTTCTTCGAGCTGCGGACTGACCTGCTGAAAGCCCGCCGCGGCACTGCGCACCACATACGGCAGCCTGCGCACCGCGTAGGCGATCACCAGCAGCAGCACCGGGTCCTCGCCGATCATGAGCCATGAGAAAGGCTGCCCCGGTCGCGTCATGGCGAGGTAGCCAAAGGCCATCACGATCCCCGGCACGGCAAGCGGCAGCATCGCCATGGCATCGAGCAATCGCCGGCCCCACAGGCGGGTGCGCACGGACACATACGCCACGCCGATGCCGAGCACGAGCGCCACGAACACAGCGAAGCACGAGTATTTGAGGCTGTTCGAGATCGACGAGAGCGTGAGCTCATGCCCGAGCGCCTCGTGGTAGTGCGAAAAGGTCAGCGAGTGCGGCAGGATGGTCTGATACCAGTCATTCGACAGCGAGAGCAAAACGACGCCAAGATGCGGCACGACCGCCAAAAAGGTCACCGCGGCAAAAACACCGGTGATGCCCCAGGCAAGCCGCGGTGGAAGGGTTTTCAATTCGCGGCCCGTCGAGGCTCTGCCGCCTCCCGTGGCCGTTCCGCCGCTGAAGAAGAATTTGCCCGCGGCATAAAACAGCGTGCTGAAGGCCAGCATCACCGCCACCAGCGCATACGGGAAGGGATTCCCACTCAGGTCATTGATGCCGCGGAAGACCTGCACGGCCGTGACACGCTCAAAATCAAACACCAGCGGCACGCCCATCTCCGTGAAGGCCCACACAAACACGATCGTGCCGCCTGCGAACACACCTGGCATGATCAGCGGCAGCGTGATGCGCTGAAAACGACGCCAGCCCGTGCAGCCGAGATTCGCCGCGGCCTCCTCCAGCGCCGGATCGAGGTTCGCCAGTGCGGCAGCGGTGTTGAGGTAAATGATCGGATAGAGATGCAGTGCCTCCATGATCACCACGCCGAGCATGCGCCCCTCGCCCAGCCAGTTCACCGGATCGGCGGCGTCCATGAGACCGAGGCTGATGAGGAAGGCATTCAATGCTCCAGCTTGCCCGAGCATCGCCTTCACCCCGATCGCCCCCACGAAAGGCGGCAGGATCATCGGCAGCAGCACCATCGAATTCAGCAGACCGCGCCCCGGAAACGCACAACGCACATCCAGCCCCGCCAGTGGCAGGGCAATGATCCAGTATCCAACC
>CALMTT010000703.1 GCA_937872615.1 uncultured Verrucomicrobiaceae bacterium | reverse complement strand
TAAAGACCTAAAAAACAAAGAGTCCGAGGGCGATGCAAACTGGAAAACATCAACGGCGAAAAAAACTGAACCGACCGAACTGCCTAAAAAGAAGGGTGTTTTTCGTTTTGCGGGGCGTCGCGCCGGTGCAATCCGCAGCGGTTCGGCATTTCTATTCATCATCGGCATCATCGGTCTCGTCGCCGCCTTCGCGGTGATGAATACGACCATCACCGTCACCACGCAGAAGCGACGCGAGATCGGCGTGCTCACGGCCCTCGGTGCGCGACAGGCTCAAATCGTGCAAATCTTCGTCTCGCAGGCCGCCGTCGTCGGCGTGGTCGGCACACTGAGCGGCCTCGGCTTCAGCGCCCTCGTCTTGTATTATCGAAACGATATCCGAGGACTGATTGCGCAAGTGTCCGGCGGCAGTGCCAGCGATGCCGATCTCTTCCTCTCCACCATCCCGGCGCACATCGATCCCACTTTCGTCGCCTTCACCGCCATCGGCTCCGTCCTCCTCTGCCTCGCCGCCGCCCTCCCGCCCGCTTGGCTGGCCTCCCGGGTCGATCCAGCTGTGGCGTTGCGTGATTGACCCGTGTTTGCCACAAGGTGCATTCCCATGTTTTTGTCCCCTCGTCCTCCAGTGCTCAGTCGCCTCCGGCGCAGTGCTCAGTTCTCAGTGAAAAGACTGAGCACTGAGAACTGAGCACTTTTTGCCTTCTCTCCTATCGTGCTCGCTCCACTCTTCCTCGCCTTCCGCTACCTGCGCCCCACTCGCAGCTTCATCTCGGTCATCACCGTGATCTCGATGCTCGGCGTGATGCTCGGCGTGGGCGTGCTCGTCACGGTGATGAGCGTCTTCAAGGGCTGGCAGCTCGAGTTTCGCAAGATGCTGCTTGGCTTTGAGCCACATGTCGTGCTCATGCGTTTGCACAACGGCGGTGACACCGGTCCGGAATCACCGCAGGCCACCGGCTGGCGTGAACTCCGCGAGAAGCTCGCCAAGGACAAGCGCTTCCTCGCTGCCACGCCCGTGGCCGAGGGCAATGTGGTCGTCGAGAAAGAAGGCAGCCTGCAAGGCCTTCCCGTGCTCGGTTTGACACCCGACAAGGACAACGCACTCGCCCAAAAGCTCGCGAAGCATCTCAAAGAGGGCGTGTTCAACCTCAACGACGATAACATCATCCTCACCGACCAGCAGGCCCGCGACATCGGCGCGAAATTGGGCGACACCATCGTCGTGCATGCCGCCGCCAGCGTGCGCCAGTTCATCGCCGATGTGCGCGAGATACCCGAGGACGCAGCTGATGAGCAGCGTGCCGAGAAGCTCGATAACGTCAGCATCCTCTCAAAGGACCTCAAGCTCGTCGGCATCCTCCGCGGCGACACGGCTGGCACCCGCGGTTATGTGCCGCTGAACATCGCGCAGGAGTTCTTCGACCTCGATGGCGAGGTCAGCTCCATCGAACTGGAACTGCCCAATCCCGATGCTGCAGCCGATTTGATGGAAACAGCCTACACCGATGGCACCCTGCCGCCGCAGTGGGGCTGGCGCACCTGGGATCAGGAGCACGCCGACATGCTGCAATCCGTCGAAAATCAGCGGGTGATGATGTACTTCCTTCTGCTCTTCATCATGATCGTGGCTGCCATCTGCGTGATGAACACCACCATCACCGTCACCGTGAAAAAGCGGCGTGAGATCGGCATCCTCACCGCCCTCGGCACGCGAGCCTGGCAGATCATTGCCATCTTCGTCACGCAGGCGGGCTTCGTCGCCGTGCTCGGCGTCATCGGTGGCATCCTTGGCGGCTTTGCCGTGCTGGCCATCCGCAATGATTTCCGCGAGTGGGTGGCCTCCGCCTTCCATCTCGACCTCTTCCCGCAAGACATCTACTTCCTCTCCGAGATCCCCGCGCACACCGATTTCGCCGATCTTTCCATCATTTGCACCACCGCCGTGGTTCTCTGCCTCATCGCTGCCGTCATTCCTTCCTTCTTTGCCGCCCGGGTCGATCCAGCCGTGGCGCTGCGAGATTGATTTTAGTCTTCATCTTTGTCTTTTACGTCTTCCATGTCCGCTCCTGACCTCGTCTCTGAAATCCTCCGCCTCAAAAAAGAACGCAACGCCGTCATCCTGGCCCACAACTACCAGGACAAGGCCATCCAGGAGATCGCGGACTTTGTCGGTGATTCGCTCGGCCTCGCCTACAAGGCCAAGGACACCAACGCCGACGTGATCGCCTTCTGCGGCGTGCATTTCATGGCCGAGACCGCGAAGATCGTGAATCCCGCCAAGACGGTCATTTTACCCGATCGCGACGCAGGCTGCTCGCTCGAGCAAAGCTGCCCCGGACCGCAGCTGGAGGCCTTTTTGAAGGCCAACGCCGCCAAAAACTACTACGTCATCGCCTACATCAACTGCAGCGGCCACGTGAAGGCACTCAGCGACTGCATCTGCACCAGCGGCAATGCCGTGAAGATCGTCGAAGCCG
>CALMTT010000702.1 GCA_937872615.1 uncultured Verrucomicrobiaceae bacterium | reverse complement strand
TTGCCGAGCAAGGACTCATCCACTTCAGCAAAGGCGATGAAGCTCTCAATGACCGTGCGGTAGCCTGTCATCGGATGCGGCTGATCACGGCGGATGGGCAGCATGCAGGGCTCGCCGTTCAAAGGCTCGCGAAACATGCCACTGGCCCAGCTCGATGCCGCGGCATTCGGCCTGCCGGGACGAATGATGACCGTGGGAAGCCGCACGCTGCGACCATCGAAGTGTCCTTTGCGCGTGTGATCATTCACCAGCATCTCGCACATGGCCTTGGTGATGCCGTAAGTGGTCTGCGGGAGCTGCTTCGTCGTGTCGGACATCATTTGCGACATGTCGATACCGCCGTAACAGGCCACGCTGCTGGCGAAAACGACTCGCGGCCGTCCTGCGGCGGCTCGAGCGGCCTCAAACACATGCCGGCCACCATCGAGATTCACTCGCAGCGCATCATCGTAACGCTCCTCGCACTCACCGCTGACCATCGAGGCCAGATGGAAGATCACATCCGCATCGCCACCCACCGCGCCAAAAACGGTGTCACGGTCGCTGATGTCGCCCTGCACCGTTTTGACGCGATCATCGCTGATCGGACGATGAAAAGCCGCGTCGAGCAGCACGATCTCGGAGACGGGTTTACCGCACAGCGTGCCGCGTTGGAGGATCTTTTGAGCCAGTTGATGGCCGAGGAAGCCTCCGCCGCCGGTGAGTATGATTTTCATGCAGGTGATCGGGTGAGAAGTGAAGAATCAGGGGGCCAGGCGTTCGATGGTCCACGCGTCGTCCGAGCCGCGTGTGTATTGAAAACGATCATGCAGGCGATGTGGTCCGCCCTGCCAGAATTCGATGGTCTCCGGACGCACGCGGAAACCACCCCAAAAGGACGGCAGCGGCACTTCGCCCGAGCTGAACTTCTCTTTGATCTTCGCCCACTCCATTTCGAGAAATTTGCGGGACGAGATCGCGCGGCTCTGCTGCGAGGCCCACGCGGCGATCTGGCTGTCTCGCGGCCGTGAGAGGAAGTATTTCACCGTCTCGGTCATCGGCACTCGCTCCGCCGTGCCGGTGACGATCACCTGCCGCTCCAGTGCCAGCCACGGGAAGACCAACGCGACGTGCGGATTCTGCGCGATGTGGCCCGCCTTGCGGCTTTCGAGATTGGTGAAGAAGACGAAACCGCGGTCGTCGAGTGATTTGAGCAGCACCGTGCGCACCAGCGGCCGGCCATCAGGCGTGGAGGTGGCCAGTGTCATGGCATTCGGCTCGATCACGCCGGCATCGAGCGCCTCCTTCAGCCACTTTTCAAACTGCGTCACCGGGTTCGCATCGAGCGATTCACGAGACAGATGCCCGAGGTCGTAGTGTCGACGCATGTGGGGCAGGTTGGAGGCGGGTGAGGAGGGTTCACTCATGTGAGCAGATACGCTAGCGGAGCGTTGCTGGACCTCAAGAAAGGAAGCCCGCCAAATCGGGATTGGACATTCGCCAAATCGCCTGTAAAACCTCCGCCGTTCGACTTTATGGGGATATAGCTCAGTTGGTAGAGCGTCTCGTTCGCAATGAGAAGGTCAGGGGTTCGAATCCCCTTATCTCCACCACTTTTCTCCATGAAGAGATTCGTGTCCGGCCGGATGAATTTTGATGACGCCGAGGCTCAAAATGTGCTTTTGGCAGGCATGCCCGCCATGAAAACCTCTCTGCTCCTCGCCGCCGCCGTCGTCCTGAATGCCTGTGTCCCGCTCTCTCCTCCCGCCACAGACGCAAAACCTCTTTCGCTGGCCCAGCAGGAAACTCGTGAGTGCCAACGAGCCCGCGTGGTCTTCCCGGCGGGCGTTTACACCCCGGAAATCAAATCCGAACGCGGAACATACTACGTCGCTCCTACGCCCGTCCGCGTGGAGGGCGTCCTGCTGGGCGGTGGTGACCGCGGTGGCTTCTTCATCGCCAACGACGGCAGGCACGCGGCGTGGTTTGGCGATGCCCGTGACGATGCCGATGACCGTGCCGGCACGCTCTTGGGGGCGATCGGTGCCGGGGCACCAAAGCTTTGGGTCTTCTCACCTGCTCTGCCACTGACGCCGGTGGCACGCTAAGCTCCCGACGGGCTCCAACCTGCCCTGCACATCCTCCAACCAACCATGAAACTGCTCTTGCTTACCATCGTCGCAGCCCTCGGGCTTGTGTCCTGCGCCTCCAAACGCCTCATCTCCCACCCGGATTCCGGGACGGCGGGCATTGTGCTCGAATCTGAGCAAACCGCCGAGCACAAGTGGGGCAAAGTGACCTTCCCTGCCGGAGTGTATTTGCCGGAAGCCAAGGACGAGAAAGGCATCTACTACGCCTCTCCCAGCCGGGTGCGCACCGGCGGCATCACGAAAGGCGGGACCGAGCATGGTGGACTCTACGTGGAGAACGGCACCGGCTACCAGTATCTCTGGGTCGGCCAGCCGGCCTACCAACTCCAGCAGGCTCCCTCGACGATTCTTGGTCAGTGGGGAGTGGAGACGCCCATCCTGCATGTTCTCAAAGAAAGGGTCAAAATCAGCCCTGCGCCCCGTCGATAATCCGCTCGTGGTGGCGGTCTTGACGAGGTAAGAGAAATGTCACGGGCAGCTTTTAGATTGCATCTAAATTTATAATTATTATAATTTGGTCGTGTCATCCCGCCTGCTCACCTTTGCCATCACAGCCGCCATCATGCTGGCGGGGACGCTCGTCGTCCTGCGCGAGGGCTGGCTGAGTGGCTGGCAGATGCGCATCAAGGAGATGATGGCCACCTCCGGACCTCCCTACACTCCCGCGAGATTCCGCATCGACCTCGTGGACCAGGTGAATTACGCCCGGACGGCCGATCGCATGGCCCCGCTGAAGGTGGATCCCGAAATGGAGGCCTGGCTGACCAAGCACTACCCCACGCTCGACCTTGCCGACCTCGACAAGGTGACCGCGAAGGTCCAGGAAGGCATGCCCCGCTACTTCCGTGTCTCGGTTTGCTCGGCCAGCAGCCCCAGCCTGCGTGAACTGCTCCAGCGCTTTCATGAATATGTGCACCGCGACCAGCCGGAGATGACGCATTTGGCCGTCGCTGTCCGCACCAAAGCGGCAGGACTCGTGCATGAAGCCATGCTCATCGTGGGCCAGCGCCTGCAGGACTTCACCCCGGAGGCGCTGACGAACGCCAAGGAGAACACGCCCTTCTTCAGCGTCTGCATGCATTGCAAGCAGCCGCACTTCATGAGCCTCTCGAACCAACAGCGCAGCATGGCGCTCGAGTGCCCGAAATGCCGGAAGAAGTATGCGGTCATCGCCGCGGACACGAAAGGCCGCTTCCGCTACGTGAACGAGTTCCTTACCGGCTACGCACCTCCCGCCACCTTCCCGAAGAACGAGTCCCGTGTACAGCAGCTCTTCACCATCTGGTCTGCCGTTCACACCAATTGCCGCTACACGAACGACCCCGGTGCGAAAACGGATGGCAAGTATGCCAAGAAGGAGCAGCTCGACTCCTGGCAGTTCGCCGATGAAACGCAGCGCCTTCAGCGGGGCGACTGCGAGGACTCGTCCATCTATTTGGCCGACTGGCTCATGTCCCGCGGCTTCCAGGTGCGCGTGGCTCTCGGCCGCTATGGTGACATGGGCGGTCACGCGTGGTGCGTGGTGAAGATCGAGGACCGCGAATACCTCATCGAGTCCACCGAAGGCAAACCCGATCCCTCGAATCCGCCTCTCGCCAGCCAGGTGGGCAGCCGCTACGTGCCTGAAGTCCTCTTCGATCGCTACGCGATGTATGTGCCTTCTTCCTCCAACCGCACCTGGAAGGGCGACCACGGCCACGAGCAGGGCGGCGAGCAGCCCGGGGAAGGGCAGCAGCAGGAGGAGCGCCCCGGCCTGGAAGCACCGGCGAAACAAGCCCCGCTTGTACTCGATTCAGGGCAGGACTTCGAGGCCGGGGAAGCGTACCCCGAGCAAGCAGGGCTCATCATCGCTGACCTTGAAGGAGTGGATGCTCCCCTCTTCCTTCACGATCAGGTCGCCGTTCGGCAGGCTCAGCAGGGCGTAGACGTTGCCGTTCGGGCCGCTGAGCGCGGCGCCCGGAGCCCATGTCAGGCCGCATTGCGCGGTCAACGGTGTGGCAGCGAGCAGAGCAAGGACGAAGGTTGCTCGAAGCATGTGCAGGAACTCGGCGCCGGCAGTTTCGAGCAGGGCGAACTGCGCGCGCTGCGCGAGGCGGCCGACCAGTTGCACGGCCTGCTCGGCGCCGGCGCGAAGATCGTCCGCGGCAACCGCGAAGAGCCGGTGGCGGATTTCGCCCAGGCGCACGCCTGGTTGCTGGAGGAAGCGAAGAAGGGTCGGCAGATCCAGCGCTTCAAGGGTCTCGGCGAAATGAACCCGGAACAGCTGTGGGAGACCACGGTGAATCCCGACAGCCGCCGCCTGCTGCAGGTGCGCATCGAGGACGCGGTCGCCGCCGACCAGATCTTCAGCACGCTGATGGGCGACGTGGTCGAACCCCGCCGCGAGTTCATCCAGGAGAACGCCCTGGACGCCGAGGTGGACGTTTAAACGCCCATCCAGAGTCGAGGCGGCGGCGAATCAGCCGTCGCCGGTCTCGCGGACCACGCCGGATCCGGCTGAAACAAGCCTGGGTGTGTGGCGAGGGGTCGCACGCGAAAATTGAAACCGTGCGTAGAGGCGCCCGGCGGGTGGGCGCCGCTCCGCCGCGCCGCCTGTTGTAACGGCGCCGGTAACATCCGCGCTGTCAGGCGTTCGACGTTACGCCCGCCGCCCCCTAAGCTTTGCCTCGCGACATGTGAGTTCAACCTGTGATGGGGGCTGTCCGGCCCCCTGGAGTGCGGCGTGGCCGAGGCGGAAGGCAGTCTGGTTCCCGAGCGTATCCTGGAGCTGTCGGAGCGCCTGTCGAAGGTGGCCGGCGCCAAGATCGGCGAGATCTCCATGATCAACCGCGAAGCCAAGATGCTGGCGATCA
>CALMTT010000701.1 GCA_937872615.1 uncultured Verrucomicrobiaceae bacterium | reverse complement strand
ACCGCGCTGCTCGCCTCCGTGCAGAAATCCCCCGAACTACACGCCCGTAACGCCGCCAACGTCGTCCAGCACCTCTGGTTCAACGTCGAAGCCAGCACCAAAGGCGGCGTCATCGCCGGTGAGGCCGAGGAAAAAGCCCAGAAGTCCGGCATCCTCAGCGACACACCTGAGCTGACCACCATCCGCATCGGCACCATCCGCGAGCGCCTCATGTATGACGTGAAGGAGCTCAACGTGAAGGCCGGCAAGAAGATCAAGCTCACCTTCGCCAACACCGACGTGATGCCGCACAACCTCCTCATCACCAAGCCCGGCAAAGCCGACGCCGTGATGAACGCCGCCATCGTCATGGGCGCCGCCGGCTTCGAAAAAGGCTTCATCCCCGCCAGCGACGACGTCCTCCACCACACCAAGCTGCTGGACATGAGCAAAGAGGAAACCCTCGAGTTCACCCTCCCCAGCGCCGGTGATTACCCGTTTGTTTGCAGCTTCCCCGGCCACGGCATCATCATGCGCGGGGTGCTGCACGCGAAGTAAACAGGCCCACCAATCTTATTGGGGCCGGAGCAGCATTTTTGCTGTCCGGCCCCAAGTTTTATAAAACCATGGTCAACGTGGCATTTGCTTCGATTGCCTCATCGCTTGGGCTGCGTGCATCCTCTTCACGTCCTCATCTCGCTTCTTTTCAAAAGCGATTCGACACGAAGTGCATCGCTTGAGATCGCTGATCGCCGGAATTCCGACGACCTCGTATGCCCAAGCTTGATCCTCAGCTGACCAACGCACCTGGTTGTGGCAGTCGACACACACAAACGTCTTGTCTTCATAGTAAGCACGTGTGTAACCCCACATGGACCCGCATTCAGGATTCTGGAGATAAGGACGCGCTGGAATAGCTCCTGGAGGCAAATCGGACTCGGAATGAATGTAGAGGCGTTCGATCAACACTTTGATCCTCTCACTGCGAGAGGCTTTCAGGCTGCGCCGCCATTTTTCGCGCCTTTTGTCGATCTGGACCTTCATTCAATGCTTCAGCGTGATCTGCTACCAGAACCACTATTTCGTAACCCGCACCTCCCACGCGGGCGGCAAGTCCTTCGACTCCGGTCCATACGTCTGCGAGACGATGAAGCCGCTGGCTTGTGAGGTGTAAAAGATGCGCCCATTGCTCACCACGGCACCGAGGCACTCTCGCGAGTCGATGGCGGGGCCGGTGGAGACGAGTTTGCCGTCTTGGGAGAGGTCGATCATGTCCATGTTCGCGCCGAGCACATACGGCTCGCTCATGGTGAAGCGGCAGCAGGCGTAGTTGGTCTGGATGCTGTAAACCACCTTTCCGGTGGCGCTGTCGAAGACGTTGCCTTTGCCACGCAGCGCATTGGAGAACATGAACTTCTCGCCCACGCTCACCACGTTGAGCGCGGAGGTCACGGCGTCGCTCTTCCACACGAGTTTGCCGGTGTTCGCGTCGAGGCACCACACATGGCGGTCTTCGGTGCTGGCGTTCGCCTTGTTGTAGCCGCCGATGTAGAGCTTCCCATCGCGGGCGCTGAGCGTGCACTTGGAGGTGACGTAGTATTCATTCGTCTGCCACAGCACTTTGCCGCTCGCGGGATCGATGCAGCAGGTGAGGCCGTTGTTTTCGACCGGCAGGCCTCGGCGACGCTTCGTTTCGGCATCGTAGCCGAAGAAGACGCTGTAGTAGAGCTTCCCATCGAGCACGCAGATGCCGCAGTCATTGCCACCGCGACCGAACTCAAAGAAATCCTTCTCCCACACGACCTTGCCAGTGTCCAAATCCCAGGCCCAAAGGCGAGGATGATGGTTCTTCGGGTAATACGGGTTGTCGTTCGAGTAGATGAAGCTCATCACCTCGCTGCCGTCCGCAGGCACCACGGGCGTGCCGCCAAAGGTGTAAGGCTTCTCGCTGCCCTGCGGCGCGTAGTCGCCGCTGCCACTCGCATAGATCGCCACCTTGCCTGAAACGACCGGCGGGAACTGCCGACTCCAGCTCGGACTGCCAGTGAAGGGCGCTTCCCAGAGTAGATTGCCCGTCGCGGCATCCAGACAGCGCACAAACGACTTCTTCATGCCCGCCTGCGGCACCAGCAGCTTGCCGTCGATGTAAAGCGGCGAGGTGAAGCTCAGATACACATCCGGAAACCACTTCCGCCACAGCAAACGCCCCGTGTCCTGCTCACATGCGATGATCTGGCCCTCCGCCGTGTGCGTGTACATCCGCCCGCCACCGCAAACCGGAAGATGCTTCACCGTGCCTTCGAGACGCCGTGCCCAGCGCATGCGCAGTGGTGGTGCGAGGTCTTGGTTGTTCGAGTTCTGGCCCGCGAAGTTGCCGTAGTTGGTGTACCAGTCGTATTTCGCATCAGCGAGTTTGCCGGTAAGCGGGGAGCGAATGGAAGGAACACCGATGCGGGTTTTAGGCTGCGGTGAGTTCTCATTCGCTGCAAGCATGTAGAGACAGCCATCCTCAGATGCTGCGAAGACCCGGCCATCAGCAATAGCGACAGGAGCTGTTATTGCCGATCTGGACTCTGCCGAGTTGGCACCAAGGGGTTTGCCGATAGAAACTCCTCCGTTCATAGTGACGAAATATAGCCGACCATCCAGTCCACCGAAGACAATATCAGTCTTTGTTAGAACAGGCGGCGCGATGGCACCTTGGTCTTCGAAGACTTCCGATTCCTTGTTTGCTATGTCGTGACGGATCAATCCTCTTCCGCTCTCCGGCTTCACACGGAAGACCTCACTCCCGCGAATCGCCACGGGCGAAAAGCTCAGCAGGCCATCCATGCGAATGTTCGTGTCGGTGCCTGGGACGAAGTCGCCGGTTTTCAGAGTGTCGCCTTCGAGGCGCATGATGTCCACGCGGCCTGCGTTGTCGCGGCGGTGCCATTGGACATAGACATTGCCGTCGTCGTCCGCGCTTTGGCCGAAGGTGGCGGGGAATTCTTTGCCGGACCATTCAGGGATCTCGCCGGTGGCTTTGAGCTTCGGCGCTGCGCCGGTGTCTTCGAGGAAGAGCGTGCGACCACCGGCGGGGATGACGACGATGTTGTTTTTGATGAGACAGATGTCCCGCGAGCAGACGAAGTGATCCTTCCACGTCACACGGCCATCGCTGGAGGTAGGCTTGGTGCCGGGTTTGAGCGTGGCGAGCATGCGCTTCTCGCAAAACGCGGCCCAGGACTCGCCGCTCCAGCGGTTGCCATCGAAGCCGACGACTTCCTTCACGAAATCCCATTTCCAGAGCTGTTTGCCTTCAAACGTCATCGCCAGCACCTGCGCCCCGAGCGTGGCCACATACACGCGATCCTTCGCCACGACCGGCGTGCTGAAAATCGGCTCGCCGCAGTCGATCTCCGCCACCACGGCACCGCTGTCACGATCCAGCACATAGTAGATTCCCGCCGTCGTGCCGAAATGCAGCCATTTTCCCGCGATGGCAGGCGAACTGACGTTGTTCACGTTTTGCTTCCCCCCCTTGCTTTGGAAGCGCCAGACCTCTTTGAGCGTCTTCGCATCAAAACAAGCCGCGCAACCCGATCCATCGACGACATACACTTTGCCACTCGCGACGACTGGCGAGGTGTAAATGCCATCCGTCATCGCCACCGCGCCTTGCAGGCCGAGTTTCTCGACATCGAGGTCGATTTGTGCCGCGTTGCCGCTGTGCGCGGCATTGAACATGAACTGCGGCCAGTCCTCGGCGAGGGCGGTGGAGGCGGCGAGAGAGAGAAAGAGAAGGCGGAGCATGCTCCTCATACGAAGAGCATGTGCCGGAACTCGCAATCACGGGAAGAGACCGCGCATCTGCTTCGCCTCATGCACCCGCTGGATGCCCAGGCTGAGCGCGGCGAAGCGCATGCCGATGTTCCGCTTCTTCGCGAAGTTCACCGTCTGCACAAAGGCCTGCTCGAGGATGCGGTAGAGCTTGCTCATGACCTCGCCCTCGTCCCAGAAGAAGCTTTGCAGGTCCTGCACCCACTCGAAGTAGCTCACCACCACCCCGCCGGCATTGCACAGGATGTCCGGGATCACGAAAATCTCCGGGCGCTGCGCGATGATCGCATCCGCCTCCGGCGTCGTGGGCCCGTTGGCACCTTCGGCAAGGATGCGGCACTGGATCTTCGCGGCGTTCTCCGCCGTGATCTGCCGCTCCATGGCCGCAGGAACGAGCACATCGCAGGGCGTCACCAGCAGTTGTTCGTTCGAAATCGCTTCCGCGCCCTCGAAGCCGACCACGCTGCGTGTCTTCGCCACATGCTCGTCCAGCTTCGCGAGGTCGATGCCCTTCGGATTGTAGAGACCGCCATACGCATCGCTCACCGCGATGATCTTGATGCCCTGACGCGCCATCGTGCTCGCGGCGATGCCGCCGACATTGCCATAGCCTTGCACCACGGCCGTTGCTCCATTCGCCGAGATGCCAAGCGTGTCCATGGCACGCGAAACGAGATACGCCACGCCGCGGCCGGTGGCCTCACGACGCCCGAGAGAGCCGCCGAGCCCCACGGGCTTGCCGGTGACGACCGCAGGCACGCAGTGACCGCTTTGCAGCGAGTAGGTGTCCATGATCCACGCCATCGTCTGCTCATTCGTGCCCATGTCCGGCGCGGGAATGTCGATCTGGGGGCCGATAAAGGGGATCAACTCCTGCGTGTAGCGACGCGTGAGACGCTCCAGTTCAGTCGTGGAGAGTTCGCGGGGATTCACGCACACGCCGCCCTTCGCGCCGCCATAGGGCAGGCCGGTCAGGGCGCACTTCCAGCTCATCCACATCGCCAGCGCGGCCACTTCGCCGAGCGTCACATCCGGGTGAAAGCGGATGCCGCCCTTCGTTGGTCCGAGTGTGAGATGATGCTGCACACGGTAGCCCATGAAGGTGGTCACACTGCCGTCATCCCGCCGCACCGGCATGGAGACGCTCACGCTGCGCTTCGGAAACTTCAGCCGGTCACGGGCCGAGGCGGGGATGTCGAGGAAATCGGCCACCAGATCGAATTGCTGGCAGGCCATGCGGAAAACGGGCGAGTCATAGACTTGGGGGATCGCGGAGCTCATGGTGCCTTACCTTACGCTCGCTGGATGAAATGCGATCCACGAAAATTGGCGTCTTGACAGTCTGCCCTGCCTCCGAAGAACATCGCGCCCATGTCCGCCGCCAAAGCGCCCGCCAGTCTCCGCCGTTTGTTTGATGAAATCGGCACCGTCGATCACGTCGGCATCGAGGAGCGTGTGGCGAAGTTCACCACCCGCAGCCTCAAGAAGAAGTCGAAGGTCTTCGGCCTCCGCCTGGCTGTGTCGATGGTCGATTTGACCACGCTGGAGGGCAAGGACACGCCTGGCAAAGTCGCGTCACTTTGCCAAAAGGCGCTCACGCCGCATGATGAGGGCGACATTCCGCCGACCGCGGCGGTTTGTGTGTATCCCGCGATGGTGAAGCATGCCAAAAAGCACGTCGGCGGCACCAGCGTGAAGATCGCCTCTGTCGCCACCGCCTTCCCAAGTGGCCAAGCGCCGCTCAAAACGCGCCTCGCCGAGGTCGCCGCCGCCGTGAACGACGGCGCGGACGAGATCGACATGGTCATCAATCGCGGAGCCTTCCTCGCAGGCGAGTTTGGCCGCATGCAGGACGAGATCGCCGCGGTGGTCGAGGCCTGCGGCCAGGCCACGCTGAAGGTCATCCTCGAAGTCAGCGAGCTCGAAACCTACGACAACATCCGCGCCGCCAGCTTCCTCGCCATGCGCGTGATCCGCCCGAATGATTTCATCAAGACGAGCACGGGCAAAACCTCGTCGAATGCCACGCTCGGAAACAATCAGGTGATGATCGAGGCCATCCGCGATCACTTCCTCGCCACCGGTGTGCCCATCGCGATGAAGCCTGCCGGCGGCATCCGCACCGCGAAACAGGCGCTGCATTTCCTCGTCGCCGTCAAAGAGACCCTCGGCGATGAATGGCTGAACAACCGCCGCTACCGCTTCGGTGCCTCCGCATTGCTGAACGACCTCGTGCGCCAGCTCGAAAAGGAACGCACCGGTCCCTATCAAGCGCCGTGGACCTTCAGCGAGGCCACCGAGGGCTATTGACCCCAAGAAATGCCGGGCATCGGCGTGAGAACTTTACAGAACATTGACTGGCCAGCGGCAAACCGGGCCATCAAACTTCACATGTCATGAAAACTCGCCTTCTACTCGCCCTCGCCTCCATGCTGGCCGCCAGCCACGCGGAGGTTTCCCTCACGATCTACAACCAAAACTTCGGCGTCGTCCGGGACGTGGTGCCGCTCGATTTGAAGGAAGGCATCAATCAGATCCGCTTTGCGGACACCACCGCGCATCTGGAGCCCGATTCCGTCATTCTGCGCGATCCGAAGTCCGGCATCAAACTGAGCATCCTCGAGCAAAACTACCGTGCCGATCCGGTTTCGTCCGGTTTGCTGCTCAGCCTGAATGAAGGCAAGGAGATCGACTTCTTCGTGAAGGAGACGAACAAGCCCGACCGCATCGTGCGGGGCAAAATCATCCGCAGCGGCTACCAGGCCCACAGCCAGGCCGCGATGCAGCGCTATGGTCAGCGTTACTCGATGAGCCAAAGCTACATGGCTTATGGAAATGGCGGCACCGCGCAGCCGGTGATCGAGGTGGACGGCCAGTTGCAGTTCTCCCTGCCCGGCGAGCCACGCTTCCCTGCCCTGGCGGATGACACCATTCTGAAACCCACGCTCGACTGGCGCATTCATGCGGAGAAACCGGCCAAACTGAACGCGGAGCTCTGCTACGTCACCGGCGGCATGAGCTGGGAATCGGACTACAATGTCGTGGCTCCCGAGAAAGGCGATGTGATGGACCTCAGCGGCTGGGTGACGATCGACAACCAAAGCGGCAAGACCTTCCAAAACGCCAAAATCCAGCTCATCGCAGGGGATGTGGCGAAGGTGCAGGAAGGCGAAAGCTATAGAAGAAGCGAAATGATGAATTTCGTGACTGCTGGAGCTCTAGCCGCCTCAGCCCCCGCCGTCACCGAAAAAGCCTTCGACGAGTATCACCTTTACTCGCTGCCGCTTGCCACAACCGTGCATGACCGCGAGACAAAGCAGGTGGAGTTTGTGCGGGCCTCCGGCGTGAAATCGGAACGCCTTTACATCTACGACGGCGTCTCTATCGACCAGAATCGCTACCGTGGATGGAACTACGAGAACATCCGCCAGGATCAAAACTACG
The DNA here is from genome assembly GCA_937872615.1 of uncultured Verrucomicrobiaceae bacterium. Classification (GTDB taxonomy): domain Bacteria; phylum Verrucomicrobiota; class Verrucomicrobiia; order Verrucomicrobiales; family Verrucomicrobiaceae; genus Prosthecobacter. The sequence continues at coordinate 2,743 of CALMTT010000701.1, read as the reverse complement.
GCACGCAAAGCAATCCGAAGGTCTGGGTGATGCGTGAGATCAAAAATAGCGAGTCAAACAAGCTCGGCATGCCCTTGCCGAAGGGCAAAGTGCGCTTCTACCGCCAGGATGACGAAGGCCGCCTGCAATTTACGGGCGAGGATGTGATCGACCACACCGCACGAGACGAGACGCTGCGCCTCTACACCGGCAATGCCTTCGACCTCGCCGGCGAGCGGAAGCGCACGAACTACCGCATGGACAGCAGCAACAACTGGATGGACGAGTCCTTCGAGATCAAGGTGCGCAATCACAAGAAGGACGAGGCCGTCGAGATCCGCGTCGTCGAGCATCTCTACCGCTGGACGAACTGGGACATCAAAGAAAGCAGCCATCCGCATGCGAAGACGGACGCGCAAACCATCGAGTTCCGCATTCCACTGAAGCCGGACGAAGAACGCGTCATCACCTACACGGTGCATTATTCGTGGTGATGTGAGCCTCACGCGATGAGCGGATGCGTCCGCCTCACCAGCGGGAAGGCCACTCGCTCGCCACTCAGGCCCGCGGTGAAGATTCCGTGGGCCATTTCGATGGCTTTGAGGGCGCGTTCGCCGGACGCGAGCGGCTCACGTGAGTCACGGATGGCATCAAGCCAGTCGCGAACGGCTCGACGGTGAGATGCGTCGTAGTCGGTGAGGCCTTCAAAGGTGGTCTCCGTGGCGGGATCGACACCGCCGGTCCAGGTTTGCCAGTTCTCGACACGTGTCGTGGCCTCGCGATCTGGATTCGGCAGCAGCGAGATGCCGGGAGCGAAGCCGGAGTTCAGCCGCACGATGCCTTTGGTGCCGATGATCTCCATGCCAAACGGACCCGCGGCCTTTTCGAGGCCCACGCGACTGCGGAAAGTGACGTTGATGCCCGATTTCATCGCGAAATGAGCAAAGATGTCATCACCCACCACCGGACCGACTTTGTCGGAAGGCGATTCTTTGGCATCGGCGAGCACCGCGGGGCGTCCTTGAAGGCGGATGCTTGCCTGGCACCACTCGACATCGCCCGCGAACAAACGGGCGAGATCGAAGACATGCAGGCCGAGCACCATCATGTCCTGCCCGCCGGCTCGTGAGTCCATTTTGCCGATGGTGTGAATTTCGAGCACATCGCCGATGAGGCCCTCACGCAGCGCTTTTTCCAAACGACGCACAGCAGGTGCCATGCGGGTGACATGGGCCACGGCCACGCGGAGGCCTTTTTGCCGCGCGAGGTTCAAAATGGCATCGCCTTCCTTCAGCGTGATGGTGAAGGGCTTTTCGAGATACACGTGCGCTCCTGCCTCCAAGGCGACGATGGCCATGTCGTGGTGCTCCGTGGCCCAACGCGGCGCGATGGCCACGAGTTCCGGTTTTTCCTTCGCGAGCATCTCGCGGTAGTCCGCATAGCCTTTCGCGGCTCCGCTGGACGCCATCGCCTTGGCCCGCCCCGCCTCGACCGGGTCCGCCACGGCCACCACGGAGACATCGGGCATGCCTTGGAAGATCTTCTCGATGCCATGACCGTAGTCCCCTGCCCCGGTGTGGCCGATGATGGCGGCTTTTCGTGTGGCTGATGGCACCGCCGAAAGCAGACGCGTGGCAGCGAAGGCGGTGCCGGTGGTCAGAAGATGGCGGCGAGAGACGAGAGCGGGCTTCATGGCACCTCCCCATACGAGGCCCGAGGGCTCAAAATAAACGCGAATTCATCTTCAACCTCGGAGCCCGTTCATGTTGAAAGCATTCATGTGATGCATCACCGGCACCCACCATGAATACGCGCCCTCTTTTGCTCCTGCTCGCCTCCGCCAGCCTGTTGCAGGCTGATCCCCAGCTCAGTTCCTGGTTCACCGCCGATTCCGGCCAGTATGCACGCCTTTATCAGTCAACCGCCGCGGAGACAGCCGGCACGACCTCCACCACCTGGAGCCGGGGCACCGGTGTGCAAAGCAGTCCCACTTATGCAGGTGTGAGCGAGGTCGTTTACTCGGCGAGCTGGGTTTACATTCGTGCCACGGGTCTGGCCAGTCACGTCATGGGACCGTGGTATCTCGATGCGGCGAAGACGCAGAACTTCCCGAACTTTCCCTCCAACACCGCCGTGCTCTATCGCATCCCCCGCACGCCGGTCATTCCCGGCACGAAGACCAGCACCGGACTCGGTGCCACAGGGCGCATGGTCAATGGCGTGTCCATCTTTGACAGCCGGGATGCCTTTTCCTACGTCAATGCGAGCGCGACCGACGCCACGCCTGTCAATGGGCTCACCGGTGATGGCATCTGGAACCGTGACGGCTACCACAACGAAGGCATCACCTTCGATCCCGCACTCGCGCATCAGGCGGGAAACAACTACCACTACCACGCGCATCCCATCGGCCTGCGCTTTCAGCTCGGTGATCATGTCGATTACAATGCCACGACCAATCGCTACACCGAAAGCACCGCGCCGGTGACAAAACACTCGCCGATCCTCGGCTGGGCCGCGGATGGCATTCCGGTTTACGGACCCTACGGCTACTCATCACCACTCGATCCCAACAGCGGCGTGCGGCGCATGGTGTCCGGCTTTGTGTTGCGCAACGGCCAATACGGCACGGCGAATCTCAGCGCCACCGGTCGCACCACGCTCGCGCCGTGGGCACAACGCGCGCAGGGTCGCACCACGCTCACTGCGTCGCAATACGGCCCGAACGTCAGCACGAGTTTCCCGTTGGGCCGCTACGTCGAGG
>CALMTT010000700.1 GCA_937872615.1 uncultured Verrucomicrobiaceae bacterium | reverse complement strand
TTACGCAAACACCCGATATGGCAGCCCTTTTAGTAACGGTTAGTTGGAATTTTCGGGGTTGAGTGTCAGTATCTTCAATCGAGGCCTCGCGCGGAACAAGCCATCGGCAACACCGATTTGAATGCCTCTGTTCGCGTCAATAATCTCTAAATCTGTGCTCGCGCGCAGGATGCCCCCGTTGACCACCAGTTGATCGGCAACAAAGGACGTTGGAGCGACACCTAGTGCAGATTCACTTGAGATCTGCAATGTCCCTTCATTAATCGTGGTCCGCCCCGAGTAGGTATTCTGACGGGTCAGTGTCAAATTGACCGTGCCAGATCCTGTCGGCGCATTTGAAAGGACAAATTGCGTCGGGCTCAGAACCGCCACCACAACAGTACCAGCAGGTATGCCCGCGTTTGCCGGGGCACTGACTAGAGCTCCCACCTCGACCTCCGTGGTCAAATGAGAACTTGCGAGCGTGACCGTAGCATTGGTGGGCGTGAGAGACGAACTAATGACCACTTGCGGGCTGAGCACCAACACACTGTTTCCAGTCTTGGTGACAGAAACTGCATTAGCCCCGTTGTTGGCAATGACACTGTTTATGTTCAACTGGTTTGTTGGCAGATGGAACATGAGTTCGTAGGGACTGGCGGAGCCAGTGTAAGTGCCGGCAGTCAAAATCCCGCCCGTGATGGTATGGGTGGCACGAGTCGCAATAATACCCCCGCTATTGATTGTCAGTGTCCGCAGGGTATTCGATGTCTGCGGGTTAATAACCAAGGTCCTCCCGCCTGCGTCCTGAATGTTCAAAGAGTGGATGTCTCTGCTGGCGCTTAGCGTTTGATTACCTCCGGAAAGCTTGACGTTGTCCAACGAACCCCAAGCAGCCTCTCCACCTGTCTCGTAAGACGAGAGCGGAGTCACAAGTCCGCCTGAAATCGTCGCCCATTCACGGAACTGCGTCTGCGTGCCGCTCACGTCACGGCTTGTGGAAACGATGGCCCATCCACCCAAGATACCAGCGGGATTATTAGCCGGGGCACTGGAGAATCCAATGGTGGCACCAGTGGCGGTTCCTGAAACAACCGTATCAAATACCATAGTGGCACCTTGGGCCCTTGTTCCAAGTCCTTGGAATGTCAAAGCAGTGGAACCTGCGTTAATCTTCTGTGCAAACGCGAGGTTTGATCCGCCTGCAAGTGACAGGACACCCAAGGTTTCCGAAAATGCTTGCGTCCCAGTCCCAGTTCCGCTCAATGCCACCCGGCCAGCATCCAAGGTGATTGGGGCAGAATCGGGAATACGGTCCGTGTTGTTTGCGCTGTCCGCGCTGTTTGCGCTCTCGGTATTAATCAAATTCAGGCCCTGCTGGTCACCCGCCACACCGCCAGCGGAACTGCCACTTCCACCCACTCGCAATGATGTGACACCGGTGATCTTTCCGTTCGCTCCCGACAAGCGCAAATCACCAGCCCGGACATCCACCGCTCCAGTGACCGCGCTGGAGGCCGTGACATTGAGGATGGCACCATTCGTCACATTGTCTCCGGAACCAACAATCGTTAGACCACCGGCCTGCACGTTCACAGCAGAATTCCAGTTCACGGTGCTTAGATTTTGAATCCCCCTGATGTAGAATCCTCCATTAGTCACCGTCATGGCAGAGTTGATGTTGGTGGCAGCGTTGGAAGTGAATCCATCAATGATCCTGACTCCAGCTCCTACTGACATTGCTGCACTCAAATTAAGAGTGCCATTCCCGAAACGTGTCAGCCCGCCTGTTCCAGTTACAGCGCGATTGAAAGTCCAAGTCCCACCATTCTCGATTTGAAGTTGAAGGGTGCCATTGTTGGTGATCGATCGATCCCCGAGTTGGGTAGCGGCCGCTCCTCCAACCCCGTTTCCGTAAGCAGTGGTGCGCTCCAAGACCAACGTTGCTCCGGAATTGATGGTGGTGGAACCGCTGAAACTGATGTTTCCTCCTGAAAGGACCTGCGTACCGCTTCCGGAGATGATCAAGTTCAAAGTGCCGCTGCCCGTATTGTTGGCACGATCACGTATAAACCCGTTGAAGAATGAGGTCTGCCCAGCCAGCGTTTGCAGCGTCAGGGTGCTTGCCGTCGTCTGGCTCTCACCTTCCATGTTCTCGATCACGCCACTGGAGGTGAAGTCTTCGATGCCCGCCACAGTTTCATTGAATCCAAGCAGCTTGAAATAGGAATTGTTGCCACCGTTGCCAGTAGCGAAGGCACCCGTACCCGCATCAAATCGGATTACTCCGGTGTCCGCAATCTGATCCGACTGCGCCAGATGAACCATCACATTGCCTATTCCTCCGGTTGAGCGATTGCCGATCACCAAGTCACCTGGCACCGCTGCATTGGGCGTGTTACGGTTCAAAATGAGATTGGGCTCAGTCGTTGCATTTCTCCCAACTCCACGATGCCACACTACAGTGGGACCGGTATATGTGTTTACATCAGTTCCAGTGAGTTCGTAACGTGCATCCCCCATGTAAATGACACCAAGACTGCTGCCAGGCTCCTGTGCGATGCTTCCAGCCATATTTAGACGTGCTCCGGTGCCGCCAGGATTGACGTTGATCATGAGGTTATTCCTCAGCAAAATTGGAGCGGAAATCACGTCAACAGCATTGCCGCTATTAGCATGAACCTTGCTCAGCAAGGAGGCCCCATAATTTCCATTGTCAAAAATGAGTCGCCCGGATCCACTGCCTTGCTGAATCTGGAAGCGATGAGTGTTATCCCGGTCGCCAATTGTCATGATGCCCACGGTGCGGTCTCCATTAAGTGACACATCCGTGTTCGAGGTGATGTTGTTCGTGAGGTTTACAAGAGCGCCAATCGAATTTGGCATGGCAGAAGTGGGCAGCCAATTTGAATTGACGTTCCAAGAGGAAGAGCCCTGAACGTTGTAAGCACTTACCAGTACAGGGATGGCAGTAGGCACTGTGACGATCGTGATGATGCCCTCGCTTGCGAACAAGCTCACATCGTAAACCAGATTCCCCCCCAAGCTCGGAAGGACCAAGTTTCCGCCGCCAGCCCCCCCTGTGCGGTAATTCTGTCCGGCGTCAAATGTGGACAATGAACCAAGCGCCCCCCAGTCGCCGAGGTCGAAGTAGTCGCCTACTTGAGCTCTTCCAGCAACACCTGCTTGGGCCAAATAATTTCCTATATCAACCAAAGTAATGGTAGCCCGGCCAAGTGTGATTTGACCATTTACCGTCAGCGAATCATGGGCATTTGCGGGAATCACAGTTGAGTTCCATGCTCCGAACGAGATGTCCCGATATCCTCCCAACGTGTCGTAAGTGCCCGTATTCAAGGCCAGCTGAATCCCGGGATCATTGGCTGTTTTGCCTGCAATGCCAAATTCAACAGCAGCGCCATCCGAAAGTAGTAGATTGCCATTAAATGTAAGGGTGCCACGGTTGGTCCCAAAACCGGCGCCGGGAGACAAGGTGCCGCCGGCATTTACCACATGAGGCGTTCCGTTGGCGAACAGAGCGCCTGCAGTGCCAGCCGTGCCGTTGATCGTGCCCACACCGGACAGAACACCTCCCGAATTGACAATCGTCGCTCCTGTCCCAGTGCGTGAGCTGCCGGTCGCAGCCCCAACCATGAGATTACCGCCATTAATCGTCGTGGTGCCGGTGTAGGTATTGGCGCCGTTCAAGTTCCAGTTTCCTGTTCCGTCCTTGACCAAGGATGTGGCGCCTCCCGTGCCATCGCCAATCACAGCCGCAAGAATGTTCGCCGCGGTGTTTGTACCACCCAGGGTGAAAACACGCGCTCCTGTTCCCACAAAGCCCGCCGATCCGGTGGAATTCAGGTTAAGAGCACCTGTGCCGGACGATTCGATACCACCGCCATTTGAGCCGATGGTAAACAGGCGGTTCGATGTATTGCCCGTGCCCACATATCGCAGAATACCGCCGTCCATGACCAAGCTGGTTGCGGCATTGGTTGACTGACCGATGCTGCTCGCGGAGCCCCCGTTTGTAATGACTGAGACGTTGAGCACTCCGCCGGTGATCGTGGAGGAACCCGTGTAGCTGCTATTGGTGGCCGCCAGACGCCATGTGTTGCTGCCGGACTTGACGACCGATGTCACTCCACCGCTTCCATTGGCGATCGTGGCCGAGATCACGTTCGTCAGGGCAGCATTGCTTGTTCCCGTGAGCGTCAAGGTGCGGGCACCACTTCCGCCATAGGTGAGGGCTCCGGTGCCGGAAAGAACCAACGCTCCCGTGCCAGAGGCGTCGATTGTGCCAGCGGTGGCACCAGCGTTCAGTGTAAACATCCGGTTCGTGGTCGAACCTGTTCCTGTATAGCGAAGGGTGCCGCCATTGAAGACAAGGTTGGCCGCAGCGGCGGGAGAAGCTCCAATCGGGCTCGCAAGGCCGCCGTTTTGCAATTCACTCACGCTGAGCACACCGGCGTTAAGAGTCGTGACACCGGTGTATCCGTTACCCGCCGCTGTGTTGAACGCGATCGACCGGCTCGTCTCCGCAGGTTTGAGAATGGTAAAATTATCGGCATCCACGATAGCGGAGATGGTGTAATCCCCATCCGGGTCAGGGGCTCCCGTGGCGTCGGTTTTCAGTCCAATGTTGGCCGCTGTGTAGCCATGGGCAGCACTGGCGATGTTCAGCGATTCGGCTGGAGCCAGCGGGTCAGAAGCCTGGTTGATCGTGAAGCTCTGGAGATCGGGTGCAATGGCGGTCACAAATGAGCCGGGTTTGATTCCTGCACCTGTGATCGCTTGATTGATGATGAGTCCCGAAGCATCCCCTTGGATGACGGCGGTTCCGTCGATCACCCCGGGGAGTCCGGTGCGGCCATTCGCTGGCGCGAGCACCCAAGTGCCAGCGCCGTTTTTCACTAGTGAGGTCTTGAACGTGGTGCTGACATCGCCGAGCGCGGGGACAAGAGTGTTAGCGCCTGTATTGGTCCCAGTGAGAGTGATGGTGCGGGCACTTGCGGCCCCGCCAAACGTAACCGCGTTGATCCCTGTAAACTGGATGGCTCCAGTTCCTGACGCATCGAGCGTGCCGCCGCTTGCGGCACCGGCGCCGATGATGGTGTGGATCT
>CALMTT010000699.1 GCA_937872615.1 uncultured Verrucomicrobiaceae bacterium | reverse complement strand
ATGCATCAATAGTGTTGGACGACCCGATTGAAACTTTCACTTACTTAATTGAAGAACTTAATAAAATGGATTTTGCCTTTGTGGAATTAATGAAACGCAGTCCAATGTTTCCATTGTTACCACACTACCCGAAAGACGATGAAATTGAATTGTTTGGCAAACTTTCACACAACACACTTATCGCAAACACCGCTTACACTAAAGAAACAGCAGAAGCGGAATTGGAGAAAGGTATCGCAAAACTCATTTCGTTTGGTGCTACATTCCTTGCTAATCCAGATTTGCCAAGACGTTTTGAATTGGGTGCTGAACTAAACCAACCCGACAGAGGAACGATGTTTGGCGGTGGTGAAGTGAAGCAGCGCGTGGAAGCGCTTTTGCGTGCAAACCGCTGGCGCGGCCGCATCGGCCTCGGCGCGATGGTTTTGATGGCCTTCCTCGGCATCGCCCTCGCCGTGCTTGTGGCCACGACCTTCGAGTTCACACCGAAAAAGCCCGTGTTTCGCAGTCTCGCCAAGCTCGTTGCAGGCGGCCGCATGGTGGCGAACGGTGAACTGCAATGGCAGGAGCAGCTCGGAGACTTTTACGGCACGATCATCGAGACCATCGAGAGCTCGGAAATGCAGCGAAGAGCCCGTGAGCGCGTCAGTGCGCTGTATCCTGAGTTCAAAAAGAAAACCCCTGAGGTCGAAATCCGCGTGGCCCAGACCAAAGGCAGTGCCATCTTCACCATCCTCGCGACCGGTGACGAGCCGAAATACACGCAGACCTTCCTCAACGCCCTGCTTGATGAGTTCATCGCTTTCCGTGCGGCCATCCGAGAACAGTCCCAAGGCAAGGTGCTGAGCACCTTCCTGCAAGAAGTCGTGATTAAACACAAGGTGATGGAGGAGAAGGCGGACCTGCTGGAGAAGTTTCAACGAAGTAGCAACTTCGTGACGCTGACGAACGAGCAAAATGATCTCGCAAAAGATCTCTCACGCGTGCGTGGCGAGATGGACGACCTTCAAAACAAGACGTCTGAATTGAAACAGCTGCTTGAACAGTTACCTCCGGCCGCGGAAGGCAAATCGGGTTCCTCGTTTGTCACTGCAGGCTTCGGCAGCGAGATGGAAACGCTTTATTCAAAGACCAAGGCGGAGCTTTTTGTCCTCAACAGCGAACGCGAGTTCCTGCTGAAATCGCGATCCAGCAGCCACCCTGAGGTGGTTGCGCTGGATGACAAGATTTCGCGGGCAAAGCATCTCCTTCAATCGACGATGGTGCAGATTAAAGAAGAGATGCAGGCCATGATTGCTTCCCTTGAACGCAAGCAGCAGCGCTTGGCAAAACAGATGGAGGTCAAAAGATACGATGCCCTGGAGTCTGGCAAGTTGCTCGCCGAGCACGAAAAGCTCAGGACGGAGGCTGGTGTGGCAAAGGATGCCTACCAGAAGCTTTTCGAACAGGCGGAAAACTTCCAAAGAATGGCCAACAACCAGTCTGACTACGTCGCGATCCAGGAACGAGCCACCACCGCAGCCGAGTACACCGAGAGCAGCCTTTTCCCTGTCTGGAAGCTTTGGACGCCAAAGAAGACCGCTTCGACCGATTGATCAAAACGCGTTCACACTCACCTCGAGATACGCGAAGTCCGTGTCGCCGCCGCGGACTTGGCGCTCGACGAAGCCTCCGGGCAGGAAACGGGCATAGCCGAGCGTCGTTTCGACCTTCTTGTTGATCTGCCAGCGGGCGCGGATGTCGAACTCATGGCCGACGTTGCTGCCGCTGGCTCCCGTGCGGTCGCGGGCGTTGTTTTCCGCGGCCAGGCGATCGGTGGCGCTGTCGAGCCAATACCAACTGTAGCCAAAGTCGATGCGCAGATTCTTCCGCGGCGTGAGCTCGATGCGCAGTTTCGGCGCCCGGATGTTTTCATACACGATGTAGTCATTGGCCGACCAAGGCCTGCTGAAGCCGAAGAAGCGCTCGAAGCGGTTGTCTGTGTTGTCATTCGGATCGCGGTCACCGGTCGCTTGACCGTAAAACAGGCTCACGCGTGGCTTCCACGGATGCGACAAGGTGTAACCAATCTCCGCCGTGGCAGCCCAGGCACGCACGGTGCGGGCGCCGTTGCGGCCGAATTGATTCGTGTAGCTCAAATCATAGTCAAAGCTGCTGCCGCTGACCTTGCCATAGGCTCGAAGGCCCGGCGAATGCACCAGACGCTCGGCCACACCTGCGTAGGCGCTTTGGCTCAAAGCGAGGTAGTAAGGCTCCAGCGTCATCGCCTCGCCCCAGCCACGCCAGTGACCGATCATGGCATACATCCACTGTTGCTCCACCGGGCGATCCCACTCGTAGAGCGAGCGGTTCAGCGCCTGCACGGCGAGGAGGTCGATATGCCAGTCATTGGCCTCCTGCCCGATGGTGCCGTGAAAGCCTTGGAAGGTGTTTGCGGTGTTGCGCCATTGGTTGTTGCCGATGAGGCGGCGGTCGAGGAATTCGAAGTTGTGAATGCCGTAGCGCAGGCTCACCGGGCGGGCATTGCCCAGCGCATCCCGCGGCAGCAGGTCCTTGAAGTAGAGCTCGGCATACAGCCGGATGAACTCAAACTCATTCACATCGCGGTTATCCCGCGGATAGCGGCTGTGATAGCGGCGCGAGTCCTGCATCTCGACGGCAAAGCGGAACGGATCGAGCAGGTCATGAATGCCGATGTAGGCCCGCGTGCGATGCAGAAAGGGATCATCGAGACCGCCTTGGGCACGGCGCAGGTCGTCATCGCGGTATTCGTAGCGGAAGCGGTAGTCGAGGCCGATATCGAGCCAGGCGGCGCTTTTGAGGAAATCGATGCCGGTGTCCGGCGCATGCCGAGCATACTTTGGAGGGTCGGGATCACGCGTCGTGCTGTAGCTCGCCGGGGCATGGTAAAAGCTCTCCGCGAAGGCGGCGGAGCTCAAAAGCAGGCAGAGGGCGAGGCGGAAGGTCATGGCCATGCGGCGGGCGGCGCATCTGAACGACAAATCGCGGGCTGTCATGCTCGTGGGTTGCAAAAAACGCGGACGCGTGTCGTTTGCCGCCCTCCATTCCATGAAAGTCCTGCTCACCACCCTCCTCTTCCTTGCCGCCGTGTCCGCCCGTGCGGCCGATGCCAAGGCCAAAGCCGACGAAAAGCCCTCGCCCATTGGTTACAGCGACACGCCGGTGATCCCCGGCACGCAGTGGAAGGTGCATGACATCGACCGTCCGCGTCCTGCGGCCGTGGCTCCCGGCAAGACCGCCGGTGCGCCGCCCGCCGATGCCATCGTGATCTTTGACGGCACCAGCTCCGATGCTCTCCAGTCGAAGGAAAAAGACGCCAAGGGCAAGGAAACCGGCAAGATGGCACCCTGCCCGTGGGAACTCAAAAATGGCGAGTTGCTCATCAAAGGCGGCGATTGCTGGACGAAGCAGGAATTCGGTAGCTGCCAGCTCCACCTCGAGTGGATGAGCGAGCCTCACACAAAGGGCAACTCGCAGAAGAAGGGCAATGCCGGCGTGTTCTTCATGGACCGCTACGAGTCCCAGATGCTCGACTGCGACAACAACCCCACCTACGCCGATGGCATGACCGGTGGCGTGTATGGCCAGACGCCTCCGCTCGTGAACGCCGTGCGTCCCGCCGGCCAGTGGCAGGTCTATGACATCGTCTTCACCGCGCCGAAGCTCGAAAACGGCAAGGTCGTGGAGCCCGCCTACATCACCACCTTTGTGAACGGCGTCTGCGTGCAAAACCACACGAAGATCATGGGCCCTACGAAGCACAAGAACATCACCGATTACTCCGGCGAGTTCCCCGAGAAGGCCCCCATCCGCATCCAGGACCACAAAAACGAGCCCCCCGTGCGCCTGCGCAACGTGTGGATCCGCCCGATGTGAGCTGAGGCTTGCGTAAGGCACTGATCGCGCCGATCTCCCGGCATGGGACTCGACGCGGTCGAACTCGTGATGGCTTTTGAGGAGACCTTTCAGGTCTCCATTTCCGATGCTGAGGCGGAGAAGTTAATGACGCCCCGGCATGTGGTGGACCTGATCGTGAGCAAACTCGGCCTGCAGGATGGTCCGCAAAGCCTGTCATGGAGCGATCAATTCACTGCGCGGCTTCGTGAGGCCTTGCTGATTCAGGGCGTCACAGATGACCTCATCACGCCCGATCAGCCTTTGGAGGCTATTTTTCCCATTCGCGCCACTCGCCGCGAAGACTGGCAGCACCTCAAAGAGTGCCTGCAAGCCAGCCGCTGGCCGCGATTGCGATGGTTCGGCCTCAGTGCGGACTTTCCGCCGGCCTTGCCCACGCTTCGACATCTCGCCGAATGGCTCGCGTGGGAGTCCTTGCCCCAACTGACGCCGGAGAAGCTTCGTTCGCTGACGCGAGGAGACGTTTCCTATCTGGTCAAAGGCATCATTCTCAATCAACTGGGGCTGCCAGAGTCCGAGTATGATGAGGGGAAAACATTCGTCGGTGAGCTCGGTGTGGACTGATCCGGATACAGCACCCGCACGAGATACAGGCCGCAGGCAGGCGCGGTCTGGTTGCTCTGCTTGCCTGTGGGATCGTCGAGCAGGCTCGCGAACCACTCGCGTGGCTCGCGGCCTCTCGCGACATGGATCATGCTGCCGACGATGAGGCGCACCATTTTGTAAAGGAAGCCATCGCCCTCGAATTCGAGTTCCAGTACCTCGCCACACTCACGCACCTCGGCACGGTGGATCGTGCGCGTGGTCTTCTCTGGCAACGTGCGCCGCTCCACCTCCGGCATGTCGCCGCGATTGGCGCTGAGGCGGATGAAATTGTGCGTGCCCACGAGCTTGTCGCAGCACCAGCGCAGCGCATCGACATCCAGCGGACCATAAAGATGCCAGGCTCGATCCGCCTCGAAGGGCGAAAGCATGCGTGGCCGCCAGATGCGGTAGCGATACACCTTGCCGCTGGCATCAAAGCGAGCGTGAAACTGTGGCGACACCTCTTCCGCCTGCGTCACGCGGATCGTCAGCGGCAGGCAGGCATTCAGCGCATTCGCCCAGGCCTCGCCACTCAGGCCGATGCTCTCCGGCACATCACCATGCGCCACCTGCGCCAGCGCATGCACGCCCGCATCCGTGCGACCGCTGCCCTGCACGGCCGTCTCGATGCGCACGGCCTTGCGGATCGCCGCGTTTAATTCGTCCTGCACGCCTCCGCCGCCATCCTGGCTCTGCCAGCCCTTCCAAGGCGTGCCGCAATACGCCACCGTGAAGCGCATGCGCTTCCATCCCGGTGCCGGGCCATGGCGAAGTCCAAGGCTTTCCTCCTTCATGCGCCGATGGGGTGCCACGTCGTCTTGAACTCCAGCAGCGCCCGGATCTCCTCCGCGCCCTGCATCTTGTCCGCGAACCAGTCGATGGGTTCCTCGGCCTTCAACAAGCGCACACGTTTCACGCTTTCGGCCGCACCGAGGCGGATGGTTTTGCGCTCCTCCTCGTTCAACACGCCGCTGATGGCGCGGAGATGCTCGTGTGTGGCAAAAGTGGGGATCAACTCGGCTCGCGGGCCGGTGAGCAGGTTCACCAGCGTGGTCTTGCCCGCGCCGTTGGGGCCGAT
>CALMTT010000698.1 GCA_937872615.1 uncultured Verrucomicrobiaceae bacterium | reverse complement strand
AGCGTCACCTGCGTCTGCGAGAGATCGTCGGGCGGGATGAAGCCGGTGGGCAGCATCGGCACGATCGGCGGGGCGCGTGAGTGGGCCTTTGTGCGTGCTTACAACGCCACAGGCACAGGCATCGCGCCGGTCTCCATCGTCGGGCAGACGGTCAGTTGTGACGCGGTGACCGCAGGAACAGGGCCGCAGGTCATCGACAATGGCGCCGCAGGCGCCTACCTCGGTGGTCTGGATGAGCAAAATTCCCAGCTCTACGGTAATGCCAGCTTCTCATGGGGGAACACGCCGATCCGCCGGATCGAGATCCAGTTCTGGCGTTCCTCATCAGGCTCAGCCTTTAATACCGCGGCGACCACCGGCCAGGCCTCCGCCGCCATCCGCAAGCTCTGCTTCCGTGCCGCTCCCACCACCGATCTGGGTGACTGGGCGCACGCCACGAATCCCGCGGGAGCCGCCACGGCCACCACCACGAGCGTTGCCAACACGAATCTGCGCCTCGGTGCCACCGTGGACGTCGAATCGACTGTCACCGCTAGCAACACGGCCACGGCGGACGACACCACGAACACGGGCAGCGCTGATGACGAAGATGGGGTGACGATGCCTGCGAGCATCACACAGAATGTGAATGCCACACTTCCGGTCTCCGTGTTCAACAACTCGGGTGCCACGGCCTACCTCAACGCGTGGATCGACTTCAATAATGACGGTGTCTTCAATGACACGCTGCTCTCCAGCGGCGGTGAACGCCTCGAGGCCGCCCGGTCGATCGCCACGAGCGGGACGGCCACGACGCAAAACATTACTTTCACCGTGCCGCAGGCCTCCAGCCCGGGCACGAACCGCGGTGTGCGTGTGCGCCTCACCAATCAAGCCACCACCACACCCACCGGGGCTGTTGGCAGCGGTGAAATTGAAGACTACATCGTCACGATCAATTGCTCCGCGCTCACGGTGAATCCGGTGACGCTCGGCACGCCGACCGTGGGCTCCAGCTACTTGCAGTCCGTCACCGCCACGGGTGGTCTCGCGCCTTATACTTTTGCAGTGACCACGGGCACGCTGCCGGCCGGCCTCACGCTGGCCAGCGATGGTGGCATTTCCGGCGCACCCACCAGCACGACGGCACAGACCTTCACCATCCGCGCCACGGATGCGAACGGCTGCCAGGGCACGCGCAGCTACACACTGACACCCGTGTGCCCCACGGTGACGGTGAATCCCACCTCCGTGGCAAACGGCACATTGGGCATCGCCTACTCGCAGACCCTCAGCGGCAGCGGCGGCACAGCTCCCTACTCCTTTGCGGTCTCCGCGGGCACGCTGCCCGCCGGCCTCACTCTGAGCACCGCAGGCGTCCTCAGCGGCACGCCGACGACGGCAAATGGTGCTGGTGTGAGCGTGACGATCCGCGCCACAGACACCTATGGCTGCCAGGGCACACGTGCCTACACGATCAAGATCTGCCCGGTATTCACGCTGGGTGCCATCACGACCACCGGCACCGTCGGCACTGCCTTCTCGCAAACGATCACCTCCACTGGTGGTGTGGCGCCCTACACCTACGCGGTCACCAGCGGAGCATTGCCGGGCGGTTTGAGTCTCAGCACGGCGGGTGTGTTGAGTGGCACGCCCACGCAGGAGATCAGCAGCACGGTCACCATCCGCTCCACCGATGCGAATGGCTGCACAGCCACGCGTGACTACACGCTGGCCATGAGCTGCCCGCCGATCACTGTGAATCCCACCTCCCTCGCGAACGGCTCGGTGGGCATCGCTTACTCGCAGACCTTCACGGCCACCGGCGGGACCTCGCCGTATCAATACACCGTCACCGCGGGCACGCTGCCGGCCGGTTTGACGCTCAGCACGGCCGGGGTGCTCTCCGGAACGCCTACCACAGGCAATGGCGCGGGCGTTTCGGTCACCGTGCAGGCTCGTGATGCCTACAACTGCCTCGGCACACGTGCTTACACGATCAAGATCTGCCCCACGATCACGCCAGCGGCCATTTCGCCGACGATTGTGGTCGGAACGGCCTATTCATCGAGCGCTGCGGCCACGGGAGGAGTCGCGCCATACACTTACGCGGTCACGAGCGGATCGCTCCCGGCCGGATTGAGCCTCAACACGACCACTGGCGCCATCACAGGCACACCCACGAGCAGTGCGGCGGCGTCCTTCACCATCCGCGCCACAGATGCGAATGCCTGCACAGGCTCCCGCGCCTATACCGTTTCGCCCACTTGTCCGACGATCACCGTCACGCCCACCTCGCTGGCGAATGGTTATGTGGGCGTGGGCTACTCGCAGAGCTTCAGCGCCAGCGGCGGCACCGCGCCTTACACCTACGCGGTGACCACGGGCACGCTGCCCGCCGGTCTCACGCTCAGCAGCGCCGGTGTGGTGAGCGGCACGCCCACCACGGCCACGGCTTCCACGAGCTTCAGTGTGCGTGCCACGGATGCGAACGGATGCCAGAGCGCCGCCACGGCGGTCGTCGTGACCATCAAAGGCCTCTGCATCGGCAATCTCGTATTCGTGGACATGAACAACAACGGCACGCGCCAGAGCACCGAGAGCGGCGTGCCCAATCTCGCGATGGAGCTCTGGCGCTCGACCAACCTCACCCGCGGAGACGCGGACGACGCGCTGGCGACGACATCAGTCACCGATTGGAACGGGGCCTACCAGTTCAGCGGGCTGGCACCTGGGAACTACTTCATCCGCATTCCGACGCCGCCGGTCTATGAGCCCTCCGTCAGCAGCAGCGGGGTGAATCTCGACAATGGCATCAACAACGACAGCAATGCCATCCAGCCCGGAGGCAGCGGCACGCAAGTCTTCTCGCCCGTCATCACCCTGAGCATCGGTGGAGAGCCCGCCAGCGGCGTGGATGGCGATGACACGGATTGTGATGGCACCATCGACTTTGGCTTCGCGAACACGGATCCGTGCTACGTGACCAACCTGTTCGACAATCCGAGCTTTGAAATCCAAGGCCTGCCGAATGTGACCGGCACCGGCACAGCGGTGTTGGGTTACAACGGCGCGGGCACCTCGCTGGGTGCGTTCAATGCCTTCCGCTGGTCCGGCGGGGTCAATTCCGGCCTTGGCGAGCCGATCCAGCGCGTGCAGGTGCTCCCGGGTGCCGCGGGCGGCATCGTGTCGTGCACGATGCAGTGCGTGATCCGCGAGAACGGCACCGTCGAGTACCGCTACTCGGGCATGCCGCGCTTCTGCAGCACCGCGGCCAGGTCGCGGACGGCGTACTGGGCCTGCGACACGGCCATGCCGTAGCCGGGGATGACGATGACGCTCTGCGAGGCCTGCAGCACGGCGGCGGCGTCCTGCAGGGTCGCCTCGTTATAGGACCGCTTCTGGCCAGCGGCGCCGGCGGCCTGCGTGCCCTCTTCAGCTCCGAAGGCGCCGAAGAGGACGTTGGTGAAGGAGCGGTTCATCGCCTTGCACATGATGATCGAGAGGATGAGACCGCTCGAACCGTCGAGTGCGCCGGCGGTGATCAGCAGCTTGTTGTTGAGGACGAAGCCCATCGCCACCGCGGCGAGACCCGCGTAGGCGTTGAGGATCGCGATGACCGTCGGCATGTCGGCGCCGCCGATCGGGATGATGAGCAGGACGCCGAGCACCAGCGAGGCGAGCACGATCAGCCAGAAGATGAACTTGCTCTCGGTGGTGACCAGGAGCACGATCAGCACGACCAGCGCGGCGCCGAGCGCGATGTTCACGATATGGCGCATGGGCAGGAGGATCGGCTTGCCGGACATGCGGCCGTCGAGCTTCAGGAAGGCGATGACCGAACCGGTGAAGGTGATCGCGCCGATG
>CALMTT010000697.1 GCA_937872615.1 uncultured Verrucomicrobiaceae bacterium | reverse complement strand
TCCATCCAAAACAACTAACCCAACTTTCCGTGTCCACGTTTTCGACGAAAGATCAAATAAGCAAGCGCCTTGGCAAGATCGCTCTTTCCAATGCCATCGCGAACATCGACTTGTCTGTGGGTGCCGCCGTTTGGTTTGCGGAACTCAATCTCAATGGAGTTGTCTCGCAGGCTGATAGATGCGATTTCCCCACGAAATGGCTCGCAGGCCCCCAGTTGGCTCACAGCGATTTCATGGTGCCAATTGGAGGAGGTGGCGAAACTTGATGCTCCACCCATGGCGTAATGAGAGGGCTGTCTCGGATCACTCGAGCCGTCATCTGGCAATCGCACACGATCATAATAGCCTGCGGAACTGGTTGTGACCTTGCCGTGCTTGTCTTGCATGGTCGTTCTCCAGTCGATGCGGTCCTCGCGAGTGAAGGTGGCGGTGTTCACGCGTTTGATCCCCTGGTCATCGGCTGGCAGCATGGTGGTGTAGGTCCGCGCAGCCTCATCCCAGGTGCTGCGCATTGGTGGCGGGCTTCCTTCCTTTAAGCTGCCGGCGAGGTAGGCCTGCTCGGATGGATCGTATTCGACGAGGTAGATGTCCGGCAGCGGTGGCAACTCCTCCGTGCCATCGGTGAAGGTAATCTCACGCCAGATGCCGCTGCCATCCGGGCGGGTATGGCAGGCCATTTCGATTTTAGCGTTGGGATTGCCCTCGATGCCGCCACGCCATTCCCCCAGATAGCGATACAGGGCGGTCGTGGCCTCATTCTTCGGCCTGGAGCGTTCTTCACGCTGCTCCTTGGTGAGCAGGGCGTCTTCCAGTGCAGCGGGGAACTCAAAGCTCCGCCCGCCTGAAAGCCACATGGCCTGCTTTCGGATACGATCCGTCTCGAAAGCGCCCTGGAGATGCCTCAAGCTACCGCCAGCTTCTTGAAGGATGATGGAATAATGGGTCTCGCTTATTCCCTGATCGAGCACGACGGCGCGAAACGGCTTTTCGGCGGTCAGTGACTCAAGGGGCCTTCCCGGCACGCTTCGGGCGAGTCTGACGGTCGTGTCTTTGCCAAGAAATTCGAGCACCACTTGAGGATAGCGATAACTGCGGCCAGCCTTGAGATACGACACAAAATGGCTCTCAAGCGTTTCTGCCGAGCTGCTCTGCGAAATCGTGCTCTCCGGCCGCCCCTCGCGTGAAAATCGAATTGTGAAAGCTGTCTTCGAGCTGGTGAGAGCTCGCACGGTCACTACATGCGTGGGCTCCAGCAGGGAAGTGAACAGTCCTGGCGAACCAATGCCTCCCTGAGTGAAAATCGTCTGGGAAAAGCCCTGGGCCACGCCGCTGGATGGCGAGAGGAGCAGCAAGCACAGAGCAAAGTGACGGAAGAGCATTCGAGCAGGATGAATTCGAGCGAAAATCTACCAGACAGCCCTCGCGCTGCCCAGCATGAAATCTCGCTGGAGTCAGGAGCTCACGGCTTCACCCGCTCCAGCATGCCGGAAGACTCATGCGCGATGGATTCGTCCTTCGAGATGAGGCGAGTGCGCCATTCGATGAGATCGGCAGAAGCAATGCGAAGCGTGCTTTCCTCCCGCACGGCACCGGGCGGTGCATTCATGAAGTGCCGCACCTGCGTGAAGGTGCTGGTTTTCTCATCCCAGCGCCCTTGCACGGCCCTCGGGTCCGCTTTGACGTGCTCGGGTGCAGAAACATAAACCTGCTCTTTCTCATCAAACGAGACGCGTTGGAGCTTTGGACGGCCGCTCATGGACTCCTCCTGCCAAAACGCGTTGCCTTGTGAGGCTGCGAAAAAGCGCACGATGCATGGCACCGGCTCCAACTTGCCTTCGCGAGTGCGAATCGTCTTGGCCCAGGTGCCTGCGAAAGGTGCGAGGGCTTGGATGGCGGGTGTTAGCGGAACGGGCGAAGCTTTGGTCGTCAGGCAATCGGGGAAATCATGCACCTCCCCTTCCTTCAATGAAGCAAGCGGGAGTGCTTCCGGCTTCTCGGCGAGCTTGTAACCCTTGTCGCTGATCGTCTGGCGATGCCCGCTGGTATGCTCGAGCTCGAGTGTGATGTTGTGAGGCTGAATGCTCTTCGAGATGAGACGGGCGCGAAACGGCGGACTCACCGCCAAACCGGCCAGCGTGGCATCCACGACCTCCATCACGGGAGCGTCGGAGGGCTTGTCATAGATCGGCAGGTCCGGCCGATTAGGGTCTGGCTTGTGTGCCTCAACCATGACCGGCAGTTGTGATTCAATCGGGATGATTTGACCCGCCAGCACATCGATTGCCCGTGGCTCCGCGTCGGTCACTGCAGGCTCAGGATCACGACTCACCCGCTCATAGCTGCCAGAGTTCATTTCAAGCACTCGACCATCCGCCAGCTTGGAGAAGGTCTTCCATTCGATGTGGTCGTCATCCACGAACGTGGCGGTGTTGAAGCGTTCCACACCTTCCTCATCCGCAGCCATCTCTGTGGTGAAGGTTTTGGTCGGTTCATCCCAGGAGATGCGAAAATTCAAAGCGTCCTTCGCTGGATTCCAGGCCAGATAGCAGCCGGAAGCGGCGCTGTAAGACACGCGGGCAATATCGACTGGCGGCGGTGTGACATCGGGCGCGTGCTCGTAGGTGATCTCCCGCCAGATGCCATCTCCCGAGGCTTCCCATTGGCAGGTCATGCGCAGGGTCACATACGACACCGCCTTCGTGTGGCCCTTCCACCGGCCGATGTAGCGCTGGAGGACTTCGTTGAGGTGATTGGTGGGTTTTCGTTTGTCCGCTCTCGCCTGATCGGTGAGTCCCGCATCCTGGATGATGGCAGGAAACTCGAACCAGCCGCCCTTATTGAGCAACTTGGCCGTGTGCCTGTTGATGCCTTCATCCAGCATGCCATGCACATGATGCAGCCGACCGCCCGCCTCGCGGAGGACGATGGAATAGGTGAGCCTGCCGATGCCTTGATCCAGCACCTGGGCACGAAACGGCCGATCATCGCGTCTCTCCGCAAACGACCGTCCCGACAGCGAACGCACCGTATTCAGGACCATCTCCGAGCCCATCAGATCAAAAAACACCTGTGGAAAGACCACGCGGCGCCCAATCTGCGCCCGCATGAGCAAGGCGGATGTCGGCTCCCCATTGCCAAAAGATTGAAACTCATACGACTGCCCGTCATCACATGTGATGACCGCTACCGAGCCGCCAGGCCGCTGCTCTACTTTGACGAACTGACCGTAAAACGGCGGCTCCAACAGCATAGACATCACATTCTGAACAGGAATGGGTGCCTGAGCTGCCGCGTGGGCATGCAGCAAGGGAAGAATGCCGAGCAATCGTATCAGGCGGCGGAGGGCGAACATGATTTAAAAGCCTAGCCCACCCGCTGTGAAGCCGTCAATACATGACCACGAGGTCTTCGGCCTTCGTGTAGGCCGGATGTGTTCGTCGTTCAGCGCATGGCCGACACCAACCGCGTCCTTCGACGAACTATCCGGCTGGTTTGGAGGCGTGGCAGGCTACGACGTTCCCAGGCCGCCGGATAGTCTGGCGAAGGGAGCCGAGGTGATGGCGGTGTTTTTTTCCGCCCGACACATCCGGCCTACGAGTTGTGCCCACACGTAGGCCGGATGTGTTTGTCGCGTTGCGCATCGCTAAGACCAATCGTGCTCTTCGACGAACTATCCGGCAGGTTTGGAGGCGTGGCAGGCTGAGACGCCCTCATGCCGCCGGATAGTCTGGCGAAGGGATCCGAGGTGATGGTGGTGTTTTTTTTCCGCCAGACACATCCGGCCTACGAAGGCGACGCACGATTGGCTTCCATGATGCGAGGATGAAGCCAAACGGCGGCCTCGGCTGGCTGAAGGTGTGCCAAAATAGGATTCTTGGCGATGTAGCGCACCACTCGCCCATAGTGGTCGGCATCACGGATGAGACGGTCAAAGCTCTCCTCCTGCCAAAGCGATCCCGAGCGTCCGAGGCTGCGATGGATGCGATCTGCGCTATGACGCTTCCACGAGCGGTTGAGCCTTTCCAATGAATGCTCGCCCAAAGGACGGCAGAGCACATGGACATGATTGGGCATGATGGCGTAGGCGAGCATCTCACAGCGGTTGCCTTCAAAGTGATGCAAAGCGTCGATCAGGGCCCGTCGGTGCTCTGGATGACGCAAAAGGCATTCGCCACGACCTTCGTCGAGGATCATTTCCAGCTTCCGCATCTGCGCGTGCTGAAAGTCCTGCCACGCGGCCCATTCCTCGGGCGGTAGTTTGCCAGCGTGGACACGAGCTGACTCGGCAAGTCTCTTTTGCCATGATCGAACCTGTTCTTTCATCTCCTCCACAACCTCGGCGGGCAGGGAGTCTCGCAGTCGAAAGGTAGTGAAGTAGCAGCGGCCCGGCATGCGCCAGTGCGGAAGGTGACGGTCATAGGCATCGAAGCCTTCATTGAGCGGGCTTTCAGGATCGAAACCCACGAAGTTTTCCGGCAGGGGGACATGCTCAGGAATTAGCCAAGACATGCGCGGAGTGGAGGCGAACGAACGCACGGAGCAAGCGGTAAGTGCGTAGGCCGGATGTGTTCGTCGCGTTGCGCATCGCCAACACAAAAAACAAGCATCGACGAACTATCCGGCATGTTTGGAGGCGTGACCGGCTAAGACGCGTCCCCAAGCCGCCGGATAGTCTGGCGAAGGGAGTCGAGGTGATGGCGGTGTTTTTTGCGCCAGACACATCCGGCCTACGTGTTGTGCTCGGCCTTCGTCTCATGCCAGCCTCAGCGCATAGCGCTCGCCATGGCGCGTGAGTTTCACGGTGGAGCCGTAGATGGCGCTGAGGTTGGCGCTGGTGAGGATGTCATGCTTCGGGCCGGAGGCGAAGACGCGGCCGTCTTTGAGGAGGAGGCAGTGGGTGATGGCGGGGAGGATTTCCTCGACGTGATGGGTGACCATGACGAGCGAGGGGCTTTTTGGCCGGGCGGCGAGGGTCTGCATCCATTGCAGGTAATGCTCGCGGGCGACGGGATCGAGACCGGCGCAGGGTTCGTCGAGGATGAGCACTTTGAATTTCGCCATCAAAGCACGGCAGATGAGCACTTTTTGCTTCTCGCCTTGCGAAAGCGGTCCCCACAAGGCTTCGCGAAGGTAGTCGCAGGCGACTTGCTTGAGCAGCTTCGCGGCTTCGCGGAAAACGGCGGGGCCGGGGAGGTCGATGAGGTTCAGTTTGGCCTCGCGACCGCTGGCGATGACATCGAGCACGGGCTCGCCGCTTTCGAGGTAGGTGGTGAGCGTGTTCGTGACGAGGCCGACGCGGCGGCGGACTTCACGCCAGTCATCATCGCCGAAGACGCTGTCGCCGATGCGCATGGTGCCATCGGTGGCGCTGTCGTAGCCGGTGATGAGATTGATGAGGGAGGTCTTGCCGCAGCCGTTGGGGCCGAGGATGCACCAGTGCTGGCCGGGATCGACCCGCCAGGAGATGCCTTTGAGGATGGGACGGCCGCGGCGGAAGGTGAGATCGGTGACTTCGAGAACGGGAGAAGGCATTGGGGAATGACGAATGAGGAATGCGGAATGTGGAAGGATTACTCGTAGAGGCGGAAGAGGCCGCTGTGGTCGAGATCGCCGAGGCCTTTTTCGTGAACGAAAGTTTCCCATTGGGCGAGCGAGTTGCGCAGCGTGGGTGAGTTGAGCCCGACGCTGTCGGCGAGCTCGCACATGAGGCGAACGTCTTTGAGTTGGAGCGTGGCACGGCCTCCGGGCGCGAAATCGCGGCGGACCATGCGGCTGCCATGCAGATCGAGGATGCGGCTCTCGGCAAAGCCGCCGAGCAGGGCCTTGCGCACGAGCGCGGGATCGACGCCTGACAGCTCGGCCATCCGGAGCGCCTGCGCGACGGCATCGATGGTCTGCGCGACGATGAGTTGATTGGCGAGCTTCGCGACCTGGCCGCTGCCGCTGGGGCCCATGTGGGTGATGTTTTTGCCGCAGGCCTCAAAAACGGGCAGCGCACGCTGAAAATCGGCCTCGGTGCCGCCAGCCATGATGGTGAGCGAGGCGGCTTCGGCACCGACTTGACCGCCGGAGACGGGCGCATCGACCCAGTGGACCTTTTTGGCGAACTCCTTCGTCTGCGGCACGCCGGTGGTGCCGAAGTCGATGATGAGCGCTTCAGGATGGAGGCCCTCGATGAGGCCGCCGGGACCAAAGACGACCTGCTCGACGACGTCGGTCATGGTCAAATTGATGCAGATGATGCCGGGGCCGATCTCGCGGGCGAGTTCCGGCAGGGACGCGGCACGTCGCATGCCGAGTTTGACGGCTTCTTCGGCTGGTCCGGGGCTGCGATTCCACACGATGACTTCCGCGCCGTTTTGATGGAGGTGGCGTGCGTTCGCCCGGCCCATGTTGCCGAGGCCGACGAATCCGATTTTGTGTCCGCTGAGATGTTTGCTCATGAGCGGGCATGGCTAGCATGCATTTGGCATGCTTCCGCGAAAAAGATCATTCCGTAGTGGCTACTTCGCAGGGGCTTCGAGTTCGCCCTGGCTGTCGAGCACCTTTTGCGTCTGGCGTTCGCGGAAGGCCTGGAGCTTTTTGGCGAGTGCCCTGTCCTCGTTGGCAAGCATGGACACGGCGAAGAGCCCGGCATTGAGCGCTCCGGCATTGCCGATGGCAAAGGTGGCCACGGGGACGCCGCCGGGCATTTGCACGATGGAGTAGAGGCTGTCCACGCCGCTGAGGGCGCGGCTTTGCACCGGCACGCCGAGCACGGGCAGGGTGGTCATGCTGGCGGTCATGCCGGGCAGGTGCGCGGCACCGCCGGCTCCGGCGATGATGATTTTCAGGCCCCGCTGGGCGGCGGTGGTGGCGTATTCATAGAGCAGCCCGGGCGTGCGATGGGCACTGACGACCTTCTTTTCAAATGGGATGCCGAAGTCTTCGAGCACCTGGGCGGCGTTTTGCATGGTGGGCCAGTCGGAACTGGAACCCATGATGATGCCCACGACGGGCGGAAGAAGGACGGCGGAACTGCTCATGTGAGGTGACGAGGATGGACGGCAGGGCAGGGGCGTCAACCGGCGGGTGGCGTGGGTGCATCTTCGATTTGCTCCGACGCATTCCTGTGCCATGCAGGCGGTCATGTCTTTCACCGCCAAGCTCCGCTCCCGTATCGCCGCCACTGGTTCCAACCTCTGCGTCGGACT
>CALMTT010000696.1 GCA_937872615.1 uncultured Verrucomicrobiaceae bacterium | reverse complement strand
ATCCGGGGCATGAACATCGAGACGGCTGGTGGTGGGCATTGCCACCCGCTGACGCAGAAGCCGTGCCACCTCATCACCCGGCAAAATGCTGCGACCATGCGCTTGCCAGGACCGCGGATCATTCCCCGCACCGCCAAGAGCATAAAACAGGGCTTTCCAGCTTGGTTTGCCTTTCAGCGAGGCAGGCAGGATCTCGTTCAAAGAGCGCACCAGAGGCCCGCCAAGCTTCAACGGCGACTTCGCGGCCACCGCGGCGAGGCGATGGTAGTTGTAGCCCGCCCACCATTCATCGGCACCGAGACCGCTCAGGGCCACTTTGACCTCCCGAGCCGCTACCTGCGACACGAGCCAGGTGTTCAGCGCATCGCCGGTGGGCTGGTCCATGGCATCGAAGTAGGCATCGAGCTTCGATTCGAGCGTCGCCGCGCTCAATCGCTCGCGATAAAACGAGCAGCCGAGATGCTTCGCGGTCCGCTCGGCTGCGTCGGTCTCATCCGGCACACCAGCGGCATCTTCGTAACCGATGGAAAACGCCTTCACGATCTCCTGGCCGCTCTTTCGCATGCACGCGGCCAACAGCGTGGAATCGAGTCCACCACTCAAAAACACGCCCACCGGCACATCAGCGACCAAATGAGCCTGAATGCTGCTCATCACGCCCTCACGCACACGGCGCTGCTGCTCGCTTGGATCGTTGATCCATGCTTCGCGACCCGGCCAACGTGGCTCAAACCATCGCCGCACCTCCACGCGGCCGTCACGCCATTCGAGCAGACGCCCAGGCGGCAGGCAGTGGATGCCTTCAAGCATCGTGTGAGGTGCTTGAACCGCTCCCCATTGAAAAAAGGCCGCCAGAGCCTCCTGCGAAAGCTTGGCCTCACCTCGCAAACGCTTCACACCGCGCAGTTCGGAGCCATAGCAAAAGCTGCCATCGCTGCTCGTAGCCCAGAAGAGCGGTTTGATGCCAAAGTGATCGCGGGCCAGTGTGAGCGTGCCGCTTTGCTCATCCCACCACGCGATGGAGAACATGCCACGCAGCCTTGGCAACACCGCCTCAATGCCATCCCTGGCGATGAGCGTGCCGAGCACGACTGTGTCACCCGTCGAGTCGAGATGAGCCTCGCCGAGTTCACGACGCAGCTCGCGGAAGTTATAAATCTCGCCGTTGAAGGTCAGCGTGTAGCGACCGCCGCCAAAGCGCATCGGCTGGCGGCCATGCTCGCTCAGATCGAGAATCGAAAGCCTTCGAAATCCCATCCACCAGCCCTCACCGAGTGCCTCCGAGCCATCATCCGGGCCGCGATGGACGATGCTGCCCAGCGCCGCCGATTGCCGGGCACGCTCGTGCTCACGCCAAGGCGTGCAAGAGGAGCGAAACCAGCCGAGAAAGCCACACATGAGAGAAAGAGCGGAACGCTACGCCACCTCGATTGCACCGCAAGGTCTCCATCGCGCGGTCGTTTGGATCAACGCATGCTTCGTCACCTTCTCTTCCTGCTTCTTCCCTGCTCGCTGCTCGCCGCGGACCGGCCCAATGTCGTCTTCATGCTCGCCGATGACCTCGGCCAGCGCGATCTCGGCTGCTACGGCAGCACGTTCTACGAGACTCCAAACCTTGACCGCCTCGCCAAAGAGGGCGCATTGTTCACCAACGGCTATGCCGCCTGCCCCGTGTGCTCGCCCACGCGTGCCGCGGTGCAAACCGGCCGCTGGCCGCAGCGCACGGGCGTGACCGATTACATTGGTGCAGCCCAGCGGCCCGAGCTTTGGAAGCGAAACACCCTGCTGCTGCCCGCGCCTTACTCGGATCGTCTCGCGCATGAAGAGGTCACGATGGGCGAGATGATGAAGAGCGCCGGTTACGCCACCTTCTTCGCCGGTAAATGGCACCTCGGCCCGGAGGGCTTCTGGCCGGAGAATCAAGGCTACGACATCAACATGGGCGGTGTCGATCGAGGCGGCCCATACGGCCCCGGCAAATACTTCACGCCTTACGCCAACCCACGCCTTCCCGATGGCCCGCCGGGCGAGCACATCGCTGACCGACTCGCCGCGGAGACCTGCAAGTTCATCGAGGCGAACAAGGACAAGCCCTTCTTTGCCTGCTACGCCTTTTATGATGTCCACACGCCGCTGAACACGAAGAAGGACCTGGAGGCCAAGTATGCCGCGAAACGCGCAAAACTCGGTCTGGAGCCCAAATTCGGCCGCGAGGAGCCACGCGATGTGCGGCTCGTGCAGGAGCACGTCACTTACGCAGGCATGGTCGAGGCGATGGACACCGCGGTGGGCACCATCTTGAAGAAACTCGATCAACTCGGCCTCGCGGAGAACACGATCGTGATCTTCACCTCTGACAACGGCGGCCTCAGCACGAGCGAAGGCTCGCCCACGAGCAATCTCCCGCTCCGCGGCGGCAAGGGCTGGCTCTACGAAGGCGGCATCCGCGAGCCTTTGCTCATCCGCTGGCCCGCAACGCTCAAGCCGGGCCGCGTCATCGACACGCCGGTATGCAGCATCGACTACTTCGCCACTCTGATGGACCTCGCCGGAGGCAAGACGACCGCGAAAATCGATGGCGTCAGTTTGCGACCGATCCTCGAAGGCTCCGGTGATCTCCCTGCCCGTCCGCTCGCATGGCATTACCCGCATTACGGCAATCAAGGCGGTGCTCCCGGTGCGGCGATCCGCGAGGGCGATTGGAAGCTCATCCAGTGGTTCGAAGGCGACCGCATCGAACTCTACAACCTCCGGGCGGACCTTTCCGAGACGAACAACCTCGCCGCCAAGGAACCTGAACGCGTGCAGGCCATCCTCGCGAAGCTCAAAGCCTGGCAAAAGGACGTCGGAGCCCTCATGCCAACCCCAAATCCGGCCTTTGATCCCTCCAAGCCAAACGGCCGCGGTGCTGGCGCACCGGCCAAAGGCGGCAAGAAGAACAAAAAGTGAACCACCTGCCCTGCAATGCGTGCTGGACAGATCGCCGGGCGTTGGATTGAATGCCGCGCATGACTCTCGCCTTCATACCCGGACTTGGAGACGCTCCTTCGGGGGCGCTGGTCATCAGCTCGTCCGGGACACCGAAGACCCCGGTGATCCTGAACCCCGGCGGCGGAACGAAGGCCAGGTCGATGTCGTGCGCGACCTCGTTCACCATGTTGAAGAATTCGCGGTCGAAGACCTGCTTGGCCGATCCCTCGTTGTCGATGAAGAACAGGTTGCCGCCGCGCACACTCGATACATGGGTCGCCAGTTCGGCATCGAAGTGCACCCCGACCCCGAAGGTGGTCAACCCCACCCCGCCGCGCGATCCGGCCTCGGCCTGGGCCATGAAGCCTTCGGCGCTGGTATTGCCGACATTGGGATTCTCGTCGGTGAACAGCATCACCCGGGTCTTGCCGTGGCTGCGCGGCAGTTCCTGCGCGGCCATCGCATAGCCTGCGCGCAGTCCGTCCTCGAGCGCGGTCGAGCCTTCGATCGCGATCGAATCGATCGCCGCGTTGACGTGATCCTCATTGCCGTCCCATTCGGTCATCGCCAGATGGGTCAGCGGCTCGCTGCCATAGATGATGATCCCGATCCGGTCGCCCTTGCGCAGCTTGCCGGTCACCGAATGCAGTGCGTTCTTGACCTGCTGCATCGGCCAGCCCGACATCGAACCCGAGCGGTCGACCACCATCACCAAGCTGAGCGGTTCGCGCTGGAGCTTTTCGGCATCGACGTTCGAGGAAAAACCCAGCCCCACGAACCACTGGTCATCGGGGCGCAGCGGCAGCGCCGCTGGCATCGCCGCGCCGGTCAGGCAGAAGGTCTGCCGACAGGGGCGGGTCTCGGGCAGGGTCAGGTCATGCTCGCCCATCAGCCCTTCGATCGTCAGGTCATTGGTGGCCGGCAGGAAATCGCCGTTCAGCGAGACCGAGCGGAAATGCGCGATGTCCTGCGCCCCGCCCTGGCGGATGCGCGCGGCGGTGACGATAATCGTCTTGTCGCTGTCATCCTGTTCGTCGGTGGTGTCCTGCCCCCAGGCTGGCGGCGCCAGGGCCGCCAGTGCGAGAGTGAGTGCCAGGCCCGCGCTGCGGGTCCGCGACAGACCATGAAATCCCATGCCTTCGCCTCCTTCTCCTGTTATCGACTCGAAGGCTATGACGAAACGTTATAACATGCAAACCATTCCGTTTTGCAACTTTCACCACTGTTATCAGCCGCACCGGCCCCGATTCGGTGGAAGGCTGGACCGCTGCCGGCAGACCAGCCTTGCCCCGGCGCGCGTCTGGGGGCATAGGCCCGCTCGATTCCCGCCCACTCAGCGAAAGGCCCGCCGCGATGAAGGTCCGCGTTTTCGTTTCCCTCAAGAACGGAGTGCTCGATCCCCAGGGCCGCGCGATCCACCATGCGATCGAGGGACTGGGCATCCACGGCGTCCAGGATGTTCGCGCCGGCAAGATGATCGAACTCGATGTCGATGCCAGCGTCTCTGACGAACAGCTTGAAACCATGTGCCGGCAGCTGCTCGCCAACATGGTGATCGAGAATTACCGGATCGAGAGGCTGGCGGCATGACCTTCCGCGCCGCCGTCATCACCTTTCCCGGTTCGAACTGCGACCGCGATATGGCGGTGGCGGTCGAGCAGATCTGCGGGGGCGAGACCTTCAGGGTCTGGCACGGCGATGCCGAACTGCCCGACCGGCTCGATTTCATCGCCCTGCCCGGCGGGTTTTCCTATGGCGACTACCTGCGCTCGGGCGCGATGGCGGCGCGCAGCCCGATCATGCAGGCCGTGGTCGCGGCCGCGAACCGGGGCGTGCCGGTGCTCGGCGTCTGCAACGGCTTCCAGGTGCTGACCGAAAGCGGCCTG
>CALMTT010000695.1 GCA_937872615.1 uncultured Verrucomicrobiaceae bacterium | reverse complement strand
CGCCACCCTTTGCCTCATAGCCTTGATGGCATTGGGCTAAAGCCTAGACTCCAACGCCTGATTGCGGAGGAACTCGCGTTCCGCCTCGCACGGGGCCAGATCGGCGGCACGTTGCCAGGCGGCGCGGGCTTCGAGCGGGTGGCCGAGTTTGGCGATGAAGCTGGCGCGGATGGCGTGGTAAAGGTGCTGGGCTTCGAGTGAGTGGCGGTTCGGGATGCTTTCGAGGGCTTTCAGGCCTTCAGCGGGTCCGTGAACGCGGGCGAGGGCGACGCTGCGGTTCATGGCGACGACGGGCGTGGGCTTCAGGAGCAGCAGTTGATCATAGAAGCTCAGAATGCGCGACCAGTCGGTGCTGGCTTCATCGGGGGCGAGGCAGTGACAGGCGGCGATGCCGGCTTCGAGATGGTAGGGGATGATCGTATCGCCGCTGGAGGCTGCGCCGAGGGCGAGGATGCCGTCTTGAATGAGTTTGGCGTCCCACTGGCTGCGATCTTGATGATGCAGGCGCACGATTTCGCCATCGACGCTGATCCTGGCTTTCAAGCGAGCGGCGTTGAGGCACATGAGGGCGAGCAGGGCTTTCGTAGCTGGCAAAGCGGTGGCGGGATGCGCGGCGAGCAACCGCGTGAGGCGAATGGCTTCATGACAAAGCTCCTCGCGGATGAGGCGGTCGCCGGAGGAGGCTTTGTAGCCTTCGTTGAAGAGCAAGTAGAGCGCGGCGAGCACGCCATCGAGCCGCTGGGGCAGTTCGGTGGCATCGGGTACCGCGAAGGGCAGGCGCAGATCGCGAATGAGCTGCCGGGCGCGGACGAGTCGCTTCGCGATGGCGGCCTCGCTGGTGAGGAAGGCCGCGCCGATTTCCGCCGGGCTCATGCCGCACACGGTGCGCAGGGCGAGCGCGAGCTGCGCCTCGATGGAGAGCTGCGGATGAAAGCAGACGAAGAGCATGCGCAGCGTGTCATCGGCCAGATGCGGCTCGTCGGCAGGCTCGTCACGCGTGAGCCAGCGCTCCTGCTCGGCGGTGATTTGGGCTTCTTTGCGCTGCCAGGTCTGCTCGCGGCGCAAGGCATCGAGCGCGAGGTTTTTCGCGGCTTGAGCGAGCCACGCGGCGGGATTGTCGGGAATGCCTCGGTAAGGCCAGGTTTGCAGCGCACGCACCAGGGCCTCCTGCACGGCATCCTCGGCGAGTTGAAGGCGATGCGTGCCGAGATGCGCGGCGAGCGTGGCGACGAGTCGAGCGCCTTCGCGGCGGAAGAGATCATCCGCCAGGAGGCTGGGGCTGCGCTCGGCAGACGTGCTCATGAGGCACGTTTCGAACGCTTTTTGGCGATGGTGGCCCGAGGGTTGAATTCCAGCGCGAGGTTCACCCAATGCCGAAGTTGCGTTTCGGAGTCGAGGTGGGCTGCATCGACGAAAACGAACCCCTTCATCGGCCGCCCGGTGAACTCCATGGGAGAACAGCCGGGCTCTTTCAATGCGTCTTCTTGTTTGTCGGGATCGAGCCGGACCATCAGAGCCGCTTTGACCACGCCGAGACACATTTTGTCATTCACCATGAAGCACAGCCCACCGAACATGGCTTTGGTGTAAAAAGTGGCGCGTCTGGCAACGAGCATGTCTGTCACGCGATCGGCGATGGTCGTGTCGTAGGCCATGATCGTTGAGTTTTAGGGTTCCGCAGGTGGTCCGCCTTCCACCAGCATCGCCAGATGCAACAGCGACTCCTGCCAGCCGAGGTAGCACATCTCCGCCGGGATCACTTCGGGCACACCCGCCTGTGTGACGCTCAGGTCGGTGCCGCAGGACACGGCTTTCAGCTTCACGGTGACCTCGATGGTGCCGGGCAGATTTGGATCATCAAAGACATCGGTGTAGCGGAGGAGTTCGTTCGGCACGAGTTCGAGGTATTCGCCGCCGAAGGAATGCGTGTGGCCGTTGCTGAACTGCGTGAAAGCCATCTTGAAGGTGCCACCGACCTTGGGCTCGAGGTGGAAGACTTTGCACAGAAAGCCATTCGGCGGGAGCCAGCGGCAAAGCGCATCGGGATCGAGAAAGGCTTTGTAAACGAGCTCGGGCTTCGCTTTGAGCACGCGGTGGAGGGTGATGGTGTGCGTGGGCATGGTGAGCGCCTATTTCATCGAGTGCAGGCCGATGGTGTTGCCTTCCGTATCGCAGACGATGGCGATGAAGCCGTAGTCGCCGATGGAGAATTTGTCTTTATAGACACTGCCGCCATTCGCGGTGACGCGTGCCACTTCGACAGCGCAGTCTTCACAGGAAAAATAGATCAAGGTGCCACCACCGCCGGCTGCACAGCCGTCCATCTTGCAGAGTGTTCCGGGGCAGCCATAACCATCCGGGCCGCCGGGGAATTGCCACATCTCCAATCCAGCGTCATCGGCGGTCGGGTTGGAGAGCAGGGTGAGTTTAGTGTCGAAAACAGCCTCGTAGAAGGCTTTCGCCCTGGGCATGTCGTTGACGTAGATTTCGAACCAGCCGACGGGATTGCGTATGGGTGTCATGATGTGGGGGTGCGTGGGTTTAGTGGGAAACGATCACTTTGAAGCCGCCGAAGGCCATGCGTTTGCAGTCGAAGAGCGGCTCATTTTTCACGCCCATGGCCTGAATGCGCGGGTCGGCCATGATTTTGGCATTCGCAGCATCACGTGACTCACGATCCGCAAAGACAGCCCAGGAGAAGACGACGGTTTCTTCATCGCCAGCATCTGCCGTGGCTTTGAAAGAGCGGCAAAAATCGGTGCTGAGATCATCGGCGGCACATTCGGTATATTGCAGCGCTCCATGCTCCATCCACACTGTTGCAGCGAGTTCGGCGATTTCGCGGTAAGCGGGAAGATTGGCGGGTGAGATCGGCAGCAAAAAGCCGTCCACGTATTGTCCAGGCGTTTTCATGGGGGTGTATTTTCGGGGTTATGAGTTTGTCGTGTTGTTTGCTTTCACATCCGCCATCGGGCGGCAGAGATCAGCGATGGGGCGCACTTCAATTTGGGCACCGTGGGCGAGGATGGGGCAGGCTTGCGCGAGCTTCACGGCTTCATCCGTGGAGGCCACGCTGAGCAGGAAATAGCCTGCGATGGCTTCTTTTGATTCAGCGAAGACGCCGTCGGTGACAAGGCTCTGTGCGCCGCTGACGAGTTTGCCTTCTTCCATGAGCGGCTGCGCTCCGCGAAGGATGCTCTTGCTTTGCAGGCCCTCCACCCAGCCGTAGAAGTCGGTCATGATGCGCTGCAACTCAGCGGGCGAGAGGCCGCTGTTCCAGTGCGTGCCGCGAATGAGCAGCAGGTGCTCGCCGGTGGCGGTTTGAGTGTTGGTATCGTTCATGGAAGTTGGAGTCTAGGCTTTAGCCGACGGTTTGGGAGAATGCGTGAGGTCATGGATCGGCTGAAGCCTGGACTCCAACGCATGGAGTCGGTGATCTGGGGGGGTAAGACTTCGCTTCAGGTGTTTCGTTCGTGTGGCGATACGCGGAGCCGCGCTCGGACTCCAGCGGGCGGATTTCATAGTAGATGCCATGCGCGAGCACCGCGCTCTCCGATGCGATCGCCGAGGCGGCGGCGAGACTCTCCGCCACGATGATCCAATATCCGCCGATGACTTCCTTCCCCTCCGCAAAGGGGCCATCCGTGCGAATGCCATCGCGGGTGACGAGCGCGGCATCCATGGTGAGACGCGAGCCGGGCTTGAAGCGGCCCGCGGCGATGTTGGCCTCATACCAGTCATAAAACTGGCCGATCGCGGCCTCGATGTCGGCCTTGTCGGATGCCGGGTCCCATTTGCCGCGCGAGAGAAGCAAGTAATCGTGGGTGGAGGAAGCTTCGCTCATGATTGTTGGAGTCTAGGCTTTAGCCGATGATTGGGGGTGGTGCGGGAGGTCATGGATCGGCTAAAGCCTAGACTCCAACGGACGAACTCGACGCGCTTGGGTTTAAGGCTTCGCGGCAGGCGCGGTGACGAGTTTCGCCATGTCGGCGAGACCTTTTTCGAACTCGGGACCGCAAATCGACTCGCAGTCCATGATGAGGCTCATGACCTTGGCGAGGAGGCCTTCGTTTTTGCCATACATGGCCCAGGTGACGGTGGTTTTATCGCCTTCGACTTTGAATGTGTAATCCACGGTGCTGACGCCTTCCATCGGCTCCAGCCAGTCCATGCGCAGGCGGATGAGTTCGTTCGGTTTGCTTTCGGTGATGGTGGCCTTGCCCTTGCCGGTCATTTTGCCTTCCCAAGTCGAGGCGGAACCGACACCGGTTTCGGGTCCGACGTATTCCACCTTCGCGCTCGGGTCCATTTTCAGCCAAGGATTGAACTCGTTGAACTTCTTGTGGCTGTTGAACCACACAAACACCGCTTCCGGCGGCGCGGCGACGGTGATGCTGCGCTCGACGCGGAAATCCGGCGATTTCAGCAAAGCGGCGGCGATGACGCCGATGACGAGCACGGCGAGGGCGATGAGGATCTTCTTGAGCATGGTGGTGGTTGGGTTGGGTGTGGACTATTTCCGAGTAAAAATCACCGGCGGGCCGCAGGGAGCGCTTTTGCCGTCTTTCCACGAGACGCCTTCGAGCTGGAAGTGGTTCGCGTCGATGAAGGTGTAGGTGGCACCGTGCATGTGCATGTCTTTTTGCACGTTCAGGCCGGGTGTCGGCGCGAGATCAAAGGTGAGCGAGTTGGCGGTCTGCTTCACCAGCTTCATGCGCGGCTGGTTTCGCAGCATGCAGTAGTGCGTCATGGAGAGCTTGCCGTTCACATCATGATACACGCTCAGCATCTCCATCGGCGTGCCTCCAGCAAAAGTCTCCTGGATGACCGAATCGCCCGCGATGAGGCGGAACTCGGTATTCATCGTCCCCATCTCCGGCGATTCGCCTGACCACTTGCCCACGAGCGATTTCATGCGCTC
>CALMTT010000694.1 GCA_937872615.1 uncultured Verrucomicrobiaceae bacterium | reverse complement strand
TGATCCGGCGTCCAAGTTCTTTCCGCAGTATTACACCGGGCAAAAGGGCACGATCACCATCCGCCAGATGTTCAGTCACACGTCCGGTTTGCCCGGCGATGAAACCAGCGATGCGCTCACCAGCGACACCATCACGCTCCAGCAAGCCGCGCAGATCATTTCCACCAACGACCTCATCGCCGCGCCGGGCACGGGTGATGATTATGCCAATGCGGTGGCCCTGCAAAGTGACGGCAGCATCGTCGTGGGCGGCTACACCTACCAGGGCGCGAATCCTGAGTTCCTCGTCATGCGTCTGGTAGGCGACTCGCTCCAGCCGGAGATCACCGTGTTCGATGGAGATACCTCGCTGGCACCTGTTTTGACCGACGGGCAGCCCACCGCGGTCGATTTCGGCTCCACCGGCACCGGATCGGCCATCACGCGTGATTTCACGATTTCGAACCCCGGCACCTCGGACCTCGTTTTGGCCTCCATCACGGCTCCGGCGGGTTTTAGCGTGCAAAATCCGCCCTCGCTCGTTTCCGCCGGTGGCGAGGCCACTTTCCAAATTCAGCTCACCGCGGCCTCCGCGGGCTTTTTCAACGGAAACATCGTCTTGAGCAGCAACGACGCGGATGAAGCCAGTTTCGAGTTCCCGGTGCGTGGCGGCGTGGATGCGCCGGAGATCGCTCTGAATGCCGATGGGCAAAATGTGGCCGATGGGCAGTCATTACCGGTTTCCTTCCGCTCCACGCCGCAGGGCATCGCGGTCACACAGAGTTTTGTCATCGAAAACACGGGTTTGGCAGCCCTGAGCATCACCTCCATCACTCCGCCCGCTGGTTTCACCGTCCAAAATGCTCCCACCAGCATCCCCGCCAGCTCCAGCGCCGTTTTCCAGGTCACCCTCACCGCAGCAACAGCTGGCAGTTTTGCCGGAAACGTGGTCATCGCCAACAACGACGCGGACGAGGCCAGCTTCGAGGCGCCGGTGGCGGGCGTGGTGACAGCCATAGCTCTCGCCGCAGGCCAGCCGGACCCGTCCTTCAGCGGGGATGGCTTCGCTCCCACGGGCTTTGGTGGTGCCAATGATGAAGCCTATGCCACTCTCGCCCTCAACGATGGGAAAACTCTCGTCGGCGGCAATGCCTACATGGGCGGGGACTACGAGTTCTTCCTCGCCCGCCTGAACGTAGATGGCACGTTGGACAGCACTTTCGGCAATGCGGGCATCGTCATCACCCGCGTGGGCACGAGCAGTGACCGCATCTACAGCCTCGCTCTCCAGCCAGACGGCAAGATCCTCGCCGGGGGCTACACCTATAACGGCAGCAACTACGATTTCGCCCTCGTGCGCTATCTCGCGGACGGCAGCCTCGACTCCTCGTTTGATACCGATGGCATCGTCACCACCGGCATCGGCAGCGCGAGTGACTACGGCTGGAAGGTGCTCGTGCAGCCAGATGGCAAAATCGTGCTGGCCGGCGAAGCTAATAACGGCACAAACAGCGATTTCGCCGCCGTGCGTTACACCAGCACCGGTGCGCTCGATTCCACCTTCGGCACAGGCGGAAAGGTGGTCACCACCATCGGCACTGGCACCGAGATCGCCTACACCGCCGCCTTGCAGGGAGACGGCAAGATCATCCTCGCAGGCTATGCCGCGATGACGAACGAGGACTTCGCCCTCGTGCGCTACAACACGGACGGCACGCTGGACACCACCTTTGACACGGATGGCAAAGTGACCACCACCATCGGAACCGGCACGGACCGTATCCATGACATGCTCCTCCAGCCGGACGGCAAAATCCTCGTCGGCGGCTACATGGTGGGGTCCGATTTCGCCCTCGCCCGCTACAACACGAACGGCTCGCTGGACACCAGCTTCGACACAGACGGGAAGGTGACCACGCCTATCGGCACCGGCACCGACCGCATCTACGGCGTCGCCTTGCAGAGTGATGGCAAGGTCATCGCCGCTGGCTACTCCATCACCACGGGCACGGCGGATGACTTCGCCATTGCCCGCTATACCTCCGCCGGGGCACTGGACACCACCTTTGACACGGATGGAAAGCGAGTGCTGCCGCTCGCACCGGGAAACAACAGTGACTTTGCCCGTGCCGTGGCCCTGCACGCGGATGGCAGCATCGTGCTGGCAGGCTATGCCTTCAATGGCAGCGACAACGACGTGGCCGTGACACGCCTGGAGCCAGACGGCAGCACGCGGAGCACCTTTGGCTCGTCTGGAGTCGCTCTTCTCAATTTTGGTCAAGGCTCGGACTACGGTCTGGCGATGACCATTCAGCCGGATCAAAAAATCATCGCCGCTGGCTACATCTACCAGGGTGTCACTGACGACGTCACCGCCGCCCGTTTCCTGCCTGACGGCACGCTGGACAACAGCTATGGTACCGGCGGAAAGACCATCACCCGTGTAAGCACCAGCACGGATCGCGCTTACGGCGTGGCCGTGCAGCCGGATGGCAAGATCGTCTTCGGCGGCCACTCCTTCATCAGCAACGATGACTTCATGGTCATGCGCCAAAATGCAGACGGCACGCCGGACACCAGCTTTGGCAACAATGGCAGCGCCACCACCACCATCGGCGCCAGCACTGATATTGGCCGCGCCCTTTTGCTGCAAAACGACGGACGCATCGTCCTGGCGGGCTATTCCAGCAACGGCAGCAATGATGACTACGCCATCGCCCGGTATAATGCAGACGGCAGCCTCGATGGCACCTTCGGCACGGGTGGAAAAGTCACCACCACCGCCACGGTGGGTACAGATCGCCTCTACGCCATCGCGGCCTACTCAGGCGGGCGCATCCTCGTCGCAGGCGAGACGCGCAATGCTGGCAATACCAGCACCGACTTCGGCCTCGCCCGCTACAATGCCAACGGCACGCTCGACACGAGCTTTGGCACCAGCGGGCTCGTCACCTTGACTCCAGCGAGCAACTCCGAGTATGTGTATGCGCTCCAAGTGCTCCCCGATGGTAAAATCCTCGCCGCAGGTGAGGCCAACAGCGATGCCGCCATCGTCCGCCTCAATGCCAATGGCAGCTACGACCCCGCATTCGGTTCCGGTGGCAAGACCATCGTCCCCGTCCTCGCCAGCACGGACACGATCTATGGCATCGCTTTGCAGCCGGACGGCAAGATCCTCGCCACTGGCCGCACCTACAACGGCACCAGCTACGACATCGCCGTGCTCCGCTTCCTCGAAAACGGTCTGCTCGACAGCAGCTTCGATGGCGATGGCAAGCTCGTCATCCCTTACGGCACGGGCACTGACTATGGGTATGCCATCGCGGTGCAAAACGACGGTGCCATCGTCATCACCGGCTACACAGTGAATCCGGGCAGCGACACCCAGATGCTCGTGCTGCGCCTGCTGCCGGATGCCCTCGTGCCGGAGATCACTCTCGCGGATGCCAACACGCTGCCTGCCACCGCCCTGACCGATGGCCAGACCACCGTGCTCGACTACGGAGCGGTGCCCTCCGGTTCTGCTGTGACACGCAGCTTTCAGATCACCAATCCGGGCAGCGCAGACCTCACCATCAGCTCCATCACCGCACCGACTGGTTTCAGCGTGCTCGGAGCGCCCTCCGTCGTGACGGTGGGAGGCATCGCCACCTTCCAAATCCGCCTGGATGCCACCAGCGCGGGCTTTTTCAGCGGCAGCATCGTCATCGCCAGCAATGACGCGGACGAGGCCTCCTTTGACTTCCCCGTTCGCGGCAGCGTGGATGCGCCGGAGATCGCGGTAAGCCTCGACGGCACCGCTTTGAGCGATGCACAGGCTTCCACCGTGAACTACCGCTCCACGCTCATGGGCAGCCAGGTCATCCGCAGCTTCACCGTCGCCAATCAGGGCTTCTCCAGCCTCACCATCAGTTCCATCACGGCCCCGGCGGGCTTTACCGTGCAAAATGCGCCCTCCAGCATCGCCAGCAGTTCCAGCGCCGTTTTCCAACTTCGGCTCGACGCGGCCTCTGCGGGCCTTTTCAGCGGAAACCTCGTCATCACCAGCAATGACAGCGATGAGGCCAATTTTGAAATTCCCGTCGTCGGCAATGTGATGGCTGTTTTGCCGCCCCCGGGCCAGCTTGATGCCGGATTCGGCTCTGGAGGCCAGGTGACTCAAGGCATCACCACCGGCCAAGATCACTACTACAGCGTCGCCCAGCAGGCAGATGGCAAAATCATCGCCGCAGGCCGCACCTACACCGGCGGACGAGTAACTTACGATGTGCTCGTCACCCGCTGGAACACCGATGGAACACCGGACATCACCTTTGGCAGCGGTGGAGCCGTGATCTATGATTTGAATGGCAATAGCGACACCGCCAACAGCGTGCTCGTGCAGCCGGATGGCAAGATCATTTTGGCAGGGACTGCCAGCAATGGCACGAACGATGACATGTTTGCAGTCCGCTTGCAGACCAACGGGGCGTTGGACAACAGTTTCAGTGGTGACGGCAAGGTTATCGTTGCCCCAACCGACAGCTTCGACTCCTGCAACACAGCTTCTATCCAGGCAGATGGAAAGATCATTATTGCTGGACACGGCTTGTTCCAGTCGGGGTCCCTGTTCAATTACGACATGGTCGCCGTGCGGTTCACGTCTTCCGGAGAACTCGACACGACCTTTGACTCTGACGGCATCTTGAACGTCTCCATCAGTTCAACAACGGACTTTTGTTACTCCTCAACCGTTCAAACAGACGGGAAAATCATTCTGGCCGGACTGTCCAGCAACGGCAGTAATGATGACTTCTCTCTTGTTCGTCTCAACGTCAATGGCTCACTGGACGCCACATTTGACACTGACGGGAAGGTCACGACAACCATAGGCACAAGCGCCGACACAATCCGACAAATACAACTCCAAGGCGACGGAAAAATCGTCGCTGCAGGCTATGCCAATATGCCTAGTGTGGGAGACGAATTCGCCCTCGCCCGCTACAACAGCAACGGCAGCCTCGACACGACCTTCGACACCGATGGCAAAGTCACCACCACCTTTGGCACCTCCACCGACTGGGCTTACAGCATGGACCTCCAGGCCGATGGCAAAATCCTCACCACCGGCATCACTTGGAACGGCACGAACTACGACATCGCCCTCGCACGCCACAACACGGCAGGTTCACTCGACACCACTTTCGACACGGATGGCAAAGCCATCTTCCCCATCGGTGCTGGCACAGAGCAAGGCCGGGGCGTTAAATCCCTCGCCGATGGCCGCATCGCCATCGTCGGCTATGCCGCCGCCGCACGGGATGACGAGGCCGTTTTGCTCGTCACCACTGCCGCTGGTGCCCTCGACACCACCGTCGGCGGCTCTGGAATTCTCAGCAATGACTTCGCCGTGAGCTTCGATGCTGGCTATGCGATGGCGATGCTGCCTGACGACCGCGTTTTCATCACTGGAAACGGTAACTCCGGTGCCAGCAGCGACTTCCAGCTTACCCGCTTCCTCCCGGATGGCACGCCAGACACCAGCGTGCCGCCAGATGGCATCACCCGCGTGCCCGTCGGAGCCAACTCGGACTTCCCGTATGCCATCACTGTGCAGCCAGATGGTAAAACCATTCTCGCAGGCTACTCGCTCGCCACGAACGAGGACTTCAGCCTCATTCGCCTGAATGCCGACGGCGCTCTCGACACCACTTTTGGCACCGCCGGCAAAGTGATCCTGCCCATCGGCACCGGCCTCGACATCGCACGTGCCGTCGCCCTCCAGCCGGACGGCAAAATCCTCGTCGGTGGTTACTCCAACAACGGCAGCAATGACGATGTCGCCCTCGTGCGATTGAACTCAAACGGCACGCTCGACGCCACCTTCGGCATCGTCACGATGGCCTTTGGCAATGATCTCGACCGCTGCTGGTCCATGACACTCCAGCCAGACGGCAAAATCCTCCTCGGCTGCCAGACCGCCACCGGCGTTCTCGATGACTTTGCCCTCGCTCGCTTCAACAGCAATGGCACGCTCGACACCACCTTCGGCACTGGCGGCAAGGTCGTCAGCTCCCTCAGCAGCCTCGATGACATCGCCTACGCCATCCAGCTCCTCCCAGATGGCAAAATCCTCCTCGGCGGCCTCGCCTCCAACGGCTCCGATGGCGAGCTCACCATCGCCCGCTACCTCACCAACGGCACGCTCGACACCACCTTTGGCATTAGCGGCAAAACGAGCGTCCAAACCTCTCCTGGAAACTCCGAAAGCATCTACGACCTCGCCTTGCAACCCGACGGCCGCATCCTCGCCGCCGGCTATCGCTACAACGGCACCGACAACGACATCGTGGCCATCCGCCTGCTCGCCAATGGCCTGCTCGACACCTCCTTTGGCACCAGCGGAGTCTCCATCGTCAATCCCTCCCCTGGCCGCGATCAGTACGCCTGGGGCATCGCCACCCAGAGCGATGGCAGCATCATCGTCGGTGGCTGGGGCTATCTCGGCAATGACGGCCAGGTGATCCTCCTCCGCTACACGCCGGATGCGCTCGCACCCGAGATCGTCGTGCATGACGGCACCACCAACGCCGCGCCGCAGCTCGCTGACGGACAAAGCACCGCCATCGACTTCGGCATCACCACCCAAAGCATGGCTGTGACGCGCAGCTTCACCGTGCAAAACACTGGCACGGCCGATTTGCAGCTCAGCAGCATCACGCCGCCCGCCGGATACACGCTGCAAACCGCGCTGCCGGGCTCCAGTCTCGCTCCGAGCGCGACATACACCTTCCAAACACGTCTCGATGCCACCAGCGCAGGCACCTTCAGCGGCAGTTTGAATCTCAACAGCAACGATGTCGATGAAAGCACCTTCAACTTCCCGCTCATCGGACTCGTCGTCCCAGACTCAGCCTATCAAACTTGGGCCTCCTCCGCAGGCCTGGGTGCCAGCACAGGCGGCCTCGACTCCAACCCGGCCAGCGATGGTCTGTCAAACCTCCTCAAATACGCCTTCAATCTCAATCCCGCCGTTGTGGACCTTCATACGCTTCTTCCCGGCACTGGCACCTCCGGCCTTCCCACCGTGCAGCGCACCGGCAGCGGCCCCGGCAGCGTTTTCCGCATCGAATTCATCCGCCGCACCACCGGCGGCATCACCTACCTGCCGGAAAAATCCACCACACTGAGTTCCTGGGCGCCCATCACCACCACGCCCACCGTCACGCCCATCGCCCCCGGCTGGGAACGCGTCATCATCGAAGAACCCGCCGATCCCGCCACCGTGGACAAGATCTTCAGCCGCGTCCGCGTGACGCAGCCATAAATCCACTGGCAGACGGTCCCGAATTCAGGCATGGAAGCGCCCCCTTTCCATGCTCTCCCAACTCGATTCCCTCAAAACCGAAGCTCTCGCTGCTCTCGCCGCCGCTCAGGATGAAACCGCGCTCGAAGCCGTGCGCGTGAACTTCCTTGGCAAAAAAGGCAGCGTCACCGCGCTGAGCCAAAACATGCGGGACGTGCCCGTCGATCAGAAGAAGGAAGTCGGTGCCAAACTCAACGACGTGCGCACCGCCATCACGGATGGCATCGAGTCGAAGAAGCTCGCTCTCCAGGCTGCGCTGGACGCGAAGGCCGTCGAAGGCATCGACATCACGCTTCCGGGCCGTCCGGGCACTGGAAACGGCGCTTTGCATCCGCTCACACAGATTCGCGATCTCGCCATCCGCACGCTGCGTCGCCTCGGCTTCATTTTGGCCGAAGGACCGGAGATCGAGACCGAATTCCACTGCTTCGACGCTCTCAACACGCCTGCCGATCATCCGGCGCGGAATGAAAAAGACACTTTCTACCTCCCCGATGGTCGCCTGCTGCGCACGCACACCTCCAGCGTGCAGATCCGCACCATGGAAGCCGCGAAGTCGCTGCCCATCCGCATCATCGCGCCCGGAGCCGCGTATCGCCGCGATGAGATCGACGCCACGCACCTCAGCGTCTTCAACCAACTCGAAGGTCTCTACGTCTCCAA
Organism: uncultured Verrucomicrobiaceae bacterium; assembly: GCA_937872615.1. Taxonomy (GTDB): domain Bacteria; phylum Verrucomicrobiota; class Verrucomicrobiia; order Verrucomicrobiales; family Verrucomicrobiaceae; genus Prosthecobacter. The sequence continues at coordinate 31,980 of CALMTT010000694.1, read as the reverse complement.
CGACGTCAGCCTCGCCGATCTCAAAGGCACGCTCGAAGCCTTCTTCCGCGAGATCTTCGGCCCCAACACCGCCGTGCGCTTCCGCCCGCACTTCTTCCCGTTCACAGAGCCGAGCTTCGAGATCGATGTGAAACTCGAAGCGAAGGGCAAAGACGCCCGCTGGATCGAAATCGCCGGCTGCGGCATGGTCGATCCCGCGGTCTTCACCGCCGTGAACAAGAGCCGCGGCGACAATCTCTTCGATCCCGAGACCACCACCGGCTTCGCCTTCGGTCTCGGCCTCGACCGCCTCGCGATGATCCTGCACAGCATCACCGACATCCGTCACCTCATCGAAAACGACGTCCGCTTCCTCCAACAGTTCGCCGCCTGATCTTTTAACCACGAATGCTCACAAATTTTCACGAATGAGTTCAGCCTAGGGCTTCAAAGCCATTCGTGTGAATTCGTGACTATTCGTGGTTTACAAACCCTTTCCTCCCAGCGTCCCCAGCTATGCAAGTCTCCCTCTCCTGGCTCAGCACTCATCTCGATCTCAGCAGCTACACCGTCCCGCAGCTCTCTGACCTGCTCACCTTCGCCGGTGTCGAGGTCGAAGGCATCGAAGAACGCGGCGTGACCACTGACAAGGTCGTCGTGGCTCAGATCGACTCCTTCGTGCAGCACCCGAATGCCGACAAACTCAGCGTCTGCCAGGTCAATGACGGCAGCGGCACCCCGCGACAGATCGTCTGCGGCGCGAAGAACTTCAAAGCAGGCGACAAAGTGCCCCTCGCACTCCCCGGAGCCGTTTTGCCCGGCGGATTCACCATCAAAGAAGGCAAACTGCGCGATGTGGCCAGCCTGGGCATGATGTGCAGCGGCAAAGAACTCGGCCTCGGCGATGACCACAGCGGTCTGCTCATCCTGTCGCCCGATTCGCCCATCGGCACGCCCTTCAATCAGCTCGTGCCTTCCGATGTCGTCTTTGACCTCGAGATCACGCCGAATCGCCCCGACCTCCTCAGCCACCTCGGCCTCGCCCGCGAGCTCAGCGCCCTCACCGGCATCCCGCTCAAAGGCCAGCGCGGTTACACCGCGACAAAAACGAAAGCAGCCGCCTCCGACATCAAACTCGAAGCCAAAGAAGTCTGCCCACTGTACACCGCACGCCTCATCAAAGGCGTCAAAGTCGGCCCCAGCCCGGAATGGCTGCGTCGTCGCCTCGAAAGCATCGGCCTGCGTCCCATCAACAGCATCGTGGACATCACGAACTACGTCATGATGGAAATGGGCCAGTCGCTGCATTGCTTCGACCTCGACAAGCTCAGCGGCTCCATCGTCGTGCGCCAAGCCACCGACGGCGAAAAATTCCTCGCCCTCGATGCGCAGACCTACACGCTGCAAACCGACGACCTCGTCATCGCCGATCAAAAGCGTGCCGTCGCCATCGCCGGAGTCATGGGCGGTGAAGAAACCGGCGTCACCGAAGCCACCACGAACGTGCTGCTGGAAGCCGCGTGGTTCACGCCGTCCAACATCCGCCGCACTTCCCGCCGACTCGGCCTCAGCAGCGACAGCAGCTACCGCTTCGAGCGCGGCATCGACCCGCAGCAAGTCGCTGGCGGCTCCGAACTCGCCACGAAGCTCATCCTCGAAATCGCCGGAGGCTCCGCCGACGATGTTTTGCTCGTCGCAGGTGAAACACCCGTTTTGACTGGTCAAATCGCCCTCGATGATGATCGCGCCCGAAAACTTCTCGGCACCCCCGATCTCTCAAGCGACGAAATCCGCTCCATTTTGACCAAACTCGGCCTCAAGCACGAAAACGGCACTTGGAGCATCCCCAGCTACCGAGCCGACCTCCAGCGCCCCGTCGATCTCATCGAGGAAATCGCCCGCGTCATCGGTCTCGACCGCGTCCCATCGAAAATGACCGCCGTCGCCGTCCCCAGCGATGCCACGGATCGCGCCTACGACTTCGCCATGACCATCCGTCAGGCTTTGGTCAATCGCGGCTGCTTTGAAGCGCAAACCCTGCGCCTCGTCGCCGAATCCCAACTCGCCGATACCCTCGGCGGCGGCACCGGTGTCGCCGTGAAGAATCCGCTAAGCGAAGACCACACCACGTTGCGCCCCAGCATCATCTCAGGCCTCATCGCCACCGCCGCACTGAACATCCGCCAAGGCGCCGACCGCCTGCGCTTCTTCGAGCTCGGCCGCGTCTTCCTGAAGCTCCCGAATGGTGGCAGCCGCGAAGAAGAACGCCTCGCCATCCTCATCAGCGGCCCCGTCAGCCCATCGAGCTGGCACGCCCGCACGCCGCAGCCTGCCGACATCCATGAGCTCATGGGCATCATTCAAAACCTGCCCGGCCTCAGTCGCGTCAGCATCGAGCCAAAGGCCGTCAAAGAATCCCCCGCGAACTTCCTGCTCACCAGCGAACTCCGCGCCGGCAATCGCAACCTCGGCTGGATCGCCCAACTGCATCCCTCCCGCGCCCGCGACATCAGCGCCCGTCATCCCGTCTATGTCGCCGAGTTGCTCCTCAGCGCCCTGCGCCAAGGCAGCACCGGCCCCGCGAAGTTTGAAGAACTCCCACGCTTCCCCGGCATGACCCGCGATGTCGCCATGGAAGTCCCCGCCGATCTCCCGCACGCCAAAGTCGCCGCCTTCTTCGCCACGCAAAAAGAGCCCCTCTTCATCGCCAGCGAGGTCTTCGACGTCTTCACCGACCCCACCGGCCAAAAGATCCCCAGCGACCGCAAATCCATCGCCTGGACCCTCACCTACCGCAGCCCCGAAAAGACCCTCGAAACCGCCGAAGTCGATGCCGCCCACCAGCGTATCCTCGCCGCACTAGAGAAGGCGCTTCCGGCGACGGTGCGGAGGTAACTGCCCTCATTCCATGAAACTGGATCGCACAGCTTGGATCGCTCACCTCGAAGCTATTTCCGAGGCGCTTCTACCTTCTGGCCCTCCTGTTTCACTTTGCTTGATTGGTTCCGCCGCATGCCTGCTCGAAGCCATGCCCGGACGCTCGTCTCGCGATCTTGATGTATGGCAGCCAGCCAGTGACTTTGACCGCCTCGAACTCAAACGTGCCGTCGAATCTGCCGGATTACTCTTCGACCCTCGAGAACAGCTCGATCCAGATCGCCCATATGTGCAAATCATCACACCAGGACCATCTCAAACAGCGCCGTTCACGCCTGTGCTTTGGGCACGCATGGGAAGACTGCACATTTACCTGCCACCATGGCCCAATCTGATCGCCTCCAAGCTCGCACGTGGGGATGAGAGGGATGTTGAAGACGTGATTTTTCTCGCGAGCAGACACCGAGTGACTGCTGAGGCAGTCAAGGCCTGTGCTGATGCCATGCCAGAGCCTGCCAGAGAACAAGTCCTGGAAAATCTCGTCTACTTGCAGATACTTAAGCCATGACAGCCCGCGAAGAAGAACTCACCGCCCGCGAAATGCTCGAAAAACCCGAGTTGCTTGCCCGTCGGCTCAAAGAGCGCCGCTGGGCCGAAGTAGCTGCTCTATTGCGCTATGTGAAGCACGATGTGCCTCCTAGCCTCGCTCAGACCGACCCTGCCCTCTACCGCACTTTGCGTGAGGGCATCACACAGTTTTATCTGCGCGGTGGCGGTGCGTTGAACTTGGAAAAGATCGAATCACTGGCAGCGGCCTGAACAAGTGCAGCATCGTTTGCTGCACTCGCTGGCATCACAGCGCGTGCAGCAGCTTGTCGTGGATGCCGTCGAAGCCGCCGTTGCTGAAGACGATGATGACATCACCCGGGCGGGCCTCAGATTTAAGGCGCTGGACGATGGCGTCGGTGTTCGGCTCAAACCAGCAGGGCTTGCCGCGGGCGGTGACGGCGGCGGCGACCTTGGCGGTGTCGAGGCGTTGATCCGCGGCAACCTTTTCGGGGTTCGCGACGGCGGCGATGACGCTGGCATCGGCCTCGGCGAGGGCTTCGATGAGCTCGTTTTGCAGCACGTTGCGGCGGCTGGTGTTGGAACGAGGCTCAAAGATGGCCCACAGGCGGCGGCCGGTGTAGCGCTGGCGCAGGCCGCGCAGCGTTTCACGGATGGCGGTTGGATGATGACCGAAATCGTCGATGATGGTGATGCCATGCGCGGCACCACGTTCCTGCTGGCGGCGGCGCACGCCGAGGAAGTTTGAGAGCCCGGCGCGGATCTCGTGGTCGCTCAGGCCGCCAAAGCGGGCGGCACAGACGCACATGGCGGCGTTGCGGGCATTGAACTCGCCCACCATCGGCACCTCGAAGGGCTCGCCGTTGAGGGTGAAAGCCGTGCTGTCCGGCTTCGTGGCGGTGATTTGAATGCGAAAATCATTCGTGGGGCCGAGGCCGACCGTTTTGAGCGGTGCAGGGCATTTCGCACGGAGCGTGAGGCAGTTCGGATCATCGCCGTTGATGAGCACGAGGCCATTGCGTGGCACGGTGTTGAGGAAGCGCTGGAAGCTCAGCAGGATGGCGTCGAGATCCGGGAAGATGTCGGCGTGATCAAACTCGATGTTGTTCACGATGGCGCACTCCGGCAGGTAGTGGAGGAACTTGCTGCGCTTGTCGAAGTAAGCTGTGTCATACTCGTCGCCCTCAATGACGAAGATGTCGGAATGCGTGAAGCGGGCACCCGATTCAAAATTCTCCGGCACGCCGCCGATCATGAAGCCGGGATTCTTGCCCGCGTGCTCGAAAAGCCAAGCCAGCATGGTGGTGGTCGTCGTTTTGCCATGTGTGCCGCTGACGACAAAGCTGCGTTTCCCCTGGATGACCTGCTGCTTGAGCATCTCGGCCATCGAGACGTAGGGCAGCTTCTTTTCGAGCAGCGTTTCGAGCTCCTGATTGCCGCGTGAGATGGCATTGCCCACGACATACACATCCGCGTTCAGCGGGAGGTTTTCTGGCTTGAACCCAGCGAGCACCGGGATGCCTGCATTCGCGAGCACATCGCTCATCGGCGGATAGACCTTGTCATCGCTGCCGCTGACGTGGTGGCCGAGGGCTTTCAAAGCGACCGCGGTGGACCCCATCGCTGTGCCGCAGATGCCGATGAGGTGAATGTGCTTGGGTGACTGGGACATGAATCAGGTAGGAGGGCAGCGATAGAAGCCGGATTTAGCCGTGTCGCTCCAAAAAAGTGCGGAGGCAGGAAGATTCACGCCGGACGCCACATCGCTTGCCATTTCGCGCTGTGCCCGCTTCCATGCAGCCCGCATGGCCGTCGAAACCAAGCCCCTCTTCTCCCCCGAACTCCTGCGCAAGGCCGCGCATGCTTTTAACCTGCCCGCTACCGTCGAGGCCGCCCGTCCGCGCCTCCAGCATTGGGCGGACCTCATCAGCTCCGGCAAGGCGGACACGTTCAAGGAAACCGCGCTGCTGCCGGAGTTCCTCACCGACATTTTCGGTCAGCTACTCGGCTACACCGGCCCTGCTGCCGCCGGCGATAGCTTCACCATGCTGCGGGAGACGCATGTCGAGGTGGACGGCCAGTTCGCGGATGCCGCGTTGGGGCGCTTCACCGCCTCCACGCAGCGTTTCGTCGTCGCCGTCGAGGGAAAGGGCACGCGTGATCCGCTGGAGCGGCCCTTTGCCGGACGCCGCATGTCCGCCGTCGATCAGGCCTACCGCTACGCCATCAATCTGCCGTGTGATTGGATCATCGTCACCTCCATGCGGGAGACGCGGCTGCATCACAAAGGCTCGAACCAGCAGACCTACGAGCGCTTTGACACCGTGCGCCTCGCCAGCGATGAGGCGTTGCTGCGCCGCTTCGTCTTCCTCCTCGGCGCGGAGCGCGTGGTGCCGGAGAGCGGCCCCAGCCATCTCGACACCCTGCTGCGCTCCTCCGAAAGCGCGGGCCGCGAGCTGACGAACCAGTTCTACGGCCTCTACGCCGGCATCCGGCAGCAGGTCTTCACCCAGCTCCGCCACGCGAACAGCGCCGCGGATCCCAATGAAATCCTCCGCTGCACCCAGAAGCTGCTCGACCGCGTGCTCTTCTGCTCCTTCTGCGAGGATCGCGGCCTGCTGCCGCCGAACACCGTGCGCGGAGCCTTCGAGCACAGCGATCCCTACAACCCGCGGCCCATCTGGGAAAACTTCCGCGGCCTCTTTCGCAGCGTCGATGTCGGCAATGCCACACTGAAGATCCCTGCTTACAACGGCGGCCTCTTCGCTCACGATCCCGGCCTCGATACCCTCACCGTGCCGGATGGCGTCTGCGCCCTCTTCCGCGACCTCGCCGAATACGACTACCGTCCCGCCCGCGAGTCCGACGCGGCCGATGACAGCGTGGAAATCCGCCCCGTCATTGATGTGGACATCCTCGGCCACATCTTTGAGCAATCCATCACCGACCTGGAGCGCCTGCGGCTCGATCTCGCCAGCGGCGAGGCCGCGCCCGATGAGGCGGAGGCAAAGACACGCCGCAAAAAGGAAGGTGCCTTCTACACCCCCGCCTTCATCACCCGCTACATCGTCGAGCAGACGCTCGGCAGCGTCATCCTCGCCCGCTTTGAGGCCCTGCGCCGCACCGAGGAGACCGCCGCCACCGGCACGGCCAGGAAAGCCCTCGCCGATCCCAGCGCCTACGACCTCGCCGCGCTCAATGAGCCGCAACGAAAAGCGCTCATCCGCTTCTGGGAGCAGTGGCAGGAGCAGTTGAAGGCCCTGCGCATTGTCGATCCCGCCTGCGGCAGCGGTGCTTTCCTCATCGAGGCCTTTGACCAGCTCCACGCCCATTACGAGGTGTCCAATGCACGCCTGGAGGAGCTGCGCGGCCACCGCACCCTCTTCGATCTCGACCGCCAGATCCTCCAGCACAACCTCTACGGCGTCGATTTGAATGCCGAGGCCATTCAGATCTGCCAGCTCAGCCTTTGGATCAAAACCGCCGCGCACGGCAAACAGCTCACCAGCCTCGACCACAGCATCCGCGAGGGGAACAGCATCATCAGCGACACCACGGTGCACGCGAAGGCCTTCGACTGGCAGGCCGCCTTCCCGGAGGTTTTTGCCACAGGCGGCTTCGATGTCGTCGTGGGAAATCCGCCCTATGTGCGGCAGGAACTGCTCACGCCATTCAAAGCGTGGCTGGAGCAACGCTACGCCAGCTACCATGGCATGGCGGACCTCTACGTCTATTTCTACGAGCTGGGGATGAAGCTCCTCCGCCCCGGTGGACTCATGTCCTACATCGTCACGAACAAATGGATGAAAGCCGGCTACGGCGAGCCCCTGCGCCGCTTCTTCCGCGATCAGGCCTGGGTGCGCAGCGTCGTCGATTTCGGCCACGCGAAGCAAATCTTCGAGGAGGCCGATGTCTTCCCCTGCATCATCGTCGCCGAAAAACCGACCACCGAAGCCAAGCCGACCACCGCCCGCCTCTGCACCATTCCGCGTGAGCAGCTCCGCATCGACGACTTGAGCGTTCAGATCGACAAAGAAGGTGCTGAACTTGATTTGGATCAGCTCACATCGGAAGGGTGGCAGCTTGAGCGAAGCGAAGTGATGACCTTGATGGCCCGAATTCGCGCCACAGGAGTAACACTCCAAAAGTTTGTCGGCTGCGATCCAATCTATGGGCTCAAGACGGGCTGCAATGATGCATTCTTCGTCAGCGATGAGCAGAAGCGCCTCATGGTGAAAAGTGACCCCGGCTGTGAGGAAATCTTCATTCGTTACTATCGCGGCCAGGATGTGAAGCGCTGGTCCTCCGAATGGAATGATGAGTGGTTGGTCGCGTTTCGTTCGAGCAACGAACACAAATGGCCTTGGAGCGACCAGCAGGACGCAGAAGCCATTTTCGCCAAATCATACCCATCAGTATTCGCGCACATGGACAGCCACCGCGAAGCTCTCAAAGGACGGAAGAACACCGTTCGATATTGGTGGGAACTGTCGCCTTTCAAATCGTGGGACATCTTCAAAAGGCCGAAGCTCGTTTATCAGGAGATTCAGTTTCATCCCTCATACGCTCTGGAAGCGAACGGAGTCTTCTCGAACAACAAGACGTTCATTCTCCCGACCGATGATTTGTATCTGCTCGCCGTTTTGAACTCACCTTTGATATGGTGGTTCAACTGGCGCGAGCTACCGCACATGAAGGACGAGGCGCTCAGCCCGGTGGCGTTCAAAATGGCCGAGCTTCCCATCGCCGAACCCACCGCCGCGGTCCGCGAGGCCGCCGAAACCGCCGTGCGCCGCCTCATCGAGATCACGGCCGCCCAGCAGCAGACGCAGCGCACGGTGCTCGACTGGTTGCGGGTGGAATACGCCATCGAAAAGCCCAGCCAGAAGCTCGCCGCGCTGACCGACCTCGATTCCGACGCCTTCGTGGCCGAGGTGAAGAAGCTGCGCGGCAAAAAGCAGCCCCTCACCGCCGCCACCCTCGCTGCCCTGCGTGACGAGCACACCCGCAGCATCGCCCCCGCCCGCCAGCAAGCCACCGAAGCCCTCCACCTCGAACGCACCCTCAGCGACCTCATCAATCAAGCCTACGACCTCACGCCGGAGGAAGTGAAACTGATGTGGGCCACTGCTCCGCCACGGATGCCGCTCTGAGGAGTGTGGATTTCCGAATCCGCAGCAAACGTACCCAAGCCATGTTTGAAATCACCTTCGCAGCACGGGACCCAGACACAGTCGAATTGTGCATGAAGCACGATCATGGCTGCCTGCGTCTTTGCCTTTCGGCAGCAAACTGCCCTTGGGGAGCCATCGCCACCTGGGGATTGGAACTGGCCGGAAACGATGACGCCGAGCATTTCGTTGAGTTTGATGACAAGAAATTCCGCTACCGGCTCACCGCCCGTAAGATGAACATAAGAGAGTGGCCATGTCGCCGCTTTCAAGTGCTGCGCTGCCGACTTCAGAAGCCCGCCACCAGTGCCTTGACGCACGAGGTGGTGTTTAAGGCATGTGAGGATTACGGCAGGTTTATTCGCGGTCTGTGCTGCGAGTTGTCACGCTTCATCGGAGCATGGAAAGCGGACATTCTTCATCCGCAATCCCACGGTGATTCCTGTGATGAGCAGCAAGTGTCTCTTTTCTTGGATCGCATGAAAGGAATGATCATTGATTGAGGCCTGCGTCACGCCACGTCCACATCCCTGCCATACTCCTCACAGAACTGGCGGAACAAGATGTACAGCAGCATCTCCTTCATGGAGAACACATGATGTGGGCGGGCGAGGTATTCGCCGCCGCTCTTGCCCATGAGCTTGGTGGACAGTGGATCAAAGATCAGGGTGCCTTGCTTGGTGAGGTGCCGGTAGTAGTCCGGACTCTTCATGTCCTCCTTGGCGACGTATTGAACGCAGAACTTGCCGTCCATGTCGTGATAAAGCACGGAGTTGTCCACGGAACCCTGGTAGTCACACTGGCTGCAAAAGAAGACATTCAGCCGCTGCTCTAGAATCTCCTCCTTCAAATGCGGGTGCTCTGAGGCGTTCACGCTGTCCCAGAGGGTCATCTCCTGGGTCGTGTTGCATTTCGGGCAGGTGATATCGACGTGTCGGGGAAGGGACATGCCCCTTTCTGCCATGAAACACGGAAAACAGGCAAGCAGAATGTCGAGAGGAGCGCGGAGACTCCCCTCCGCTTTCATCGCGGCTGCGCCGCCACACTTTTCCGATGCGGACGAGGGCGTCCGCGCTCCATTCCTGACGTATGAAGAAGATACCCACCGAGTTGAACCACCGCATGTGCCAGCAACGTCCGGGAAGCTACTCCATGTCTCTGCGCGCCTGGTCGAAACCCGCCTCCAAACGGATGATGGCGCGTATGCGCATCAAGTGCGGCTGCTGTGACCAGCAGGTGGACATTTTTCATCTGGAAAACGTGCTGGAGATCAATGGTGTCATTGGAACCGTGGAGAACTGGCGGGAAATCCTGCTGCCGCTGCTGGAACGCAAGCCGCCTGCCGCCAAACGCCCGGCGAAGAAGGCCGCTGCGCGAAAGAAACGCGCTTGATGGAAGAGACTGCGGAACAACCAAGCCATGACGAAGCAAGACCGCCTCAAGAACCTGCCGCCCGCCGCGCAAGTGGCACAGGTGTCTCCTTATGACGTGGCGGACGGTGTGCTGGTCAAAACGCGCTATGTGCGGAAGCCCTATGACGGGAGGGCTCGTTCGGTGCATCCAGGGATGGAACTCTGGGGCGTGCCGTATGAAGTCTGGAAACAGCATGAAGGCGGCCGCCCGATCCGCCTGTGGGAATGGCATGGCACCGGCGAAGGCATGATCGGCGGTCCTGCGAAGCGGCAGGCAAACTTCGCCTTCTTCGGCTCGCTGTGGGAGTTCCCTCATCATTTTTCGAGTTCGAGACTGCTGCGGCATGCGGAACACCTTGAGGAATGGCTGGCCGATGAGCGCTATGAATTCAGCCCCCGCTGTCGCGCTGAACTTGAGGCTAAAATCGCCTGTGACCGGCGGCTGGCGGCCATCGAAGGCTGGGATGAGATGGACTCCATCTGGAAATGGGGGCAAGCTCGCGGCCTGTCGTACGCGGTCCTCTCGACCTGCGATGACAGGGAGCTGTGAAGCGATCTGCCAGCGGCCCGCAATCTCCCGCTTGCCTGTTTCCACGCCGCCCGGCATACTTGTGGCATGTCTGCCGCCCAACTTGCCCAAGCCGTGCGCGCCCTGCCGCCAGCCGAACACCGTTCCTTTCTCGACAGCCTCCTCGCCTTCGATGCGGAAGCGATCCGTGAGCGCCTGGAGGACATGGACGACCTGCGCGACGCACGGGCCGTGCTGAAGGAGGAAGCCGCATGGACTCCATGGGAGAAGGTGAAGGAGGAACTGCATGGCGTGGCAGGTTAGCCTGAGCAACCAGGCCCGGAAATTCCTGCGCGATCTGCGTGATGAGCGCCTGCGTGGCCGGATCGAGGAGGCCATCGACGCGCTGGCCGTCAATCCCAGGCCGGAAGGCATGAAGCTGCTCGCCGCGAGCGATGGCATCCATCGTGTGCGCATCGGCGACTACCGTGTGCTGTATGCCATCCGCGATGCGGAACTGCTCGTGCTGGTGGTGAAGATCGCCCACCGGCGTGAGGTGTATCGTTAACCCTCCATCCCAACGCACCATGACCGCCAGCTACTACTTCTGGAAATGGGCCGACAACGACCTGCCCGGCCCGCCGGATGAAGTGCATGCCGCGCTGCTACGCGGCCAGATGCACCCGGCGATTCAGCCCTTTGATCCGGCCAAGCTGGTGAAGCAGTTCGAGAAGGATGCTACGCGTGGTCGGAAGAAGGGTGAGGAGTGGGACTGGCAGATTGTGTGGGATCAAGAACCGCACCTCGCCAAGTTTGTCTTTGTGACGCTTCCTGATCCGCCGTCCGAAGGGGCCGAGGAAGCCAAGATGGCTCATCGCTACCTGCGCAAACTTGTCTTTGGCTGGTCAGGTGAAGACACCCGGGAATTTCCAGGTTCGCTGCCGAAGCAATCCATCTGGATTCCAGGGGATGGTTCACATTCTGTTTGGGACCCTTCTGTGACCGAGCTGTCCGGCTTGCTGAACGATCTCGCTCCTTCCGGTGAAGCCGGCCACGCCATGCTGATGAATCACAAGAACGACTACATTCAGGTCTCTGCTCTTCACGGACGCTTTACGGTGGAATGGAGAGAGGCGGATTATATGAAATCGTGGAACGCCTTTGATCACTGGCATGTCCGCTACAAATCACCGCATACGATGAAGGGCCGTGCGATACAGCGTCGATTTGTGCCCAAGGGCATGCCTATCGTGCGGCTTTACATGGGTGAATACTTCTACCGCTGGACTCAACGCCACGAGTTCGAGTTGATCTGCCAATCCGATGTGCTCGCGTTGCTGCGTGCCTTCGTGCTCCGGGAACCACGTCCGCCGTTCTTCGAGTGGGTTTCGCTGACTGAGGAAATGAAACATCGACCAGCCGAGTGCATGCCTTGGGATGAAGACTTTTGAAAGCATTCACCCGCATCATGACCCCCGTCCTCCATCCCGACATCCAGCGCTTCACTGAAGCCAATGCCGAACTCCGCGCGGAGCTTGCCGCCCTGCTCACGGAGGCGCATGACCTCGCCCACACGGTGCGCCCGAACCTGCTGGCGATCTACCAGACAAAGCTCGGTGCCTGGGAACTGGAGAAGCTGAAGGCGCAGTTCCGCGTGGCGCGGCTGAAGCGCACGATCGAGCTGATGCAGGCCGCGCTGAATCGCGGGCAGGTGCCGGATGTGCGGCAGATCGAGGCGCAGGTGCAGGAAGAGCAGGTGCTGTGGGAGGTGAAGCTCAAGGAAGCGGCCGAGAAACTGCAACACGCGGAAGAACGCCTGACGCACCTGCTTTCCGACGAGCACAACGCCGAGCTGAAGAAGCTGTATTACCAGCTGGTGAAGCAGCTCCATCCTGATCTGCACCCGGAGCAGGATCACGGCACCCGCCAGATGTGGCAGCAGGTGCAGCATGCCTACGATCTCGGCGACCTGGAGAAGCTGCGGGCGTTAGCCTTACTGCTGAAGGATGCCAAGCCGCCCGAAAACACGCCGGATGCCCTGGAGAAGCTGCAAGCCGAGCACACCATGCTGGAAAAGCGCATCGCGGAGCTGAAACGGAAAATCGCGGAGATCGAAAGCCAGCCGCCCTTCACCCTGCGGGAGGATTTGGACAACGAGGTGTGGATCACCATGCGCCGCACGGCGCTGGAGAAGGAAACGGGGCCGTTGCAGGCGCAGGCCGCCGCGTTAGAAAAGCATCTCGAAACCCTCCTCCCGCCTCCGCATGTCCCCGGCATCCAGTTTGGTCCCAATTGATCCCGCGCTGCTGGCGCTCATCCACGGCAGCTTCGGCGGCGATGGCGCTTTGATGCCCTTTGCCAAGGAGATCATGCTCATCGAGTGCCAGATCGCCGGCACCAGCCATCGCGATCTCGAAGCCGTGGAACCCACCCTGCTGCCCGGCAATCTGCTCGTGCTCAAACGCGAGCCACAGAACCCGCACGACACCCTCGCCATCATGATCTTCGACGAGGCCGGGCACCACCTCGGCTACCTCCCCCGCGCCAAAAACGAAGCCCCCGCCCGCCTCATGGACGCCGGCAAACTCCTCTTCGGCCGCCTCGAGTCCAAAGAACTCCACGGCACTTGGCTGAAAGCGCAGATGCGTGTGTTTATGCGGGATTTTTGACGGAGAATCCAGACTATAAACTTCCAGCTTCAAAGACACATGAAACCATCAGAGAAGAAGAAAAGTCGGGGAGGGTCAAAAAAGCAGAGTGTGACGCCACGAAAGAGTCTCTTGGCAGGATTAGATAGTCTACCTCCACGCCCGGCCTTCCGGCCGTTTGAGCTGGAGGATGAAACGTGGGGAAGGCGAAGAATGCGAAGCTTGGGCAAATGCTTCGACACCACCAAGCATGCACCGAATGCATTGATGGAAATGGATACGCTCTACATGGAAGCCATCGGCCACTGTAACTTCAAGTTCGAGATTTGCCGTAACCGTGCAGAAGAAGACGTCTATCAAGGCCCATATGTCCCTGCATCTGCCGAAGACGCCGCCAGAGACCTTTACGATCTGGCGAAGTATGCCGCGACTTTTCTGTCTTTGCTCATGGAGCGAAAGCCTGATCTGTGCCGGCAAATCGCCGCAACCAAATCCGAGTGGCCAGTGCTAGCCGACCTCACTGAAAAAGAATGGCATCGCCCCATCGCTGACACCATTTCCAAACTCGAGCTAGGCAAGGACATCAAAGGATACATTCTTTCCGCCCGCACAGCGGATGAGAATGTCATCCGCTGCTGGGCTACGGCCATTTATCAAACCTTGTTCCAAACCCGCTTCACCTACAAAGAGGCGGTGGAGAGCAAGAACCGCCATACAACCACCGATGGCTGCCCTGATTGGGCGAAAAAAACCTTGGAACTCCCCAAGTTCACCAAAGCGAACGCCCGCAAGTGGGCCAAACTCGGCGAGGAAATGCTCTTGCAACAGAAGCCGGACTTTCTGGAATCTCCCGACCTCGGGATGAAGAAGCAAAGCTGGACTCGCCGAGCCATCAAGGATTCACGATCAGGCAAGGCCTCCCAGCGGGCCATTCATCGTGAGGCATTTGAGGACTTTGCGAAGGAACTCAAAAACATCGCTCCTGCGCGGGACCTCTGGCGAGGAGATTGGTGAGCTAGTTCACCAGAAAAATCGCCACCAGATTTTCTGGTGTCGGAGATTCCAACTATCTTTGTCCCGTTACCGCGATCGGCGAATGTTCTCCATGATGCACGGCGATGAAAACAACATTGCACGCCGCATCCGCGACCGGCATCAATGCGCGGTCTTCAAACACCTGCGAGGCACCTAACCAGGCAGAACCGAATCAACAATCAACCAGGAGGGGCACACCATGAGCCTTATCCCGGTCGATTCCACCGCCATCCGGGCCGTCGGTTACGACGGCTACACCCTGGTCGTCGTGTTTCACAACAGCTGCCGATATGATCACCCCGGCGTGCCGCCTTCGGTCTATTACGGACTGATGCGGGCGTCCTCCATGGGCCGCTACTACAACCAGAACATCCGCGGGAGGTATTGAGCCATGCCCAAACGAGTCACCGAAAAACAACTGGCCGCCAACCGCCGCAACGCCCTGCGTTCCACCGGACCGCGCACCGCGCGGGGCCGCGAAGTCTCAAAGATGAATGCCCTCAAGCATGGCATCCTGTCCCGGCAGGTGCTCGTGGAGGGGCAGCATTATCAGGAAGACCGCTCCGAACTGGAGGCGCTTCACCAGCGCTTCTGGGACGACCTCCAGCCCGAAGGCCCCGTCGAGGAGATGCTGGTGGACCAGATCGTGACAGCCCACTGGCGGCTGCGCCGTGCCATGATCGCCGAAAGCGGAGCCATCGCCCACAGTGTGGACAGCGGTCACCGCAAGCGGAGCCAGGGAACCCACCCGGTCTTGCAATGGATGCATTGGAGGTCACTCGGTGATCCCATCTACCCGATGAAGGACTGTTCCATCGGTGCCTCGGTGCTTCTCAGTTACCTTCGGCCTGTGCGTGCCGATGTGGAAGAACATGGCACGATCCGGGCCGAGGCGGTGCAGGAACTCGTCACCCGCTTTGGCGGTCAGCCCAACTCCCTCACCAAGTCTTTGGAAACGCTGCGCCTTCAATTGGAGCAGGAGCCCCATGGACCCGACACCGCCCGGCAAATTAAAGAGAAGGCATTGGCTTTCGTGGACCGGGAGATCAGCTCCGCGGAGTTCTCCAAGGAGCGCTGCGTGGAGGATGAGGAGCATAAAGACGAAGCCCTCAAAGCTGCCGCCGTGTTGCCGGCGGCTGACACCCTGGACAAAATCCTCCGCTATGAGACCAAGCTGGAACGACAGATGTACCGAGCCATGGCCCAGCTCGAACGCATCCAGCGCATGCGCCGGGGCGAGATGATCCCCGCACCCTTGTCCGTCGAAGTCTCGGCACGGGGGTGATTTCAAAAACACCCTTTTTGCCAAACGAACCCATTTTCCAAAAGCCTGGAATAATCGCGCCTGCCGCCACTCCCATCGAAAATGATCCGCTCCAGACCATGGACCTTGCCCTTGAATTTGGCCTTGAATGGCCCGCAGCTCGCCCGATAGCACGACGCGTGTCCGATTCCCCGCCCAGCTTCGAGCAGATCGTGGACGCCCACTACCAGGGCCTCTTCCGTTTTGCCGTGAGCATGTGCCGGAACGAGGCGGTGGCGCAGGACCTGGTGCAGCAGACATTCCTGCAATGGGCGCGGAAGGGCCACATGCTGCGCGATGGCTCCAAGGTGAAGACCTGGCTCTACACGACCATTTACCGCGAGTGGCTGAGCATCGCCCGGAGGGAGAAAAAACACGAGCAGGTGGAGTTCGAGCCCGATCTGCACAGCCCGGCGCAACAGGATGACGAAGAGCAAACGCCGCGCGTGGATGCCGTGACGCTGCAAAAGGCGCTCGACCAGCTCGATCCGGCCTACCGGGCACCGCTGGTGCTGTTTTACCTCAAGGAGCTCTCGTATCGCGAGATCGCTGAATCGCTCGGCATCCCCATCGGCACCGTCATGTCACGCCTTTCGCGAGCAAAGGACCACCTGCGCCGCATTCTCCTGAAATTCGAAGAAAACATCCTCCCCGCCTCTTTCACACCGTGAACCGCGAAGAAGCCAGACTCGAACTCGACGCCACGACACTCCGCCCGCAGGACGCGTCGCCCGAAGCCCGTGCGATGCTTGCCCGCGATCCAGAGCTGGCGGCATGGCATGCAAAACGCCGCGCTTTTGATGAGGAAGTGGCTGACGCCTTTGCGAGCCTGCCCGCCATGGCCGGCTTGAAGGACTCCATCTTGCAAGCGGCCTATGAAAGGCCCGCCAAACGTCCGCTGCGCTGGCTGGCGCCCACTGCCATCGCGGCCGCGGCCTGCGTGCTGTTTGGCTGGACGCTGCTGTGGCCCGGAAACAGCGCCATGGCCGCGTGGGAAGCCCAATCGCTCTCGGCCGTGGCCAAGGTCGAGTATGGCATGACACCGCTCGATGCACAGGCGGAGAGCTATGAAGCTGTGAAGGCCTTGCTCACGCAGAAGGAATGCCCGTGCCCGTCCGCGGTGCCCGCTGCTCTCGCCAGCTTGAGCACCTTTGGATGCAAGCGGGTCGAGATCGACGGCCGCCCGGCGTCGATTATCTGCTTCCGCTTGGATGCCGGCAAAGAGGCTCATCTCGTCGTGTTTGAAAACGAGGGCCTCGACTGCTGCCCCGCGCAGGATTCACCGAGCTTCAAGTCCTCGAAGAACTGGCATTACGCCTCATGGAGCCACGGCTCGCAGGCCTTCCTGCTCGCCACCACGGCGGACGCAGCGTCGCTGAAGAGGCTGTTTGGGCTCGTTTGAGAAAAGCAGGGCATCGCGGCGCGTATTGCTGACATGCTGCATCGCCCACCGCCCACGCCTTTTTTGCGCCGAGACATCCTCGGCGGGCTTGGCAGCATCGCGATGACCTCGATGCTGCGTGCCGAGCAGGGCTGGCAGCCGCCAAGTGGACTGCCGGTGATCCCTCAGCGGGCGAAGCGTGTCATCTGGCTCTTCATGCGCGGCGGCGTGAGCCACATGGAGAGCTTTGATCCGAAGCCGATGCTCACGAAATACGCGGGCAAGACCATCGGCGAGACGCCTTACTCCAGCGTGCAGGATCCGGAGAAGCTCAAAAAGGTCCGCGTGGTCGTGGTGAACGATGCGAACGGCAAGCAGCGCAATGTGATCTATCCGCTGCAGGTCGGCTACAAACGCTACGGCCAGTGCGGCATCGAGATCAGCGACTGGTTTCCGCACATCGGCTCGTGCGCCGATGAGATCGCCTTTATCCGCGGCATGTGGACGACCGATGACAATCATGGAGCACAGGTGCAGTTTCACAGCGGTCGTCACATGCTCGAGCCGCGTGTGCCCACGCTCGGCGCCTGGGTGACCTACGGCCTCGGCTCGATGACGGAGAACCTGCCATCGTTTGTGAACATCGGTCCGCGTTACTTCGATGTACGTGACGGGCACTACCTCGGCCCAGCTTACGACGCGGTGAACCTCAAAGTCGATCCGAAGAACCCGCTGACCTTTGCCGCGCCGGAGTTTCAAATCGGCAAAGGCGAGCAGGCCGCGCAGTTCGAGCTCATTCACCGGCTCAACAGCCTCGCTGCCGAGCAGTATCCGGGTGATAAAACCCTCGCCGCACGCATGAAGAGCTACCGCCTGGCCTTCAACATGCAGACGGCCGTGCCGGAGACGATGAACCTCGATGACGAGAGCGCCGAGACGAAGAAACTCTACGGTTATGATGACAAGGTCGCAGGTCCGTTTGCGCGACAACTGCTTGTGGCACGTCGCCTCGCCGAGCGTGGCGTGCGCTTCATTCAACTTCAGCATGGCGATGGTGCCGCAGGTGCCTGGGATTCGCATTCCGGTCTGAAGAAGAATCACACGAATCTAGCTGCGCAGGTGGACCAGCCCATCGGCGGCCTGCTGAAGGATCTGAAGCAACGTGGCATGCTCGATGACACGCTCGTGGTGTTTGCGACTGAGTTTGGCCGCACGCCCGGATCACAAGGCAGCGACGGCCGAGACCATCATCCGTATGGTTTCAGCGTTTGGATGGCCGGCGGCGGCATCAAAGGCGGCACGATTCATGGCCAGACGGACGAGCTTGGCTTTCACGCCGTCGAGCATCCGCACTACGTCACCGATGTGCATGCCACGATTCTGCACCTTCTCGGCCTGAACCCGCACCAGCTCGAAATCCCCGGCCGCAAGCGCCTGGAGCGTGATTTTGGAAAAGTGATCAGCGAGGTGCTGGCGTGACGATCACCGCGACGCCGACTCGTTCACGCGTTTGATGAGGTTGAGCACCGTTTTCGCCGGAATGGCCTCGTGAAGGACGAGCGTGGTGCCGTTCGAGGGCGCTGGATTGCTGTTGAAGGTCTGGATGCGTGCCACGTGGCCGATGACGTTGCCGTATTCATCCAGCACAGCCGAGCCGCTGCTGCCCTGTGCCCAATCCGTGCTGACATTGAGACGCTGGCTGGCGGCTCCTTCGGTGCTGTCGAGCGAGTAAAGCCGGTTCACGATGCCGGCGCTGAAGTAGCCGCGGTGCTTCAACGGATCGCTGAAGCAGTAGGCGGGCTCGCCGAGGTCCACATCGGCACGCAGCGGCAGCGGCTTCAAGCCACCGGCAGTCACCCGAATGAGCGCGACATCTGCCTTCGCGTCGGCACCGAGGATGGCGGTCGTGGCAAAGATCTCGTTGTCGGCATTCGCGACGATCACCGAGCCTTCCTTCAGCGTGGCAGGTGGCTCGATGACATGGTTCGCGGTGGCGACGACATCCGGCGCGACGGCATAGGCACCGGCCATGTTGATGTGCATCTTGTCACAACGTGTGCAGCGGTAGAACCAGCCGATGCGCAGGTGAGCCGCACGGGCCGTGCGGGCGACATCGCGGCTCGATTTCGACTGGGTGGATTCGGCCACGAGTGAGATGAGGCCCGGCTTCGGGCTCTTGAGCTGGGCTTTGACGGCTTCGTGACTGAGGAAGCGCTCAGGCTTCACCACCTTCGGGGCGATCTCGAGCAGCGGATCAGGCGGGGCGGGCGGCGCAGCAGGTGTCGCGGGCTTCGCAGACGGACGTGTGGAAGCCACCGGCGGTGTGTTGCTCACGGGAAGGCCGAGCGCTTTTTCAATCGTGGGCCGCAGCGAGGCACCGCGAAGGTCTGCGCCCTTCGCGAGCAGTTCGCCGGTGGTGCCATTGACAAGGAAGCATGCAGGAATGCCGCGCACGCCATAAAGCTGCGCCAGCTCGGCCTGCCAGCCTTTGCCATCGCAGATCTGGGTCCACGTCATGCCTTTGTCCTTCGTGAACTCGCCGAGGCTGGCTTTGCGATCATCGCTGTCGAGGCTCACGCCGAGGATCTCGAGCCCTTTGGGATGCAGATCGGCATACACCTTCGTGAGGTTCGGCAGTTCGCCGATGCACGGCCCGCACCACGTGGCCCAAAAGTCGAGCATGACGACCTTTCCTTTGTAATCGCCGGGGAATGCGATCTTCGCGCCGGTGGTGCTGACAGCCGCAAACGGCTTCGCATCCTCGGCAAAAGCGGGAAGCGTGACCAAACCGAAGGACAGGGCGAGCAGGAAGGATCTCATGGCCGTGAAACGACACTGGCCGGCCAGATCGTGCAAACGGCGAAGAACTGTCTCCGCTACTCCGTTCTCCCCGGCCCATGAAACTGCTTACTGCCATCCTCGCCCTCGCTTCCTCTGTTACCTTTGCCGCCGATCATCCGGATACCAGCGGATGGAAGGATTTGTTTGCCGCCGACCTTTCGAACGCGGTGGATGCAGCCGGCTGGCAGTTTGATGGCAAGGAACTGGTGGCGAAGAACCACGACACGCTGTGGACGAAGGACTCGTATGGCGATTTCATCCTCGATCTGGAGTTCAAGGTGGCGAAGGAATCGAACAGCGGCGTCTTCCTGCGCAGCGGTGACATCAAGAACGTGCTCGCCGCGCTCGAGATCCAGGTCCACGAAAGCGCAGATGGCAGCAAGTATGGCATGCTGGGCGCCATCTACGACGCGATGCCGCCGACGAAGAACGCGGCGAAGCCGGTGGGCGAGTGGAACCACTACACGATCACATGCAAAGGCCCGCAGGTGACCGTGGTGCTGAATGGAGAGACGATCATCGACGCGAACCTCGACAACTGGCCTGAGACCGGCAAAAACCCGGACGGCACGCCGAACAAGTTCAAGAAGGCCCTCAAAGACTTTGCCCGCAGCGGCCCGATCGGCCTGCAAGGCCTCCACGGCAAGGCGCAGGCACCCGTTTGGTATCGCAACCTGAAGATCAAGACGCTGGAGTAAGCCTCACTTCTTCGCGAGCACGCGGAGGCGGATGGGATTGGACCAGACGATGAAGGTGGCGTCCTTGGGCGCTGCCTTGGTGGTGAGGTCCTTCACGGCCTTGTCTGCCTCTGCTTTGGCTTTTTCGGCCGTTTTGACGAGTTCAGCGGCTTTCGGT
Source organism: uncultured Verrucomicrobiaceae bacterium (assembly GCA_937872615.1). Classification (GTDB taxonomy): domain Bacteria; phylum Verrucomicrobiota; class Verrucomicrobiia; order Verrucomicrobiales; family Verrucomicrobiaceae; genus Prosthecobacter. The sequence goes on along the minus strand of CALMTT010000694.1, from coordinate 11,403 downwards.
GATTTGTCGGCCTTGGCCTTTGTAACGGCTTCGGCAGCCTCTTTGGCCTTCTTTTCGGCTTCGGTGAGTTCTTCGAGGTTCCGACGCACTTTCATCTTCGCGGGACCTTGAAGGATAAAGCCGTAATCGCCGGGTGCGAGCTTCAGCGTCTTCATGTCGAGAGTGAGTTTGCCATCGCCGGCCTTCGCCGCGATGTCGGCTTCGGGAGCCTTGGCGGCATCGATGAGGCCGAGCGCCTTCAGTTTGAGCGCATCGGTGAACTCCGCATGGCGCACGGCCTTCAGCGCGATCTCGACTTTGCCATCCGCTGCGACTTCGATGAGGTCTTTTTGCACGGTTTGAATCGCCGCAGGTGTGCGAAGACTGCTGACACCGATGGCGGGCGGCCCGGCGGTGCGTTGGAGGAGATTGTCACGCGTGGCATCAGCAAGAGCAAAGCTCACGCAAAGGCTCTCCGGCACGCGGGAGACGAGCGAGGCACCGGTGGGAGCATCCTCGGCGGCCTGGAAGGCGATGAAGCCGATCGAGTGGCCTTTGCCGATGAAACCGCCGAGGCTCGTGACACCGGCGGGGAGCTTGTCCGCCTTCAGCTCGATGGCTTCGCTGAGCGTGGTGCGATTCAATGCGGCCACTTCGATGGCATGCACACCGCCACGCAGCACATTGGCAAAGCCGATCTCGCCGGTTTTGGCGTTCGCCGCCTTCGGCAGGATGGAAGGCAGCGCGAGGAGTCGCGTGCTGCCGGTTGGTGTGATGCGCAGCTCAAACGGCAGCGTGGTGGCAAAGGCATCGCTCACGCTGATGCGGAAGGTGCCGTCGGCTTTTGCCTCATAGGCGTAGCAGGGATCGCGGTTGTCGATCTTGATCGATGGAGCCGGTGTGATCGCGGGAGCATCCGCCACCTCGGCCTGTGCGGTGGTGGTGCCATCGGCTTTGAGATTTTCGATGACGAGATGCGGATCGGTGGCGTTGCCGAGTTGATGTGAAAAGACCTCGATGACGAACTTGTCGCCCGCTTTGAAGGCGAGGTCGAAGACCTGCGGCGCATCACTGAAGCTGCTTTTGACAGTCTCGTTGGTTTTGATGGTGCGAGCCGCGGTGGCCGCAGCAGCGCGGTTGTCTTTGACGGGCTCGCCAAGAATGAGGCGGAAGCCATAATCATCGCCCACGCGGTGCATGAGCTCGTGCACACGAAGGCGATAGCTGCCATCCGCCGGGGCGGTGAAGGTCAAAAGGCCCTGACGCGTGCGGGCGAGCTCGCGTCCGCGTTCGTCGAGCACGGTGGCGAGCAATTCGGTGCGTGTGTCAAAGCGATGACCGTCGAAGGCTGCGCTGATTCCCTGCCCTTTCTTCGCCTCGAAGACGAACCATAACGGCGAGGTGGCCTTGAACACGCCCTCGATGGCCGAGCCGGGCTTCACGGGCTGCGCTTTGTCCGCCTTCACATTCGTGCCGGTGCCGATGATGGTCTCGTGCGGGCTCACCTGGAACACACGCGGATTGCTGACGCCGTAACGCCCCACGAAGCGCAGGTCATAGATGCCCGCGGGGAGATCGGCCGGCAGGGCGAGGCTGGCCTTGGTGCTGGTGGTGATCGGAATCTGCCGCCCCGCGATGAGCACGGCCTGCGGCGCATCGAGATCCGCACCACGCAGCGAGAACTCGACAGTGGAACCGGGCTTGCCGCCGAGCGGGGTGATGCTCGTGAGCACTGGCGAGGGGAAAGCAGCCTGTGAATAGGCAGACGGCGCGACGACGAGGACGAGCGCGGCGAGGGAAAGACGGAGGATCAGCATGAGATATCAAACCTACGCCCTTCACGAGGCGGCTTTTCCAGCGATGGCGAGGTTCGCAGGCCTCAGCGGGGTGAAGTTTCACATGGCGTGGCAGGGCCTGGCGGCTAAGAAGGGCGAGATGATGTCTTTTGATACCTTTTTGAGCCGCATGAGCCGTGTCGCTGTGATTTGCGGTGTGATGCTGCCAGCCGCTGGATGCTCGTTTTTCAAGCCGCTGGGCACGAAGCGCCTGAACGCGGACCTGCTCGCGGTGCAAGGCACGGCACCGGATCGCTGGGTGATGCTGCCGAAACCGCCAGCGGGAGCCGCGACGGGCTGGCTGGATGATTTTGGCAGCACCAAACTGAAGGCGCTGGTGAATCGCGCGATCACGGCCAATCCGAGCCTGAAAGCCGCAGAGGCACGCGTGCGCCAAGCACGGGCCCAGGTGGTGCAGGAAGGTGCTTCGCTTTTCCCGCAAGTCGGGGTGAATGGCTTCGCCAGCCGCGCCCAGGCGCCGGGTGACCAGCGCTTCGCGGGCATCAACCAGATCGCGAACCGCTTTAACTGGACGGTGAACGTGGCGTGGGACGTCGATTTCTGGGGCGTGGTGGCGGACGGCCGTCGTGCCGCGGTGGCACGAATGGAGGCGAGTGACGAGACCTGGCATGCGGCGCGGCTTTCGCTCGCGGCGAACACGGTGCAGACAGCGGTGACACTCGCAGAGACGGAGAGCCTGAGACGCCTCGCGGAGGAAAACATCCGAGTGCGCAAAACGCAGCTCGGCATCTTGGAACGCCAATTGGACCGCGGCATCGACCCGGAACGTGCCGCGCTGGATGTGACACTGAGCCGCGCGGACCTCGCGCGTGCTGAATCGACCCTGCAACAACGCGGTCGCACGGCGGATGAGACTCGCCGCGCCCTCGAAGCCTTGCTGGGCGATTATCCTGCGGGCAAAGAAGGTGGCATTGGCACGCTGCCGAACCTGCATCGTGGTGTGCCGGCGGGCCTGCCTTCGGAGATGCTGCTGCGCCGGCCGGATTTGCGTGCCGCGGAGCGCCGCGTGGCGGCGGCGCTGGCGGATGAGAGCTCGGCGAAGAAGGCGCTGCTGCCGAGTTTTCGTATCACCGGAGCTTTTGGGCGCACGTCGCAGCAATTGCACCAGTTGATCCGGCCGGAGTCGGCGCTGTGGAATCTCGGCACGCAGGCCGCGCAGACGATTTTCCAGGGCGGCAGGCTGAAAGCGGGCATCGACCTCGAACGCGCCCGCTACGATGAAAACCTGCAAACCTATGCGAACAGCGTGCTGACGGCGTTTCGCGAGGTGGAGACGGCGCTGGCCGCGGAGCAGTTCCTCACCGCGCAGGAGGCGGCGCTACAGCAGGCGGCCGCGCTGGCCTCGCAGGCGGAAAAACTGGCACTGAGCCAGTATGAAAAGGGCCTCAGCGATGTGCTGACGCTGCTCGACACCCGCCAGCGCACCTTCGATGCCGAGAGCGCCCTGATCGCCGTGAAGGCGCAGCGCCTGCGGAACCGTGCTGCGCTGCATCTGGCGCTGGGTGGCGATTTCTCCTCGACGGCGACGCCCTGACAAGAGGCTCAAAGCAACGATTTTTTGCTTCGCGGGCGAAGGGCGAACCGCTATGCTCGCCACCTGAAATCCCCACCATGACCGAACCGACCACGCCCGACCTCCTGTCCTGGCCGATGAACGGAGTGCGCCTCACCCGACTGGACGCGGCTCTGTTTTTCGGCGGCGCGGTGCTGGTGGCGGCGCTGGCGGTGTTTGTGGTGCTGAAGTTGAACCCGGGCATCGCCATGGACGCGCCCGACACGAAGCGGAAGTTTCATGAGAAGCCGATCCCGCGCCTCGGCGGCGGACCGATCTTCCTCACGCTCTGCCTGGGTGCCATCGCCGCGTGGATGATGGACGCGGTGCAGTGGGGCCGCTGGCTGCCGGTGGCGATCTGCAACACGCTGATCTTCAGCGTGGGCTTCGTGGATGACCTGAAGCCGCTCGGAGCACGGGTGAAACTGATCGGCCAGCTCGGCACGGCGATGATTTTGTATGCCATGGGTGTCTCGATGGATGTGCTGAGCAGCCCCTTTGGTGAAGGCTCCATCTCGATGGGCTGGCTGGCACTGCCGCTGACTCTGCTGTGGCTGGTGGCCATTCCGAACATCGTGAACCTGATCGATGGCATGGACGGCCTCGCGGGCGGTTTCGGGATGTTTTTGTGCCTCACGATGGCCTTCATCGGTCACTACCAAGGCCAGCCGGATGTGGCGGCGGTGTCTTTGACAATGGCGGGGGCTCTTGGTGGCTTTTTGATCTTCAACCTGCCACCCGCGAAGATCTTCCTCGGCGATGGCGGTGCCTACTTGATCGGCTTTTTCATCGCCTCGGTGTCGCTGTTGTCTTCCAACAAGGGCTCGGTGATCGGCGCATTGCTCGTCGTGGTGATCGCGCTAGGTGTGCCGATCCTCGACACGACCTTTGCCATCCTTCGGCGTGCCATCCGCGGCGTGCCGATCTTCCGTGCCGATGCCGAGCACATCCACCACCGCCTCATCCTGCTGGGTTACAGCAAAGGCCGCGCCCTCGTGGCGATGTATTCGGTCTGCCTCGTGCTCAGTCTCGCCGGCATCAGCATCCTGCTCACGAAGGGCCTGGCCCTGCCGGTGAGCGGCGCGATCCTTTTCCTGCTGGCCGTGGCCGGCGCACGCTACCTCGGCTATGTGCGCAGCTTTGGAAACCTGCGCCAGCAGCTCCGCGAGACATTGGAGCGCCGCCGCGTGCGCGAGTACTTCCGTGCCCGCGGCCGCGTGCTGGATTTCGAGGTGGAGCGCAGCGCGGACGTGGCCGGTTTCGAGAGTTCCTTTCTGCACGCGATCGAACGCATGAATGTCTCCCTCCAGCCTGGAGCGGACCGCGTGGAGACCCGCCTCGATCTCAGCTCCGGCAGGATGCTCGTGCTGTATCATCCGGCGGATCGTGAATCACCGGCGGAATGGCGCATGCGCCTCGACGAGCTCCTCCCGGCCCTCGAGGGCTGTCTCGCCCGCTGGCATGTGCTTCCCGATTGCCTCACAGGCAATCTGATCGAGCCCGAATGCACCGCTGCGCCGGGGGCCGATGCGAACCGCCGGGCTGCCACCGTCTGAACCCGCTCCTCTTTCATGGAATTCAAACCTGCCTTCGAAGACTCCGAACCCAAGCACCGCTCGCTGCCACGTCTGGCCGCGGAGGATGGCAGCATCGCCGAGGAGGCTGTGGCGCCCCCAGCGGACATGGACGAGGACGAAGATGAGGCAGCATCATCAAGTGCCGCAGGCAGCAGCCACGAGCTCGACGGGCCGGGCTGGCATGGCTGGATCTTTGCCCTCGCGCCGCTGCTGGCGGTGGTGCTGGGTGGTGCGTATGCCCCCTGGGCACGCGGCATGGCCGCCCTGCTGCTCGGTGGGGTGATGCTGGCCTTTCCGGTGCGCAGGCGGCTGCCAAAAGTGGCCCTCATCGCCCTCGCCGGTGCCGTGCTGGCCCCGCTGCTGGCCTTTTTGCCACAGTCCTTTCACGGAGCGATGCCCTGGCGTGACACACTGGTCAACGACTGGGGCCTTCAACTCGGCAAAATGGCCACGCCGCAGCCTTGGGTGACCTTTGAGTCATGGGCCTACTTTGCCACGGGCATGCTCTGGCTGGCTTGGTGCATCGGCCGCGGCTTCTCGCAGGCCCAACGCAGCACCATGGTGAGGGCGCTGGCGGCGGGTGGCGTCTTCATCTGCTGGCTGACGATCATGGAGCACCTCAAGCTCGTGCCAATCACCTGGTGGCCACGGCATCAGGACTGGGGTGAGGGCTTCGGCCCCTTCCCCAACCGCAATCACATCAGCGGCCTCGCCGCCATCACCAGTGTGCTGTGCGCGGCGTCTGCCTACGATGCGAACCGCCGCAAGCAGCGTTCATGGTTATTTTACGTCATCGGCTTCTTCATGCCCGCCACGGCCATTTTCATGAACACCTCCCGTGCGGGGCTCATCCTGCTGTTTCTGGGCATGACGCTGTGGCTGGGCTTCTCGGCCATGCGCCGCGGCTTCTTCCGGAAGATGGCGGTCACTGCGTCCGTCGTGCTCATGATCGTCACGACGCTGTATGTGTCCAGCGGCGGTGTCTCCACCCGTCTCAAGGAGGGCAGCACCTCGCTCGTGCAGATGGACACACGCTCCACGCTCTACCGTCACACGCTGCAGATCACCAGTGCGGCACCTTGGCTGGGCATGGGCTTTGGGAACTTCGACACCATCTTTGCCATCGCCACCGGCACGCATGATCCCGTGCTGCCCCACGACCCGCGGATGAGGGCACTGCACCCCGAGAGCAGCGTCCTGACCATCCTCGCCGAGGGCGGCCTCTCCACCTTCGTGCCGTGTTTGCTGCTGATCGCCTGGCTGCTGCGTTCCAGCGGGCCATGGTTCGGGAAAAAGTCCAAGGACCGCTCCCGCCGCAATGATCGACGCATCCGCAACAGCGCCGCCATCGGCGTGCTGCTGGGCCTTCTACATGGCACCTTCGACGTGCCGATGAGCAACATGGCCTTCTTTGCGGTCGTCTCACTGCTCGCCGCCACTGCCATCCGACCGCGCCGACTGCCCACCGCATCGTCCCTCGTGGACAAATCGCTCATGGGAGCCGCTGGCCTGGCCGTCATCACACTTGGTGGCGCTTGGATGCTGGTGGCTTTTGGCAATCCCGTGCTACCCGGCAGCAGCTCCGCCCGCATGCTGCGGATGCAGGCTCGTGAGCTGGCCAATTCCGGCGCCGCTGTGGATGCCTTGCCGCTCATCGACCGCGCCATCGCCATGCGCCCGCTCGATTTCACGCTCTACTTTGAGCGTGCGGAGATCCGCCTGGTGCTGCGCCAAGACTATGAAGATGCGCTGCTCGATTTCACCCGCGCACGCGCCCTCGAGCCCTTCTACGCCTACATGTGCTACACCGAGGGCCTGCGCTGGCTGGCATCGCCGAAGCCTGAGAATGCCATCCTCGGCTGGCGTGAGTTTTTGCGCCGCTTCCCGGCTGCCGGGCCCGGCCAGCACGGCTACTACCGGCAGATGATCAACCACGCCGTCAACGTCCCCGAGTTGCGCGAGCAGGTGTGGAGGCTCGCCAGCGGGAAGCTCGACCTCCAGCTCGACTACCTCGCCAGCGTGAACACCCGCGAGGACTTCGATCGCTGCCTGCGCGAGATCCTCGCCCGCACTCCGGACCTCGGCACGCTCGAAACCTCCCAGCGCATCATCCTTTTCGACATGTGGGGCCGTCTTGGCGACCAGGACGCCCTCATGGCCGCCATCGAGTCCAACAAGGTGTGGGAGCGTGACGGCGGCTGGAAGCTTCTCGCAGCGCACTACGCGAAGAAATCGGACTTCAAGCGTGCCTGCGAGCTCGCCTCCATCTACCTGCCCTCCCTGCTCCGCACGGTGCCCGGCACCAGCACGGATGTGCAGGCACTTGAGAGGGCCTTTCTCTTCAATCCGCTCGATGCACGTCTCGGCATCGACCTCTTCCAGGCCTACAAAAACCGCAACGAGCTCGATCAGGCCATCCGCACGCTCGAAAAGGTGCGCAACACGCCCAATCCGCCCGCCTACCTCCATCAGGAAATGGCCGCCATCTACATGGCCAAAGAAGACTTCCGCCGTGCGTGGGAGTCCTTTAGCCAGGCGATGAACCAACCCGCGACGAGCCACTGAGGCCGCCGCTTACTCGAAGTTCCTCGTGCCGATGTCCGACCTGCGTTGCAAGCCGTCAAAAGTCACCTTGCGGCTCTCGGTGTAGGCCTTGTCACGCGCCTCATGACGCGTGCCGCCCTGCGCCACGATGGCCAGCACGCGGCCGCCGTTTGTCTCAAACTGGCCTGCGGCATTCCGTTTCGTGCCGCAGTGATACACGCGGGCACCGCTCACGGCTTCGAGACCGCTGATGACATCGCCATTGCGTGACGACGCCGGATAGCCGGCGCTTGCCGAGATGAGGCAGATGCTCCAGCCGGGGGCAAACTGGATCAAATCAGGCTTCAGCGTGCCTTTCGCGGCTTCGAAGACGTAGTTCGCGAAATCCCCGCGCACCATCGGCAGCACGGCCTCGGCCTCGGGATCGCCAAAGCGGCAGTTGTACTCGATGATCTGCGGCCCGGTGGGCGTGAGCATGAGGCCGAAGTAGAGGAAGCCGCGGTAGGTCAGCCCGTCCTTGCGGATGCCCTGGACGGTCGGCTGCACGATCTCGCGCTCGATGCGCTGCATCAGCGCCGGGTCGGCCAGCTCGAGCGAGGCCACCGCGCCCATGCCGCCCGTGTTCGGGCCTTCGTCGTTGTCGCGGATGCGTTTGTAGTCACGGGCTGGCATGAGGATCTGGTAGGCGTCATCGCACACCGAGGCGAAAACGGAGATCTCCGGACCGGTGAGGCATTTTTCCACCAGCAGGTCGCCCGCGCCAAAGCAGCGTTTTTCCATCACGTCGTCGATGAACTGCTCTGCCTCTTCCTTCGTCGTGCAAACGGCCACGCCCTTGCCAGCGGCCAGGCCGTCGAATTTCAGCACGATGGGCACCTCGGTAATCGCAGCCTTCGCCTCGGCCGCGTTTGTGCAGATGGTGAAGTCCGCGGTCGGGATGCCGTGACATTTGAGAAACTTCTTCGCAAAGCCCTTCGAGGCTTCGAGCTGCGCGATTTCCTTTCGCGGGCCCCAGCAGGGGATGCCCGCCTCGGCGCAGAGATTGGACAGGCCGGCATCCTTCACCAGCAGCGCCTCCTCGCCCGCCATGCAGAGGTCGATGGCGTTCGCCTTCATCCAGGCGATCAGCTCGGGAAGGCCGGGCACGTCCACCCGCGTCGCCAGCGTGGCGATGGCATCGCTGCCGGGATACGCGAAGAGTTCATGCTTCTGCGGCGATTCGCTGAGAGCCGTGAGGAGCGCGTGCTCGCGCCCGCCTTTGCCAGTGACGAGGATTTTCATGGGGCGCGTTCCTTAGCGTGCCCTCCGGCGGGCGCAAATCAGGTTTTGGGGCGGTCGGATGGGTGGTGACTCAACGCAAAGGACCAAAGGGCAAACGGTTGGTTGCAAGGCTACCATTCTACGTCAGTCGAACGTCGAAGTGTGGCAAGGGGTGCATTTCGACTCCGGGCGGGTAGATGCTTGTTCACCGCCGACTTGTTCGGAGTTGGTGCTAGTCCCGCGGCAATTCAGGTCACGCTTCTCGAAGACGCAGCTCGAGTCCGTCGTGGTCGTATCTGGAGTCAATTGCTTCCATGACCGTCAGGAAGTCTTCATTTCTGGACTTCGATTCCTCGTCGGTCGCAATGATGAAGTCGGCCATCTCGCCCATCGAGAAACGAAAGAACCACCGATTTGGGGGTATCCCATTGTTCATCGCAATTGAGATGCTCCCGTTATATTCGTAGCCACACTCGCCAACGTATTCGGCTGATTGGCTTCGATAAACCAGGCGGAATCCGTATGGCTTCTCTTCCACCTCCAATCCCGCAGATCTCATGCGATCAATTGCAGGCCTTTGCTTATGTTCATCCGGCTGGCTCATATTTTGTTCACCGAGCAGACGATTAATCGACAGAATCCTTGTTTTGTCAGCCGGTTTATCTTCCGCAAGAAGATGGCTTTGATGCGGGGATGCCAACGACTGCGAGGATTGCCTCACCCACGGATTCAGTCTGCGGCGTTAAATTTGCCCCTCCACCACACCAAAAAACACCGCATAGACACGCCCGCAGCCTCGCGTTAAAAACAGCCTCTCACCATGCTCAAGCAACTCACCCTCGCCGCCTTCGCGGCATTCACCCTCGTCTCCTCCGCCGCTGACAACGACGGCTGGACCTCCATGTTCAACGGCAAGGACCTCACCGGCTGGAAATCCAATGACGAAGTCCCCGGCGTTTTCACCGTCGAAAACGGCGAACTCAAGGTCAGCGGCGGTCGCGCCCATCTTTTCTACACCGGCCCGAACGGCGACGCCAAATTCCAGAGCTTCGAGCTCAAGATGAAGGTCAAAACGACTCCGGGATCGAACAGCGGTGTCTATTTCCACACCCGTTATCAGGACAAAGGCTGGCCGGATGCCGGTTACGAGTGCCAGGTGAACAGCACCCACACCGACCCGAAGAAGACAGGCAGCCTTTACGGCGTGATCAACATCCTCGCCCTGCTCGACGGCCAGAAGGAGCCGGAAGGCGGCAAGCACATCAAGGTCCCGATGGCCCCCAGCAAGGATGACGAGTGGTTCGACTACAACATCAAGGTCGAGGGCAAGCACATCATCCTGAAGGTCAACGGCCAGATCACCGTCGATTTCATCGAGCCTGAAGGCTGGGATCCCGCCACGGCGCTGAAAAACATGCCCGGCCGCAAGCTGAGCGAAGGCACCATCGCCATCCAGGGTCACGACCCGAAGAGCACCACCTTCTACAAGGACATGTTTATCAAGGCGCTGCCCTGATCTGCCATCCTGACCATTCCCCGCGAGGCGGAGGTTCTGAAAAGAGCCTCCGCCTTGTGTTTTGAACCACTTGCTTTAAAAGCCCGCTCCCACCATGCGCCTCAACCACGACATCCACCTCGGCTACTGCACGAACATCCATCGCGGCGAATCGTGGGAGGAGACATGGCGTGGCCTCAAAGAGCACACCCTCCGCGTCAAAGACCGCGTCAGCGGCGGCAATCCGTATGGCATTGGCCTGCGTCTCAGCGCCCAGGCGGCGCAGGAGCTCAACCAGCCTGGCAAGCTCGATGAATTCCGCCGCTGGCTGGATCAAAACGGCTGCTACGTCTTCACCATCAATGGCTTTCCCTATGGCTCCTTTCACGGCACGCGGGTGAAGGAGCAGGTCTTCAAGCCGGACTGGTCCACGAAGGAACGCCTCGACTACACGAACCTGCTCTTTGACCTCCTCGCGCAGCTCCTGCCCGCGGGCGTGAGCGGCAGCGTGAGCACCCTGCCCGGCTCGCACAAGACCTTCAACATCGGCTCCGACGAACTCGCGGCCATTTTCACGAACCTGCGCCTCTGCCGCCAGCACATCGAAAAGGTGGCCGAAAAGAGCGGGCACGATCTGCACCTCGGTTTGGAGCCGGAACCGCTCGGTTTGTTTGAGACGAGCGGCGAGACGCTGAAGTTCTTCGGCCTCTACTTCGATCAAAACCCGCAGGATCGCGATTTCTTCAAGTTCATCGGCCTGAACTACGACACCTGCCATCTGGCCATCGAGTTCGAAGAGGCCGCCGAGGCCCTGAATCGCATCACCGGGGCCGGCATCCGCCTGAGCAAGCTGCACTTCAGCTCAGCGCTCAAAATGCAGCCGACACCGGAGAATCTCCGCCGACTGCGAGGCTTCGACGAGCCCGTGTATTTCCACCAAGTGATCGCCCGTGAGGGTGAGAATCCGTTGCGCCGTTTCCGCGACATTCCGGAAGCACTGGCTTGGGCGGAATCCACGCCGGAGCCCCTAGGAGACGAGTGGCGCGTGCATTTTCACGTGCCGCTTCACGCCTCGCCCACGGGCGGGTCGGCTACGTCGAGGGCTGGCGCGCCACGCTGCCCGGCGCCCGTTCGTCGATG
>CALMTT010000693.1 GCA_937872615.1 uncultured Verrucomicrobiaceae bacterium | reverse complement strand
AGCCGCTACGGAAGTGCTCGCCCTTGTCCCACTTTTCCTCGAACACGACCTCGTCGGGCGGCGGCACGTGGAAGGGCTCGCCATACATCTCCGTGCGCGGGATGTCCCACTGCGCGGGCAAACCGGCGGCGATGGGATGCTGCGGCAGCAGCGTGGTCATGTGCGAGGGCATGCCGTCATTGCGATACGCGGGAAACACGCACTGCGGCAGCGTGAGCCGCCAAACACCGCCCTCCGCTTGCTCGACAAACGGCGTGAGACGCGATGCGCGGCCGATCAGCTTGTAATACGGCGCCTCATTCACGAACTCCCACTTCACCGAGGCTCGCTGCCCCTCGGGCAACTGCTTCACCGCGTCCTCCTTCGCCCGCTCCTGCATCAGCCGCACAAACGGCTTCGCCCAATGCGCCGAGTGCAGCCCGATGAAGCCGAGTTTGCCCTCCTTCACGCGCTTCACCACCGCCTCGGCCCGCGCATCATCCTGCTCCTTTGCGCGACGATGGCTCCAAAAGATGAGCACGTCCGTCGCATCGAGCACGAAATCGCTCAAGCCCTGCTGCGGCTCGTCGAGCTTCGCAGTTGTCACAGCAAGGCCCGGCAGCTTCGCCAGATGCGCCGCGATGGTCTCACCGAGGAATTTATCGCCGTAGCCCTGCTTCTGCTCCGGTTGCTGCTCATCCCACACGAGCACGCGGATTGGCGCGGCGGCAAAAACAGGAGTCACCAAGGCACACAGGAGCAAAACGAGGTATTTCATGGGCAACGAAGGAAGGCGGAACCTACTCGTCGCGGCCCGTGCTTTTCTTGCGGTGATGGCGTGCATGTTCATCAAGGGCATGCGAAGGATCGGCCACCTCATGAAATCGCTTTTTTTGCTCCTTCTCACCTGCCTCACGTCTTTCGCCGCCGACTTCAAGGCCACGAACACGGGCATCGAGATCGGCGCGGGCAGCTTGGGGACGTTTACGCTGACCTACCCGGAGTTTGAGCCAGCTCATAAAATCATCGAGGTGAAGGCGGCGGCAGCGAGCGCCATGGTCAGTTACGAAGGCGGGGCACAGTGCGTCATCTCGGCGGGCAAAGACGAGATCATCGCGCTCTTCAGCAACGTGCCTGCGGAGGTGAAGTCGTGGAAGATGACGACGCTCATCGACATCGGCTTTGCGAAGGGCGGTTCATGGCAGATCGGAGACAAAACGGGTGTTTTTCCGGCGGAGAAGGCTTCACCGCCGCACATCGCAAGTTTGAACGGAACGACGTTTTTGGTGAAAAATGCCCAAGGACAGAGTTTGAGCATCCAGACGCCGGAGTTCGCGTTTCAGCAGCTCACGGACAACCGCGAGTGGAACTGGGCGGTGTATCACTGGCAGTTCATCGTGCCGTGGATGCCGGATCGTGCGACGGCGAAGATCAAGGTGACTTCGGATCTCGCGTCGGTGACAAAGTTGATCGATCCCTTTGGCCAGAGCTTGAAGGATGTGTTTGCGAACAAGCTGAAGTCGCTCGAAGAGCTGAAGGCCGATGAGGAGGCGGACAAGGCCTACTACGCGGGCATCGAGACGCCGAAGCTGGATCGCTTTGGCGGCCTGCCGGGCAGCGGCGATGCGCTGGGGCTGAAGAAGACCGGCTTTTTCCATGTGGAGCAACAGAGCGGCAAATCGTGGCTGGTCGATCCGGAGGGGAATGTGTTCTTCCACCTCGGCGTGTGCGGTTTCGCGCCAAATGACGACTACACCTATGTGACGGGCCGCGAGGGCATTTATGAGTGGCTGCCGAAAAACGAGGGCGAGTTCGCCAGCGCCTTCCGCGAGGGCAATTCGGACCATTTTTCGTTCTACATCGCCAATGTGATCAAGAAGTTCGGCGCAGCGCATGATTACGAATCACATGCCAAGCGGATGATCAGCCGCGTGACGAAATGGGGCTTCAACAGCATCGGTGCGTTCAGTCCGGTGCCGAAGGCGGCTTTTCCTTATGTGGCGCATCTGCCGATCAACGAATGGGAGGGCGTGAAACGCATCCCAGGAGCGCATGAGGTGTGGGACCCGTTCGATGCGGACACCGTGGCAAAGATCGCGGAGAACATCGCCCGCGAAGTGCCGACGCGGGCGCAGGACCCGATGCTGATCGGCTGGTTCATTGTGAACGAGCCGCGCTATGACGAGCTGCCGCGTGTGATTCCCTCGCTCGATGGCACGCATGCGTGCAAACGCGAGTTGGTGGCCGCTTTGAAGGCGAAATACGGCACGGTGGAGGCTTTCAATACGGCGTGGCAGGCCTCAGCGGCCTCGTTTGAGTCTTTGACCAATCGCGGGCTCGCGGTGACGACGGATGCGGCGAAAGCGGACTTGAAGGCTTTTGTCGGCACCTTCCTCGAAACTTACTTCACGCAGGTGGAGAAGATTTTTCGTCAGCATGACGCGAATCATCTACTCATAGGCAGCCGGCTGCAGCCGATCACGATTGAGGACGAGCAGCTTTGCCGCATCATGGGCAAGCACCTCAATGTCGTGAGCTACAACTACTACACCTTCGGCGTCGATACGGCCGCGCTGAAGCGCTACCACGAGTGGACCGGCGGCAAGCCGATGATGCTGAGCGAGTTTTTCTGGGCCTCGCCGAAGGACAGCGGCCTCATCGGCGGTCGCGAGGTCAGTTCGCAACGCGAACGCGGGCTGGCGTATCGGAACTACGTCGAGCAAAGCGCCGCGCTGGGTTTCATCGTCGGCATCGAGTGGTTCACGCTGGTCGATCAGGCGACGACCGGCCGTTGGTTCAGCCAATACAACGGCGAAAGCTACAACACCGGCCTGCTGAGCGTGGCCGACCGTCCATGGAAAGACATGCTGGCGGAGATGATGAAGACGAACCACACGATTTACGACCTCCTGCTCGGCAAGCGGCCGCCGTTTGCGTGGGATGATCCGCGGTTTCGGGTGAAGTGAACGCGCAAGTTCCTCGTGAGGTAGTCGTTTTCACGGCATGCGTCTTTCCTTGCTGGGTTTTCTCGTGCTCCTCGCGTCAGCGTATGGCGAGGAGATTCCTCGTGTGCTTTTCAGCGAGTCTTTTGATGATCCGCAGCTCGATCAACGCGGCTGGTATGATGGCGAAGGCGTCCGCATCGTGGCTGGTGGCATGAAGGGAAGCTGCATCGAATACGAATGGAAAGACGGTGGTGGCACGGTGACCGGTTCATCCCCCAAGCGGCGCCTGTTTGAGGCCACGGACGAGGTTTTCATCCGCTTTTACCTGCGGCTGTCCAAAGGCTGGGGGTGGAGCGGGCGGAGCTACCATCCGCACCTCACGCATTTCATGACCACCGAAAACTCGAAGTGGCATGGTCCGGCGGCGAGCCATCTCACGCTCTACATCGAGCCGGTGAACGGTAAACTCCGTCTCGCCGCGCAGGACATCCAAAACAAGGACGCGCCGCATGGTTTGACGCAAGGCCCGCTCAAAGGCGGCTACAATGGAACGATGTTCGACAGCGCGGAGGAACTCTTCACAGACGACGCCTGGCACTGCATCGAGGCGCAGTTCAAACTCAACACACTGGACACCCAGAACGACAAACCCAACCCCAACGGCATCGTGAGAAGCTGGTTTGACGGGAAGATGGTTTTCGAGCGCACGGATGTCGTTTTGCGCTCGACGGATTTCCCAAACATGAAGTTCAATCAGTTCCTGATGGCTCCCTACTTTGGCCCGGGCCTCCTGCCGCATGCGCAGAGGCTGTGGATCGATGAGATGATGGTCGGCACGACGCGAATCGGGCCGCTGGCATCGGAAAGAAGGGTTGGCGGCCAACCGTGAGGTGCAAGCTGCCCCCGACTGAATCAACAATTCCCATGCAACGCCTGCTTATCATCACCAGTCTCGCTCTGGCATTCGTCTCTTTTGCGTTCACCGAGGAGACGAAGCCCATTTTCCGTGCCGGAGCCGCGACGAGCAATATCACGCCGCCGATTGGAGCCGATCCACGCGTTCGCACGAGCCGTCCGCCCGCGACGCATGTGCATGATGAGCTGCATGCACGCTGTCTCGTGCTCGATGACGGGCAGGCGAAGCTGGCGCTCGTCGTGTGCGATATGCGGCACATCTCGGCGGAGGTCGCTGCGGGCGCGAAGAAGATCATCGAGCAAATGACCGGCATTCCGCCGCAGTGCGTCGTGATCTCGGCGACTCATTCGCACACCACGGGTGGTGCGAAGCTGGAGGAGCGCGAGGGCGAGCCTTACTACGACTACAGCGCCTATCTCACGAGACGCATCGCCGAGAGCGTGTTGCGAGCGCACAATCAGCTCGAGCCCGCTCAAATCGCCTGGGGCACGGCCGAGGAGCCGACGCAGGTCTTCAATCGTCGCTGGTTTCTCAAGCCCGGCAGCCCGCCGGTGTATGGAGCTCACGACAATGTCGAGCTGGTCGATACCAATCCCGGCTACAAAGGCCTGCTGAAGCCCGCGGGACCGGTCGATCCGCAGATCACCTTCATCTCCGTGCGCTCGCCTTCCGGCAAACCGATCTCGCTGATGGCTTCGTATGGATTGCACTATGTCGGCGGCATTACGGACAACACGATCTCGGCGGACTACTTCGCGATGTTTGCAGATCGCGTGGGCGAACTGCTCGGCGCGGACCGGCATCAAGATCCGCCCTTTGTCGGCCTCATGGCTAACGGCACCAGCGGCGACGTGAACAACTTGGAGCGCTACTCCGACGAGGAACTGGCGAGACGCGGCCCGCAGCCGAAGAAGAAGTATCAGCCCTTCGAAAAAGCCCGCGAGGTGGCCAACCTCTGCGCTGAGAAGGTCCTTGCGGCTCACCAGAAGCTCGAATGGCACGATCATGTGAAGCTCACCTCGATGCAACGCACGCTCACCTTTGAGCGACGCTACCCGACGAAGGAAGAAGTCGCGTGGGCGGAGTCCGTGAAGGCGCGGCGCATCAAGCCGATGAGCACCAGCCGCTACAGCACTTACAGCACGGTGCTAGCCTTTGCCTCGCCGGACATGCCGCCGACGATTGATGTGATCGTGCAGACGCATCGCATCGGGGATCTCGCGGTGGCGACGATGCCGTTCGAGGTGTTCGCGGAAATCGGGCTGGAGCTGAAGCAGCGCAGCCCGCTCAAGCCGCTGATGAACATCTCCATCGCCAACGGTGCTCACGGTTACCTGCCCACACCCGCCCAGCACAAGCTCGGCGGCTACGAGACGTGGATCGGCGTGAACAAAGTGCAGCTCGACGCCTCCGTGAAGATGGTGGACGCCCTAGTCGAGATGCTTGGCGAGCTGAGCAAGCCGAAGCCGTGATTCATTCATGAAAACCAACTCTCACCACCCACTTGCCTCACTTCTGCTTGGCGTAGTCGTTTTCATCGGCGCAGCATGCCTTTCGGCAGCCGAACTCAAAGGCCAGCGTGTCTTCTCTGCCGGCCACAGCTTTCACATGTTCATGCCAAAGATGCTGGCGGAGCTGGCCGCATCAGCAGGCATCAAAGACCACCAGCAGGCAGGCGTCAGCTCCATCGGCGGATCGTATGTGTTTCAGCACTGGAATGTGGCCGATGACAAAAACACGCTCAAAACGGCCCTCCGCGGCGGTCAGGTGGATGTGCTCACGCTTTCGCCGATCTACCTGCCGGACGACGGGATCGAAAGCTTTGCCAAGCTGGGCTTTGAGCATCGCCCGGACATTCGCGTGACCATTCAGGAGTTCTGGCTGCCTTTCGATGTCTTTGATGTGAACTACAAAAAGAAGAAGCCCGAGCCCGTGGACCGGAACGCCCGCACTGTGGCGGAGCTGCGCTCGATCAATGAGCCTTATTACAAGAGCATGGACGACCATGTGCGCGCGTTGAACAAGCAACTCGGCAAGGATGTGGTGTTTGTCGTGCCCGTCGGGCAGGCGTCGCTGGCGCTGCGGGCGAAAATCATCGCTGGCGAGGCGCCGGGCCTGAAGCAGCAGAACGACCTATTCACCGATGCCATCGGCCATGCCACCGCACCGCTGCAATGGCTCACAGCCTACTGCCATTTCGCGGTCATTTACCGCCGCACGCCCGTCGGCCTAGCTTGTCCGCAGGCGCTGCGCCAACACCCCGGCGGCGAGGCTCTCAACAGCCTGCTGCAACAACTGGCCTGGGATGCGGTGAAGGCGCATCCGCTGAGCGGCGTGCCGTAGATGCAATGCGCGGCTCGCTGGCGGCGTTTCCACGACACGAGGATGCCCCACCGTGAGCGATGGACGAATTGTCCTAAGCTCAAACTGCCTCGCCTACTGTTTCGCCAAAATATGACCCTCGATGAAACCATGAAGCTGCTCGCAACCAAGGGCAGCGAGCAGACCCGCAAGACCTTCCGGCGTCACGGGGCACCGGAGACGTTGTTTGGCGTCAAAGTGGGCGATTTGAAGCCCATCGCGAAACTCATCAAAGGCGACCAAAAGCTGGCGATGGAGCTGTATGCCACGGGTAACTCGGATGCGATGTATCTCGCCGGTTTGGTGGCGGATGGCGCGAAGATGAAAAAAGCCGAGTTGGATCGCTGGGCCAGAAACGCCTCCTGGCAGATGATTTCCGGCTCCACCGTGCCGTGGGTGGCCTCGGAGCATCCTGACGCCATCGTGATCGCTCTGAAGTGGATCGATTCATCAAAGGAGCCCATCGCCGTGGCCGGCTGGGCGACTCTTTCCTGCGTGGTGAGCGTGTGGAGCGATGAAAAGCTGCCCATCAAGCAAATCGACACGCTCATCGCTCGCGTGGTGAAAACCATCCACACCGCGCCGAACCGCGTGCGCTATGCGATGAACAATTTTATGATCTGCTGCGGCACCTACGTCGCGCCTCTGGCGGAAAAGGCGCTCGCGGCGGCGAAGAAGATCGGCCGTGTCGAAGTTGACATGGGCGACACCGCCTGCCAAGTGCCGGAAGCCGTCTCCTACATCGAAAAATGCCGCCGCGGCCTGCCGGTGGCGCCAAAACGCAAGACGGCGCGGTGTTGAGATGGCCACGCTACTTCCTCTCCGCGACCATCAGCCGCGTCCATGGGCCATCGCTGACGTTGTAGTAGATGCGTTTGCCATCGGCGCTGAAGACGGGATGCGGATCATTGCGCCGCCAAGACTTCGCGCCCTGGCTTTGGTCAAAACTGTGAATGAGCGCCCATTTCCCGCCGCGCATGTCGGCCACCATGATGCCCCACTCCTTGGGTTTGCCGCCCGCGGGCTCGCTGTAGCCATCGGTGACCATCAGCAGGCCGTCGGGACTCACAGAGGGATGCGAGCCGCGCAGATTCGGCACGTCTTTGAGCCTCGTGTAGCGGGCGGGCGAGCCGATGTCGGTGTCGAAGATGATGTTGCCCATCTCAAAGATGTGGCGCGAGTCCGGATGCCATGCGGGATGGCCCCACTGCTGGCGAAACCACTTCATCTGCGCTGATTCGAGCTCGAAGCATACGCAGCCCTGGCGATGGCTGGCGCTTTTTGACATGTAATCGTCGCCACCATTGCCCGCGGCGATTTTGAAGAACGCACGCTTCAGGTCCGGGCTGAGCACCGGAAAGAAAATCGAGGTCGGTTTGCCGCTGAACTCCTTTTTCAGCCACTCGCCGTGCTGCTGCTCCACCGCAGCGATTTGCAGCGCCACACGCGCTTCGCCCGTTCTGGCATCCCACACGTAAAGATCGCGATTTGGACCCGGATTCCAGTGGCAGCCATACATCGGTAGCAAATCGCCCGAAGGATGCCCAAAGCCCACCTGGCGGTCCTCAGCGACGACTTTCCGCTCCTTCGTGGCGACATCGACCACGACCACGCGCCATTTTTTGTCCACCACCTCATGAAACGCGACCAGGCGGCCGCCCGCGAGCCATTGCTGGCAGGCCACGCGATGCGCGTCCTCGGTGCGCACGTTCTCCGCGAGCACGGTCTCCTTCCCCGTCGCCCGCTCGAGCATGCGCACCTCACCGATGTAGCCCGCCGGATGCGTCGAGGTGAAAAACAGCACGTGACGGCCGTCCGGGCTTTCGGGATTCGTGACGTAGTAGGTGTGAATGCTGTGACGTTCCGTCACCGAGTTCACAGGCCGGATCGTGACATCCTTTGACCACGGCGCGACGGGATCGGCGTCCTGGGCGTGCAGCGAGCACGCAGCGGCGAGAATGAGGAGGCAAAGGAGGCGAGGCATGCCACGGACACGTCACCCGGCGGCAGGTCTTTCAGGGGGCGAAGTCTGGCACTCGTCTTGCTTTAAAGAAGGGCATCCCAGCCATGACCCCCGCGCCGCATGATACGAGCATCCTCACGCTCGGCCCCTGTTTGTTTGACTCGCCGCTGCGCCGCATCGGCGCGGTGGAGGCACCCTTTAAAGAGGAGACGCGTGACCGTATCCTCTACCACAGCCACCTGCTCGAGGACGGACGCGACTCCTCGACGCCCACCTACGAGGAGGCCGGACCGCGTGAAAAAATCTTCTTTGATCCCGCCAAGACCACCGTCGGCATCGTGACCTGCGGCGGCCTGTGCCCGGGGCTCAATGACATCATCCGCGGGCTCGTCATCCAGTGTCACCGGCAGTATGGCGTGTCGCGCGTGTATGGCTTTCGCTACGGCTACGAGGGCCTCGTGCAGCGCTACGGGCACACACCGCTGCTTTTGAAGCCATCGTCCGTCGAGCAGGCACATCACTTTGGCGGCACGTTGCTCGGCAGTTCGCGCGGGCAGCAGGACATCGGCGAGATGGTGGACACACTCGAGGAGATGAATGTGGACATCCTTTACGTCATCGGCGGTGACGGCACCCTGCGCGGCGCGGCGGAGATCGTGAAGGAAATCGAGAGGCGCGGGCTCAAAAAGGCCGTCGTCGGCATCCCGAAGACCATCGACAACGACATCCGCTACCTCGACAAGAGCTTCGGCTTCGAGACGGCCTTTGAAGCGGCTGTGCAGGCGGTGAATTGCGCCTACGTCGAGGCCACCGGCGCGGTGAACGGCGTCGGCCTTGTGAAGCTCATGGGGCGCGATTCGGGCTTCATCGCCTGCTACGCGGCGCTCGCGGGCAGCAATGTCGATTTCGTGCTCATCCCGGAGGTCGCGTTTGAGCTCGAAGGCGATGGCGGACTGCTCGAATGCCTGCGCCACCGGCTTATGAAGCGCGGCAGCGCCGTCGTGGTCGTGGCGGAAGGCGCAGGACAGCATCTCATGCAGAGCGATGACGCCACCGATGCCAGCGGCAACAAACGCTACGGCGACATTGGTCACTTTTTAAAGGAGCGAATCAATGCCTTCTTCAAGCAGCGCCGCACGGAGGTGAACCTCAAATACATCGATCCCAGCTACATCGTGCGCAGCGTGCCCGCGAACGCGCAGGACAATGTGTATTGCTCACGTCTCGCGCAGTCCGCCGTGCACGCCGGCATGGCGGGAAAGACCGGCATGCTCGTCGGTCGCTGGCACGGCTCCTTCATCCACCTGCCGCTGCAGCTCGTCACGCAGGGCCGCCGGAAGGTCGATCCCACGCAGGAGCTCTGGCACTCCGTGCTGCAGTGCACCGGGCAGCCGTCCATGATGCGATAAAACCGCGCGAAGGCTTGGCAAAGCGCGTGTGCGGCTCACACTGGCCGCGTGATCCGCCGCTCCATCCTTCTTTCCTTCCTCGCCATCGCCTTCACCACCGTCACTCGTGCGGAAGACACCGCTCAGGCATCTCAGCGTGCACATGACGAGATCTGGCGGCGCTTCATCGATGCGTATGGCATCATGATCGACTTCGCAGACATGGACGGCAAAGTCTCGCTGCCCACGCCGGAGGAGTGTCGCGAAGGAAAACCGAACGCGCTGGGCTGGTGGGCACCGATCGAGAACGGCGCGATGTTCAACGGCCTCTACATGGACGCCGCCGTGAATCGCTGGAAGCGCACGCAAGCCGCTGCGGATGCCGAAAAAGCCCGCAAGCTCATGCTGGGCCTGCTTTTGCTGAACTCGATCAGCGACGTGAAGGGCTTCGTCGGCCGCGGTGTGAGCACCGACGGCAAATCACACTATCCGATGGGCTCGAACGACCAGACGCTGCCATGGTTTCTCGGCCTCTGGCGCTACTGGCAGTCCGGCATCGCCACGGAGGCCGAGAAGGCGAAAATCACGCAGCACCTCGTGACAACCGCGGAGGAAATCGTGCGCCTCGGCTGGAAAATGCCCGCCGAGGCACCCTTCGGCACACGCGGCAGCTTTGAGGGCTTTCACTTTGAGGAGGTAAGCCGGAAGCTCTTCACCATGAAAGCGCTCCACGCCGTCACGGGCGATGCAAAGTGGCAAAACATGTATCTCGACGAACTCGCGAAGCGCGGCGGCGAAAAGAACCTCACGAAGCGCGAGATCTGCGAGGGCGGCATGGTCTTCTGGTATTCGAAGACGCACAACTGGACCTCCTGCGCAGCCGTGGGCGCTTTGCGTGGCCTTTGGGAAATGGAGAACGATGCCGACTTGAAATCCGTTTACGCCAAGGGGCTCGCTGCGAGCGCCAAACTGGCCTCCGAGGCCCTGCCGCTCGCTCAGCAGTGGGACAATGCGGACACGAGTCCCTTTGAAATGAACTGGCGCGTGATGAACGCCGAATGGAAACCACAAACGACCGAAAAAGAGGCTCAGGAACTCGCGATGGTGCAAATCAAGAGCTTCCTCAAAGTCGCGCCGCGCCGTGGCAAGGAAACCGCCTTCATTCGCGAACCCACCGCCGCCGCGTGGATCGTCACGCTTTGCCCTGACACGGCTGTTTTGAAGTCGCATGCGCCCGAAGTCGAGAAAGTCATCACCCGCTACGACTTCGCAAAGCTCTACTACTCGCAGTTTTTCTGGGTCGAGATGGCCTGGGAACGTCTGAAGGATCGTTCGTGAGCGGGCGTTTTCGATGGCCTCATGGCCCGTCTCCTCGTTTTCATCTTCTTCGCCCTCAGCGCACCACTTTTCGCCGCACCGCCGAACATCCTGTTCTTCTTCGCGGATGACCAGCGCTACGACACGCTGAGCTGCGCGGGACATCCGATCGTGCAGACGCCGACGATCGACAAGCTCGCGGCAGACGGTGTGCGATTTAAAAACGCGTTTGTGACCACATCGGTCTGCTGGGTGAGCCGCGCGGTGCTTTTCACCGGCCAGTGGGCACGCTCGCATGTGCAGCGGAATGCGGTGCCGCAGGTGAGGCCGGAAGCGGCGGCCACGATCTATCCCGTGCAGCTTCGCCAGGCGGGCTACACGACCGCGCACTTCGGCAAATGGCACTTCAAAGGCCCCGCGGGCTTCAAGCCGGAGCAGCAGTTCGATGCCTTCGAGCAGATCGGCCGCAGTCCGTATCTCAAAACGATGCCGGACGGCAGCAAGAAGCACGAGACAGACATCATCTGCGATCGCGGCATCGACTTCATCAAGGCGCAGTCGAAGGACAAGCCCTTCTGCATGCAGCTCTCGTTTAATGCCGCGCATGCGGAGGACAGTGATCACCGCCCCGGCATCGGCCTCTATCCCTGGCCATCGTCCACGGATGGCATGTATGAGGATCGCAGCATCCCGCCACCGCGCCTCGGTGATCCGGCGATCTTTGAGGCGCATCCGCAGTTCCTGAAGGACAGCATCAACCGCCAGCGCTGGTTTTGGGGCTATGACACGCCGGAGAAGTATCAGACAAACGTCCGCGCCTACTACCGCATGATCAGCGGCATCGACAAAGGCATCGCGCGCGTGCTCGCGGTGCTGAAGGAGGCCGGTCTCGCTGACAACACGATCATCGTTTACTCCGCCGACAACGGCTACTACCTCGGCGATCGCGGTTTTCAGGGGAAGTGGTCGCACTTTGAGGAATCGCTGCGCGTGCCGATGGTCATCTACGATCCTCGCCTGCCGAAGGAAAAACGCGGCCGCGTGGCCGAGGAGATGGTGCTCAATGTCGATCTGCCCGCGACTTTCATCGCCTGGGCAGGCGCGAAGCGTCCAGACGCCTACGAGGGACGAAGCCTCTCCACGATTGTTGATGGTGACGGCAGCGACAAGCCATGGCGCATGCACTTCTTCTGCGAGCACCTCGACCTGCCGCCCACGCTCACCTGGGAGGGCATCCGCGACTCGCGCTACGTCTATGCACGCTACTTCGACCAGCAGCCGCCCTTCGAGTTCCTGCACGATCTGGAGCAGGACCGCGATGAGTTGAAAAACTTCGCCGATGATCCCGCGCATGCCGAGGCACTGAAAAAGATGCGCGAGCTCTGCAATGCCGAGATGAACACCCGCGGCGGTGCCTTGCCACCACTCGCTCAACGCGGTGCTCAGAAGGGCGAAGGCGCTGCGAAAAAGAAGAAGAAAGCTCCAAAAGCAAAATAGCCCGCTGCTTCCGAGTAATCATCCACCTTCATGATCACGCGCGTCCTCCTTCTCGCCTCCGTTCTCTTCTCATCGCCCCTTTTCGCCGCTGACTGGCCTGCGTGGCGCGGCCCCACGGGCGATGGGCATGCGGCTCCCGGCCAAAAACTGCCGGTGAAGTGGAGTGAGACGGAAAATCTCGTTTGGAAGGCCGCCGTGCGTGGTCGTGGGCATGGCTCGCCGATTGTCATCGGTGATCAGGTGCTGCTGGCGACGGCCGATGTGGAGACGGAGGAGCAGCTCGTGCTCAGTTTTGATCGGGCGACGGGCAAATCGCGTTGGGAGACCGTGGTGCATCACGGGAACCTCAACACGAAGGGCCACAAAATCTCCTCGCAGGCCTCTTCCGATGTCGTGAGCGATGGCGAGCGGCTCTACGTGAACTTCCTCAACAACGGCGCTGTTTTCACCACGGCGCTCGATTTGAAGGGCAGGCAGCTCTGGCAGCGTCGCGTGTGCGATTTCCAGGTGCATCAGGGCTTTGGCTCCTCGCCGGTGATTTATCAAAACATCGTGCTCGTCTCCGCCGACCATCGCGGCGGTGGCAAGATGACCGGCCTCAACAAACTCACCGGCGAGATCGTGTGGCAGCAGGACCGTCCGCCGGTGGCGAACTATGCCTCGCCCGGAATCGTGACGGCCGCTGGCAAGGTCCAGGCCGTGCTCGCTGGCTGCAACAAGGTCGAGAGCTTCGATCCGCTCACCGGAAAAAAGCTGTGGAGCATCGACGGCAGCACCGAGGAGACCGTCGTGACCGCGGTGTCGGACGGCAGCCGCGTTTTCCTCGGCGGCGGTTATCCAAAGCGCCACACCATGGCCCTCGAAGCCGATGGCAGTGGCAAGATCGCTTGGGAAAACGTCACGCAGACCTACGTGCCCTCCATGATCGTGAAAAGCGGCCACGTCTTCGCTGTTGGTGATGCCGGCCGCGCCGCGTGCTGGGAATCCGCGACGGGCAAAGAGCTGTGGAGCGAGAAAGTCGATCGCGAGTTCTACGGCTCGCCCGTGATGGCCGACACGCGCATCTACGTCACCAGCAAAGCAGGCGTCACCTCCGTCTTCGAAGCCACGCCGGAGAAATTCACCCTCCTCGGCCAAAACGCCCTCGGCGACGAATCCTTCAGCACCCCCGCCATCTGCGACAACCGCATCTACCTCCGCTCCGCGAAGACCAGCCCGTCACGGCAGGAGTTTTTGTGGTGCGTCGGCGAGTGAGACCTAAACGCTAACTTTTTGGATGAGCCAGTGGTTGCCGGTAGTCCACCCAAGGAACAGCTTTGCATCATCTGAAGACTCCGGAGGCGATCCGATCATGGCACGATCCAGGCCTCGGATTGCTGGGCCGACAGCTTGTCTGAGCCTTTCGGGTTCCCTTGCAATCGTGCCTCTCATGAACATCGCAAAATCCATTTGGGTCGTTCTTGGCAGACCGGAAAGGAAATAAATCATCTGTCGCCACGCATAGGCGGTGTTCTTCACCATGATGAGTTGTGCATGGTAGTTAGCCGCCCGTTGTCTTAACCGTCGAATGATCCATCGCCAGCAATTCTGGGCGGCGGCAAGGCGTTGAACTGGCAAGTTCAGTCCTTTCATCAGGACCGAAAGGTTTTGGGTCGTGAGAATCTGCTGTTGTTCGATCACCATTCCGTTGGCCGCGACACTCCGACCTTGGTGAGTGCCTGACTCTGCCCGCTTGGTGCAAAGCAGGCTGAAGGGATCAAGGGGCTGCTTTGCGGTGCTGTTCCACCAAGCACCCATACGACTTGTTTTCGCGGGTGTTGAATCCGGCATCCTGCTGATGGCAACGAAATCAGCCTGATAGTAGGTCTCATAGAGGGTTCCTTTCAGCTCATCCGCAGCGGCTTTAGCCGCCCGGAGGAACTTTGGCCCGAACTCGCCCATAAAAATGTCCGCAGCGATCTCTTCAACCAACGGCAGGTCAAGATCTGCCTGTTTCGCCAAACTTGCCAGTTCTCGCACCAGACGATTGGGGACGATGGCTTCTGGAAAAGAGGACAGAGTGATAGTGCTGATCTCCTTCAAGGCGGCTGCGGCCACCGTGCGGGTTTCCTGAGTTTGAGAGCGCCATGGCTCCGTAGCCGAGACCCATGGGAGTTCTTCAAGACGCACCTGACTTTCCAAGTTCAAAAGAAGGAGGGAGCGGCGTTTACGAAACGAGCGATACAACTCAGTGTAAACTCTCCGGAGAGGCTCATCCGCGATACCCAAGGCATTGATTTCCGCTGTAACCTTGGGCAACAGCAAGGCGAGCGACTCACCTGAAGTGATGATGCCTTTGGCCACGAGGTTGGTAACGCTGTCACGTTGTGCACGGGTGACTTTCCATGCGATGGACGCGGGCAGAGGCTGGTTGGGTATCGCAGCTGAGAGTTCTTCTGTGCTCACTGGAACCACAAATGAGGCTGCATCGGACACACCTATATCCAGAGGAAGGTCTTTGAGCCTGCGGGCAATCACTTGTGCAAGTTGGCTATGGAAAGGAGCCGCTACGGATTGAGCTTGTTGTGTGCGCAGACGCCGACGCTTTTCAGAACCGGGCTGCCCGTGTTTTGCCAGATACCGAGCGAGAATCATTCGAACCCGCCCCACTTCACGCGGTTGAAGGCGGCGCATATCGGGTAGCGCACGCTGGAGAACATCGCGCAATTGGCAGAAGTTATCGTCAGGCCGGTCTGGCTTCATGCACAAGCGATGCTCATGGCGAAGCCTGTGATACTCCTCAAGGAGACACGATACGCGATCTGGCCATTCGGGTTGAATGCGTTTGAAGGGCCTGCCGCCTACCACTGGAAAACGACCTTTGGCATCCACGGGCAGCGGGTTTCCAGCTTCATCACGGGCAAGATCAGGAGCATCGTCTTCCACGGTTTCCAGCAGGAGATCCACAAGACGGTCCATCAAGGGTGTCCAGATGCAGATCATCTCCTTTTGCACGCTGTAATCCTTTTGTGCTGCGACAGCATTCAAGGCTGAGATCGCCTCGCGTGTCGTCTGGATCGACACTTCCGTGCTTGTGAGCCTCGGTTCGTCGGCAGGGATCGGATAAAAACGCAGGCGATCAAAGAATGGTGAAATCTCCCGGATGATGGATGCCGCCGCCACGGGTTGCTCATGTTCCAAAAGCCACGCCACGACCAAGAAAGCAGCCTCCTCGGGCACGGAGATCTCGTAACGTCCTGTATGAAGCCATTCCGTGAGGGTGGCGATGCCCTGTGAGGTCAGAAAGAACTCATTGATGATTTGGCGCCCTTGCTCGACCGGACCTCCCAGAGCTTCAAGAATTGCCAGTTCATGCTCGCAAAGCGGTCCCCCGGCCATCAGATTGCCAGTGACGAATCCACCTGTAACAACCTCAGGTGTCGCCCACGTCGGCACGCTAGCGATTGGCTGCCGTGATCCCACCTCGAAAGAGCCGGAGAGCATCCCTTGCAACACTTTCCGCCATTGATCCGCCTTTGTCTGAGCGCGTTCCCGCACAGCCGGATCATCGTGTGTCTCAACAGCCTTGAGAGCCTTGAGCAGTTGGGCCTCTGCGTAGCCTGGATTTGCTGGGATCAGTGTGGGCATGGAAAGAGAGGATCCAGGGGCTGGAGTTGAACCAGCTCCCTCCCGGTCCAAGCCGGACGCTCTGACGTTGAGCTACCCTGGAGTTTGCATGAAAAAATCGACTCATTAGTTTGCGACGAATGCGTTGCATCGGCAAGTACAGACTGCCTCCGCCACTACGCCCTTGGCGGGTGGCGTTTCACTCGGCAAAGATGCCGGATGCTCCGACTTCTCTTTTTTGCGCTTCTCCCGATTCTTGGCCGCCACATCAAGGCGGCGGAATATCAGTGGTCTGTCGAGGTGCCGGGCGTGATCAGCGAGGAGACAGGCAAGGCACCGCGGGCGTTTTTGTGGCTGCCGGTGAAGACGGAGCGGGTGAAGGGACTCGTGTATGCGCCGCAAAACATGCTGGAGCAGCCGATCCTCGAAAGCGCGGCCTTTCGCGCAGCGATGACGCGGCTTGATTTTGGCATCTTGTGGATCACGCCCTTGCCGGGCGGGGCGACGACGTTTGGAAGAGCGGAGCAGGCGGCGATGGAGGGCACGATTCAGGCGCTCGCGGTCGAGTCCGGTTACGAAAGCCTCATTGCCGCGCCGCTGGTGCCGATGGGGCATTCGGCGATGGCGGAGATGCCGTATCTGATGGCCGCACGGATGCCGCATCGCGTGCTGGCGGGCATTTCGCTCAAAGGCGCATGGCCGGAGAAGCAGCCATGGGTGAAGGCCTTTGGCGAGAGCGGTGTGCCGCTGCTCTGGGTGAGCGGCGAGTATGAATGGGCCGATGAACGCGCGGGCAAGGCGCAGGCCTTTCGCCAGAAGTATCCGAAAGCGCCGCTCTCGATGCTCGTCGATGCCGGTGGCGGCCATTTTGATCATCATCCGGCGCTCACGGAGTTCCTCGCCGACTACATCGCGAAGGCCGCGCAGCACGATAAACGGCCCGTGGATGCCACAAAGTCCGGTGTGAGCATCTCGCGATGGAAACAGCCGCAAAAAGGCAGTTTATGGTGCTTTGATGACGAGCAGCGAAAAGCCACCGAAGCCCTGCAAAACGCGTTTTTGGGCCGGAAGCCGTTTTTGCTCGGCTACACGCAAAACGGTCGCGTGGTCGATCAAGTCAATGGCACGCATCAGCAGGTCACCTTGAAGTGGTCGGCACCGGATGATGAACTCGCCTTCTCGCTGCACGGCACCTTCCTCGACAGCGTGCCCGCAGGCCGACCGGAGCGCTGGACGGGGCTGAAAGCAGGATCTCCCATCACGCATCCTGATTCCAAAGAACGCATCGTCATCACGCCGATCACCGGCCCGGTGCAGCAGCTCGCGCCGGATCGTTTCGCACTGCGCTTTGATCGCGCCGACCTCGACAATCCGAAACGAGCCGCGTCGATGTGGTTTCAGGCCGAGCATCCCGGCGATGCGATCTATCAACGCGCCGTGCAGCAGGCGATGCTGCCCTTTCCTTTTAGAAACACGACCGGCAAACCGCAGCGCATCACCTTCGAGCCCATCGCAGATCAACTCATCGGCCAAAGCAAAAGCCTCGCACTGCGTGCGACGAGCGATGCGGGTCTGAAAGTGCGCTTTTTCGTCCGCGAAGGCCCGGCGGAGGTCGTTGGCGATGAACTGCGCTTCACCGCCATCCCGAAAAAGGCGCGACTGCCGATGCGCGTGACCGTCGTGGCCTGGCAATGGGGCCAGGAAGGCAGCGTGCAAACCGCCGAGCCGGTGACGCGAACATTTTCACTTACCAAGCCCGGCGTCATCAGGAGCGATGTCGTGAAAGTCTCAGCCCGCATCGACACCACGAAGCCCGGCCTGCGCATCCCTTCCGACTTCGCCGGACTTTCGCGTGAGTGGCGACGCTTTCCCGCGCCCTCGATGGAGCGGCTCGACACGCTGCATCCGGTGTATGCGCAGTTGCTGCGAAACCTGCGCGGCATCGGCATCCGCATTGGCGGCGCGAGCGCCGATGGCATGAAGGCACCGCCGGATGTCGAGCGGCTCAAGCAGCTCGCGCAGGCCTACGACGCCGTGCGCTCGCCGATGGTCCTCACGATCAATCTCGCGCACAACGACTTCGATTTGTGCCAATCATGGATCGCCCGCGTGCGCGAGCATTTGCCCGCCGAGGCCATTCGCGGCTTTGAACTCGGCAACGAGCCCGATGGCTGGTTCGGCCGTCACAAACCGAAGGACTATCAATGGGACACTTACTTCGATGAGTTCGCCGCGATGCGTGCAAAGCTCGTGCCTGCGGTGATTCCCAGCGTCATCGGCCCCTCCTGGGCGCACGGTTTGCCGACGGACATCGCCGCCATCATGGTCAAAAAGAATCCCGGCACGCTCTCGATGCTCACCGGTCACGCGTATGCCTTTGCGCCGAGCGTGGGGCGCGAGGTCTTCCGCCTGCTGCGCAACGAGCCCATCCAGCAAACGCTCGACTTTTTAAAGCCCGGCATCCACGCCGCGAAGCAGGCCGGCCTGCCCTTCCGCCTCGACGAGGCTGGCAGTGCCTGGGGCGGCGGCGCTCGCGGCTTTAGCGACTCCTTTGCCTCCGCGCTGTGGATGCTCGATCTCAGTTTCACGCTCGCCCAGGCCGGGCTTGCCGGGATCAACTACCACGGCGGTGGCCGAGGCCACTACTCCGCTATTCAAGACGACACCGACGACAAAAAGCCCGTGCCCACCTTCATCCGCGCGATGCCCACCTACTACGCGCTGCTCGTGTTTCAGGAGATGATCGCGAACGAGGCGCAGTTGCTGCCCGTGAGCGCCGATGCGTCGCCCAACCTCAAACTCTGGGCCGTGCGCGATTCCGCCGACCACCTGCGCGTGCTCGCGATCAACAAAGACCTCACAAAGTCCATCGACCTCACGCTGCAAGCCGGCCGCGAAGGCCCCGCCACCCTCAAACGCCTCACCGCCCCCGCCATCGCCGTCAGCGAAGGCCTCCGCTACGCCGGCCAGACCTTCGACGATTCGAAGGACGGCCAACCCGTCGGCGAATTGAAGCTCGAAGCGCCTGAGCTACGTGATGGCGCGATCCATTTCCAAATCCAGCCTGCAAGCGCGGTCGTGATCGAGGTGAAGTGATTGCGTCCACTTGAGTTTGAGACTGCCGCTTCTTGTCAGACAAGAGTCGGGCCGCGCGTTACAGCCTCGCTCATGAAAAAGTCGCTTCTTCTGCCCTTCCTGCTCGCTGTCACTGCCTTCGCCGCGAATGAATCGCCGGAGGATGTCAAAATTCGCGAGGCCATTCCTTTCGGTGGTGACTTCAAACCAAATCCAAAAGTCGGTGCGTTTGTAGTCGTGGGGCATGGGGCTCGCATTTTGACCTCGAAGGACGATGGCAAGACGTGGAAGCAGACCTTCTTCGCCGCGCCGGGCGCGGATCATGGGCCGTGGGCCACGAAGGCGGTCGCTTACACGAATGGTGTCTTCGCCGTGCCGGTGGGTTGGGGTGCCTCGACGATCTATTTGGCCTCGGATGATGCGCTGAACTGGCGTCACCTCACCAGCGGCGCATCGAAGCTGCCGGAGGGCAAGGGCGATGCACGCGTGATGCCCGGCGCGTGGGGCATCGCAGGTGGCAAAGGCACTTTCGTCACCGCAGGCTACATGACCTTCGCGGCCACGTCGGACTTCGGGAAGACTTTTGATGCCTTCGGCATGTGGGGCGCGTTCAAAGGCGATCCACGGGGCAAGCTGAGCACGCATCACGTCGGCGCAGTGTATTGCGGCGATGCCAGCGGACGCTTTCTCGCGCTCGGTGACAATCGCGGCGACTCCGGCCCGAAGTTTGGCAATTTCTTCGCCAGCGACGATGCGGGCAAGACATGGAAGTGGCTCACGCCGAAAGGTCTCGATGCCTCCACCGGTCGCGGCACGCTTGAGTGCAACGGCAAGCTGCTCGTGATGACCGACAAAGACGCCGCGAACGCGTGGACGAGCACTGACAACGGCGAGACTTGGGACGGCCCGCATGCCACTGGCACGCAACGCGCCACCATGAGCGTCGTGGGCGGCGAGTTCTGGCTCTGCGCCAAAAAATCCCGCGCCAGCGCCGATGGCAAAACCTGGCGCGACCTCCCCGCCGCCGTCCCCGAAGGCCTCGTCATCGCCAGTGACCAAGGCACGCTCGTGAGCATTCATCAGCAACGCTTCAACATCCTCCGCAGCACCGACAGCGGCAAAACCTGGACCGAAGTCCACACCTACACCCCGCCCGACATCAAAGGCGGTGCCCAAGGACTCCGTGATGGCGCGTTTGGGCTGGTGGCTCCTTAATCCGACACCGAGGAGCACTGGTTTTGTGTGGAACTATTCTTCGCGTGGACTCAGAATCTCACGCGTCCACAAGTCTTCCCACCATGAAACCACTGCTGTTTGTATTCATCATTCTTTTGGCAGCGGAACGATCAAAGGCTGTCGATCCCTATCACCCGCCGGAGGATTGGGAGGCTTATCAGAAGCGCATCATCGAAAAACGTGAACACGAAATGCCAGGCTGGCAGCGGCCTGTTCCTGGCACGAGCCCGGCTGTGGCGATCCAGACTCTGATCCTGCCAGAGTTTACGGTGCAAAACGCTTCTCTCGATGTTGCGTTCCAAACATGGCAGGAAGCTTGTCGAGCACGTGGCGTCAATGTGCGTTTCTATCTGGAGGCTGCCGTCCTGATCAATCGCCCGTCGATCACCCATTCAGCGCAACGGGAGACAGCGGCACGTGCTCTCTCTTTCCTTGGGAACATGGGCATGGTGCAGATCAAGCTGCTGGAAGATCAGTTTTTGGCTGGAGCAGGCAGCTTGGACCCTCATGAGATACAATTCCGAGTTTGGGTGTTGAGCGACCTTGCCGCACAGTTTCTCCATCTTAACAAGCTGAAGCAAGCTCACACAGGCTGGTGTGCTGCCGAAGACTCACTCGTCAAAGCTGGCGCAGCATTTCCGCGTGGCTCCTATGCCGATTATCAGGAGCAAACTCGTGCGTTGGTCGTGATCAACACGTCGGTCACCTTGAATGCCTTGTCGGAGTGGATCGAGGAGATGGAGTCTCGCACCGTCATTCAGGAGTTTCGAGACAAAGGAGAGATTCAAATGAGCGGCGATAGCCTGGCCGTTCGTTCCCAAAAGTTGCGGACCGACAACGCCACAAAGATCGCTAGGCGTCTGAAGGATTCCAAAGGCAGGCTTGTGCCTTTTGCCGCCAACTCGAAGACTTGGGCCGAGTCACGAGGCTTGATTACTCCTGCAGGAAGTGCCGCATGGCTTGACTTGGATTCTTCAACTCTCTGGCTTCGCAGTCGCCCCGATCACTTGGACAGCTTCGTCCAGCAATTGCAGCAAGAAGACACAGAAAGCAGGCCTTCAAAATAACCGCGCCATGTCCAAGCTCCTCCTCGCCATCCTTTCGTCATTCGCCATTCTGGTTTCGTCATTGGGCGCGGCTCCGCCGAACATCCTCTTCATCCTCACCGATGACCAAGGCTGGGCCACGCTCGGATGTTACGGCTCGAAAAGAGTGCCTACGCCGAATCTGGATCGTCTCGCGAGCGAGGGTGTGAGGTTCACGGACGCTTATGTGATGCCGCAATGCACGCCGACACGCGCGGCGTTGTTCACGGGGCAGCACACGGCGCGGAATGGGATGTGGCATGTCATTCCGTGGTATGGGCTGCCTTGGGCGAGGATGCAGGAGCCGGCGTTTCGCGAGCAATTGCCGCGTGAGTGGCCAACGTTGCCGAAGGAGCTGCGCAAAGCCGGTTATCGCACCGGCATGGCGGGCAAATGGCATCTCACCACGGGTGCGGATGGCGACTACACGCATCTGCGAGCGGGCGATGCGCATGGCTTTGACTACGTCGCGCCGCGAGGCGCGGGCACGCAGAACGAGGGCGACAAATGGGTCGATCACCTCACCGATGCGGCCATCGGGTTCATTCGCGAGGGCAAGGGCAAGCCGTGGTTCTTTTATCTGGCGCATCACACGCTGCACGGCGTGGTCTCCGCGCCACCGGAGTTGGTGAAAAAGCATCGCGAGGCCGGTGCGCCGGAAACTGGCATGTTCAACGCTACCTACCTCGCGGCCATCGAGCATCTCGACACGAGCATCGGCCGACTCATGGCCGCGCTGGATGAAACGAAGCAGCGCGAGAACACGCTGATCGTCTTCCTTTCCGACAACGGCGGCCTCGACACGAACTACAACACCAACACCACCGGCCAGCTCACGATCAAGACGCAGGAGTTCGACAACGCGCCGCTTCGCGCTGGCAAAGGCTCGCCCTACGAAGGTGGCATCCGCGTGCCATGCCTCGTCCGCTGGCCCGCGAGCGTGAAAGCCGGTCAGGTGTGCTCGACCCCGGTGCATGTGACCGATTGGATGCCCACGCTGCTTGCCGCGGCGCAAAGTAGCCCTCTCGCTCCGCGAGAGGAGCCAGACGCTTCGCAGGCCAACAAATCTCCTTCTTCATCGGAAACCTCCAGAGCAAAAAACGCGCTCAGCTCATCTCGACGGAGCGAGATGGCTACTATGGATGGCATCAATTTGATGCCGCTCCTCCACGGCGAAACCCTCCCCGAGCGTCCGCTCTACTTCCACATGCCGCTTTACGACCTTCGCTGGGCCGCCACGCCGTGCGCGGTGATCCGCGAGGGAGATTGGAAGCTCATCGAGCACTTCGGCGACTCCTTTGACGAAAAGCTGCACTACCAACCCGGCCGCAAACTCGAGCTCTTCAACCTCCGCGAAGACCTCAGCGAGTCGCAAAACCTCGCCACCACCGAAAAAGCCCGCGCCGAGGCGATGAGCGCCAAACTGCACACCTGGCTCGAATCCATCCCCACGCCCATTCCGGGCGAAAACCCGCACTTTGATCCGAAGAGGCAATTTGAGGAGACAAAGACCAAGCAGGCGTGGAATCGTTGATTGGCCTCACGGAGGATCAAACCGCTTCCCTGGCATTGCTAATTTCTCCTTTTAAAAAGGAGAAATAACCATTATCCTCTCCCTCATGGAAGGAGAAATCAAAGCCGTCATCCGCGAAAAGATCATCCAGGGCCTCGAGGCCGGAATGCCCGCGCTCACGCGGCGCGAGGTCTATCTGCCTGCCATTCGTGGCAAGGCGCTGGCAGTTATCGGCATGCGTCGCAGCGGAAAGACGACGTTTCTCTGGCAATGCATGGCGGACCAACTGGCCGCAGGAGCGCCTCGTGAGACGCTGCTCTACTTCAACTTCGAGGACGACCGCCTGGACGGTCTGATGGCGAAGGACCTGCATCATCTCATCGAGATCTACTACCAGCTCCATCCAAGCTTTCGCGACAAAAAGATCGTGCGGCTTTATCTGGATGAAATCCAGCTCGTGCCCGGCTGGGAGAGTTTTGTGCGCCGCATCATGGATTCCGAGAAGGTCGAGATCATGCTCACCGGCTCCTCGGCACGCCTTTTGAGCCGCGAAATCGCCACTTCCATGCGTGGCAGGGCGCTGGAGGTGCTGGTGCATCCGTTCAGCTTCCGCGAGTATCTATCGCATCGGGATGCGAGTGTGACGCGGCCTTTTTCCCAGCTCGCGAAGGCGGCGAAATCCACGCTGCTGAGGCATTTTGACGGTTACCTGCACCAGGGCGGCTTTCCAGAGGCGCAAAACGCGCCGGAGCGTGATCGCGATGCGCTGCTACGCAGCTATGTGGATGTGGCGATGCTGCGCGATGTCATCGAGCGGTACTCCGTTTCCAATCCCACCGCCCTGCGCTGGCTGGTGCGGCAGCTTCTCGGCAACGCCGCAGGCACCTTCAGCGCCCAGAAGTTTTTTGATACCTTGAAGTCGCAAGGCATCGCCGTGGCCAAGGACACCGTGCATGCCTATCTAGGCCACCTCGAGGATGCCTTCCTCATCCGCACCGTCTGCATGCACTCCAGCTCGGAGCGCCAGCGCATGGTGAACCCGCGCAAAGCCTATCCCGTGGACCCGGGGCTCATCCCGGTGTTTGAGCGCACACGACGCGCCAACACCGGTCATGCCTTGGAGACAGCCGTGCTGCTCGAACTCGAGCGCCGCGGTGCCAGCATCGGCTACCTGCGCACTTCATCCGGCTACGAGATCGATTTTCATGCCGACTTTCCGGATGGCTCCATCCAGATCATCCAAGTGTGCGCCGACCTCTCGTCCAAGGAAACGCTGGAACGTGAAGTTCGCGCTCTCCTCGATGCGCAAGGTGCACATCCGCAGGCCACGCCCTTGCTGCTGTCGATGGATGCCTCTCCGCCCACCTCTCTACCCTCGGGCATTCACTGGCAATCCGCCGCCGCATGGTTGCTGGGTGATGAGATGGACTGATCCGCGCACGGCTAATCAAACCGCTTCCCCGGCACCGGTTTGCCGTCTTCGAGCAGCCATGTGCTTTGCTTGAGAGGATGTTTGGAGGTTTTTGTCTCGATTTGTTCTGATCGGTTTGAGCTACATTGCCCGCTGCGATGGCGTTCATGCTCGTGCATGTCCATCGCACCTCGCATTCTCGTTTTGCTCGCCTTCACCGCACCGCTCGCAGCGGTGGATTTTGTGCTCGTTTCCAAAGAGGCGGCTCCAGCGCCGATCATCGTGGCAAAGGATGCGCCGGTGCGCACGCGGGATGCGGCGGTGACCTTGGCGGACTACATCGCGAAGATTAGCGGCCAGAAGCCGGCGATCCTCGATGGTGCGCCGCAGCCGCTGCCGGAGCGGGCGGTGTGGGTGGGCGTGCAGCCGGAGCTGAAGGCGTTGTTTGCCAAAACGAGCTTCGATTTCGAGCACCCCGAGGAGACCCTCGTCCTCGCGAGTGAAAAGCATCTCGTCATCGCGGGACGTGATCGCTGGGACCCGGCGCATACGGAGGTGAAAGGCCGTCTGGCGATGAAGACCGGTGTGCAGCAGGAATACGGCACCGCAAACGCGGTGTATTCCTTCCTGCGTGATCAGCTCGGCGTGCGCTGGCTGTGGCCGGGCGAGGAGGATGTCATCCCGCGTGAACGCATTGCCATTGGCGAGATGGAGCAGGGCTATCATCCGCAGATCCGCGCCCGCGGCGGCATGTTGGTCAAAACGTCGCTCGGTGACAACAAAGAGACCGCCGAGGAGTTGTGGTCACGCTTTCAGCGGGTGCAGCTCGACTCGATGGACATGAATGGCGGCCACGGATTCGGCGATTGGTGGGAAAAGCATGGCGCTGAGCATCCTGAATACTTCGCGGCAACTCCAGACAACCGGCGCATCGCGACGAAACCCAGTGTGCGCAACACCAAGCTCTGCGCCTCGAACCCTCAAGTGTGGCAGCAGTGGCTCACCGAGACCTCCGCGAAGCTCCGCGCCGATCCGCTGCTGCGTGTGATCAATGTCTCGCCGAACGACGGCTACACCAGCGGCCACTGCACCTGCAAAAACTGCCTCGCGTGGGATCATCCCGATGGCGAAAAAATGGAGTGGGGCTTTCCCGGCACCGGTTTGAAATACCAAGGCGTGTCGCAAACGGATCGCGACGTGCGTTTCGCAAACACGCTCGCCCGCCTGCTGAAAAAAGAGTTCCCGCAGCGCGAGGTCTTCCTCCTGCTCAACGCCTATGGTTTCGCACGGAATCCACCGCTCGGCGTCGTGCCGGATGACAACGTCATCATCTCCAGCGTGGCGAACTTCCACATGAGGTCGCCCAAGGAACGCCAACTGCCCATGCAGCAGCACACAGGCTGGGCGAAGGTGGCGAAACACCTCATGTGGCGGCCCAATCTCGGCAGTCCGGCCGGTCTGAGCTGGGGCATGCCGGATGTGGCCATGACGCAGGCGCAGGAGGATTTTCGATTCGCGGCGGACACGCACTGCATCGGCCTCTACTTCGATTTATTCTGGCTGCACTGGTCCACGCAGGGCCCGCATTACTACGCTCTCGCGCATCTCGCGTGGAATCCACGCACCGATGTCACCGCGCTGATGGATGACTACTACCAGCGCGGCTTTGGACCGGCTGCACCCGACGTGAAAGCCTACTGGCAGCTCATGGAGCGCACGCGCATGGAGTTCGTCGCCGAGGAACCGAGCCGTTTCCGCGCCTTTGATCTGCCGAAGAAATACACCGCGGATGTTTTTGCCCAAGCGCAGGCCCATCTCGATGCCGCGAGTGCCAAACTGCCCACTGACGATGAAACGCATCGCCGCCGACTGCACTTCGTTCGTTGCGGCCTCGACTACGCCAAGCTCGTCGTGGATACCCGAGCCTGGATGCAAAAGCTCGAAGCCAGCAAAAACAAGGACAGCGAGGCCAAAGCCAAAGTGTTGGCCAACTGGGACCTCGTCGCGAAGATGCAGAAGGACTTCCCCGCGCACGCCATCAACTGGTTCGCCGTCTTCCGTGTCCCCACCGGCGACGGCTCCGGCAGCGAAAGCCGCAGCCGCGTCATGGGCCTGCACCCCGATGCACCTCTCAGTGGCCGCACGCTCAAAGAACTGCGCACGCCGGGGCTGGAGTGAGGGCGATCGACACTCACGGATTATCAAAGCGCTTCCCCGGCACCGGTTTGCCGTCTTCGAGGAGCCACATGTCCTGCGCGTCGATGAAATGCCAATCGCCGTAGATGGCGAAGATGTTCGCTTGGCGGAACTCGAGCTCCAGACGGACCATTTTGCCGACGAGAGGCTCCAAAGCGGCCTTTTTCCACTTCAGCGCGTGTTTGAGTGAGTTCGCGTTTCGCATGGGAATGCAGTCATCGAAGGTCAAACCGGGCAGCGGCTGGCTTTTGATGTCGGTGAGCTGAAAACGCACCTCGCCGAAGTCGGCGGCGGCGTTGATGGAAAGCTGGGCGGACTTCAAAAGCATCGGTTTTGACTGGATGCGGGCGAAGTCGCCACGCGAGCGCAGGTGCATGAAGCCATCTTTGCGCAGGGTGTGCAGCAGGACGGCACTTGTGGGCTCCTTCGTCGCGTTTTTCGCCGTACGCTCGCGACCGTGCGCACCTTTGTGCGATTCGGAGTAGATGCGGATTTCATCGCCCGCTTCGATGAGGCTGCTGGGGCGGATTTGGGCGCAGCCATGCTCGGGAATGGGATTCAGCGGGATGAAAGGCTTCCTTTGTCCGCGGATGAAGTGATGACCGTCGTAGCTGAAGGTGAGCTGCGAATCGAAGTCGCCAAAGAACTGGTTGTAGCTGTTCACCGGCACGCTGCTGGAGTTTCGAAAGGTCCAGAGCACGCCCACATAGCCCGGACCGCTGCGCAGCACGCGCATGCCGTAAAAGCCGACGGGGCCCTCCACATCGAGCGCATCGGGTTGCAGGTGCAGTTGCGGCTCGCTCCAGGTTTTGAAGTCGTGTGTCTCGCGCAGCACGAGGCGGCGATCACCCCAGCCAGGACGTGCGGTGAGCACATGCGTGCGATCGCTCTCGCGGAAGAATCCAAACACCGGCGGCTCCGGCTCCCAATCATCCGTGGACCACTGGCCGTCTTTTTTCAGTTCCCAGTGCAGACCGTCCTTCGAGACCAGTGTGGCAGCCATGCTCATGTAGCGCTTTTTGCCCTCGCGCTTCGCGATGTCATGCCACGGATGCTTTTCATCCACGAGCGCCTGCTCATAAACCGCGTCCGCATCCTGCCGACCGAACATCTTGAAGACAAAACCATCCGCCGCGACCGGATCGTGATACACACCGCTGCCTTGGCCATGCGCGAAGGTGAAAACATGATGCGGCGCGAGCTTCCCACCCTCCGGCTGCGCATCCGGCACCGGCAGCGGCCGCCACGCGATGCCATCCTCGCTCTGCGCCGCCATGATCGTGAATGGGCTCCACTTGATCGAGTAAATCATCCGCCACTGCCCGCTCGCCGCATCTCGCCACACCGATGGAAACACCATCGACGCGCCCGGAAACTGGGGATCGGTGTAAGTCCCCGCCGCGACCGCTTGCGGCACCGTCTGCACCAGCTCGGTGTTATTCCACGCATCCCAATGCGCCAGATCCCAAAACGGCAGCGTCTTCTCGGCGAGAGCGAAGTTGGCGGTGAAGAGCAGGCAAAGAAGTGTGCGGTGCATGACGGTGAAACGTCGCAAAAGGCTCCTTTTGGCTCGTTTCCAATGCTTCCCGGCAAAGTGAGGCCTAGTGCCGCGTTTTCGCTTCACGCCATGAAACCCTTCTTTATCCTTCTCTTCGCCTTTTCAGCGTTCGCAGCCGAACCGCTCGCCCAGAAGGGCGATTTGATCTTCACCGATGACTTCGAGCGCGCGGAACTCGGCGAGTGGCAGCCGCTGATTCCGAGTTTTGCGGTGCAAAATGGTGTTTTGAAGGGCTGGCAGACTCGTGACGACCATGGCGCGGTAGGCCGTGTTTACCGGCCGATGAAGGACGTGATCGTCGAGTTCAAGTTCATGCTGGATGGCTCCACGGGCTTCAACGCGGTCTTCGATGACAAGAACCACAAAGGCTCGCACGCCGGGCACATCTGCCGCGTGGCTTTTGCGCCGAAACAGATCCGCATCGGCGATGACAAGGAGGGTGTGATGCGAAACGACATTTTCGAGATGCGCAAAGATCCGTCGAATAAGGTGGAGGCAGACAAATTGCTCGTCGGACGCGGCAGCGCCGTGAATCGTGTGGTGGAGCCCAAGAAGTGGCACAGCGTGGTGATTGACCTGAAAGGCGATCAACTGCGCGTGACGATGGATGGCGAGCCGGCGGGGGTGCTGAAGTCCTCCGGCATCGCCCACGAGACGAAACAAAGCTTCCACTTCACCGTGAACGGCCCCGGTGTGCTCTTCGATGACGTGCGCATTTGGGCGGCGAAATGAACGAGTTCTGATTTTATGAGAACGCATTACTTCGCTCGATTTATGGCCGTTGCGGCCGCTTGCACGCTTTCGATTCACGCCAAGGCGGAAGAACCGGCCACCCTGATGACCACGCGCGGCAAATTG
The DNA here is from genome assembly GCA_937872615.1 of uncultured Verrucomicrobiaceae bacterium. Classification (GTDB taxonomy): domain Bacteria; phylum Verrucomicrobiota; class Verrucomicrobiia; order Verrucomicrobiales; family Verrucomicrobiaceae; genus Prosthecobacter. The sequence continues at coordinate 10,897 of CALMTT010000693.1, read as the reverse complement.
CTGCTCAGCGAGGACTTTGAGAAGCCGCTCGCGGCTTTCACGGGCAAGCCGGTGGGTTTTGCCAGTGGCTTTGAAGGGTGGAAATACAATGCGGGGCCTGCGACGGGCAAATCGGGCATGTGGCGGCTGGCGGACGGATGCTTCACGGGCATCGAGAGCACGGAGGCGCATCATCCGGCGACAGCCTCGCACGGCATGAAGTTCCAAAACGCCATCATCCAGTGCGAGGTGCGGCTCAATGACGTGCCTGCGGAGGGGCGGCAGTATCGCAGCTTCTTTATAAAGGCCACGGATGAGAAAGACTACGTCTGCGCGGTGTTCGGCAGCACGAGCGGCATCAACGCGCTCGCCTACGATGGCGAGCACGCCGATCCGAAGACGAAACAACGCGCCAAACTGCCTGCGGTGCCGCTCAGCTCGCCAGGCAAGCTCAACGAGTGGCGCACCATCGTGCTCGAAATTTATGGCAATGAACTTGTGGCCACGCTGGACGGCCGCAGCATCACTTTGAAAAGTCCACTCATCGCCGCGTCCAAGCACAGCATCATGCTCGGAGCTGGCACCGAGGCCAGTTTCCGCCACCTGCGTGTTTGGGAGGCCTTGCCAAATGACCAGTGGGAGCAGAATCGAGCTGCTTTGCCGAAGAAGAAGTGAACGCGGCAAACGTTTGAGAGAGCCATGAAAGCGCTCTCCTTTCTCGCCTGCCTTGTTCTGGTCAATGCCCATGCGGCTGACGATATGCCGTCCATCAGCACCGGGCTGCGCGTGGCGACGTGTGGACACAGCTTTCATGTGTTCACTTACAAGCAGGTGGAGCAGATCGCGGCCTCGGCGGGCCTGAAGCATCAACTGGCGGGAATTTCGAGCATCGGCGGCTCCACGGTGCAAAAGCACTGGGATGTGCCGGAAGACAAAAGCGCGGTGAAACAGGTGCTGAAGGCTGGAGGAGCGGATGTGCTCACGCTTTCGCCGATCTGGCTGCCGGATGACGCGATCGAGCAGTTCGTGAAGCTGGGCATCGAGCACAATCCCGCGCTGCGCATCACCGTGCAGGAGTATTGGATGCCGAATGACGAGTATGAGCCTGTTTATCCGCTCCAGACAAAAAAGAAGGTCGATCACAATGCCACGGACCTCACCAAGCTCCGCGACGCCACGCAGCGCTATGCGAAAGACATCGAAGACTACGTCAAAGGCATCAACCAACGCCTCGGCAAGGACGCCGTGCTCATCGTGCCCGTCGGCATGGCCGCAGTGACGCTGCGTGAAAAGATCGTCAAAGGCGAAGCGCCCGGCCTGAAGCAGCAGGGCGAGCTTTTCCGCGACAACTGGGGCCATGCGCAGCTCCCGCTCCAGCTTCTCTCCAGCTACTGCCACTTTGCCGTGATCTATCGCAAGAGCCCTGTCGGTCTGCCGGTGCCACTGGCCTTTCGCACGCTCAAAGACATGAGCGAGGACGACAAAGCGAAGCTCAACACCCTGCTCCAGCAGATCGCCTGGGACACGGTGAGCGCTCATCCGATGAGCGGGATCAAAAAGAGCTGAGAGAGCCTCTTTGCAGGCAAGGAGCCCCATCTCGTGTCATATATTCCAGTATTGCAATATCTGGCTTTTTGTTGCACAACCTTGCTCTCGCCGCGCCACTATGACCTCCACCTCGAACAAATGGTATTCCTCCGTCACCCGCTATCAGTGGCTCGTGCTTGTCGTCGCGTCGCTGGGCTGGATCTTTGATGCGTTTGAAGGGCAGATCTACAATCTCACCCGCGCCGACATGTTGCCGGATCTGCTGCATGTGAAAGCCGATGATCCTCTCGTGAAGCTCTGGGGCGAGCGTTTCCTTGGCATCTTCCTCATCGGCGGCACGTTTGGCGGACTGCTCTTCAGCTCGCTGGCGGACAAATGGGGCCGCAATCCGGTGATGGCGCTCACGATCCTGTTTTACTCGGTTTTCTCCGGCATCACGGCCTTTGCGGATCAAATCTGGCAGGTCGGAGCGCTGCGTTTCCTCGTGGCGATGGGTGTCGGCGGCGAATGGGCGGTAGGCGCGGCATTGGTGGCCGAAGTGTTTCCGAAAGAGGCACGCGAGCGTGCGGGCGGCATTTTCCACGCGACGAGCGTGGCCGGCTTGTGGCTCGCTGCGGCGGCTGGCCTGTGGGTCGGCACGGAATGGCGCACGGCTTATCTCCTCGGTGTGGCTCCAGCGCTGCTCGTGCTGTGGGTGCGCATGAGCATCAAGGAACCCGAATCGTGGAAAGCGGCTCGTGAGTCGAAAAAAGAGCGCATGGGCAGTTTCAGCGAGTTGCTCGGTGATCCGCGCTGGCGTGCGCGTGCCATTTTCGGCGCCATGCTGGCCATGGTCGGCCTCGCGACGTTTTGGGGCGTGGTGATTGCCGGGCAGGACATCGCTGCGGAGTATTTGAAGAGTGTCAAAGACCCCGATTGGGCCAGCAAGTCGAAGATCGCCTTCGGTTTCATCCAAACCGCCGGCGCGGGCGCGGGGATGCTGGCATTCGGGCCGTTGAGCGCCCGCTGGGGCTGCAAGAAGACTTTCGTGATCATGCACATCGCCGCGCTCATTATGACACCCATCGTGTGTTGGGTACCTGCCTACTTTGGTAGTTATACGCTGCTTCTGGTTCTGCTGCCGTTGTTCGGCTTCTTTGCCCAAGGCATTCACGCAGGCTATGCGGCTTACTTTCCCGCTCTTTTTCCGACTCACCTGCGAGCCACCGGATCGGGCTTTTGTTTCAATACGGGCCGCATCCTTGCCGCACCGGTGCTCATTTGGCTCAGTGCCTGGCTCAAATCTGAATATGATACTCCGACGGCTGTCACTTGCCTCGGCGGATTCTTCCTGCTCGGCCTCGTCTTCCTCGCGCTGCTGCCGGAGACGCATGGTGAAGAACTGCCGGAGTGATCAAGGTGCCCACTTTTCCATGGCGAGGCTCGCGGCTCCGAGAGCACCTGCATCGTCGCCGAGTTGCGAGCGCGAGAGGCGGATGGGCTTGTTTTGCAGCGAGGGGACGAGCGTGGCGATGCGGTTGGTGGTGTCAGAGCAAAACGCCTCACCGAGAGCCGTGAGGGGGCCGTGGAGGAAGTAGCTGTGCGTGTCGAGCAGCAGATGGAGGCTGGCGAGCACCTTGGCGTAGTCGTTGATGATGGCGGTGCGGGCATCGTCGCGTTGATCGGCCAGACCGGCGAGCGCGGTGTGCAGATCGGTGGGTAGGCTGGCGCGTTTGGTTTTGCCGGTGAGGCGTCGCCAGACGGCGGGTGAGGACAGTGCATCGTGGAGCTCGGTGTTGTCGGCCCAGGGCCAGCGACCGATCTCACCGGCGGCGTGTTCCGCACCGCTGACGACGCGACCGCCGATGACGATGGCGATGCCGAAGCCGCTGCGCGGGCCGAGGATGACGAAATCGCCTAGCTCCGCCGCGCCGCCGAACCAGCGCTCGGCGAGCGCAATGGTGCGGAGGTTGTTGTCGAGCGTGTCGTTGGTCAACTCGGCCTGCAACAGCGAACCGCCGGTCAGTTCAAAGTGATAACCGTCTCGGCCGTTATTGACAATGAGCGTCGGATCAACCTTATTGAAGATCTTGCTGCCGCCCGACTCGACGACATTGATGCCGTCCTGGAAGTTGTTGCTGAACGAGCTATTGACGACGGTGACGTACTGCACCGCGGTATTGGTCGCGGTCAACTGCAAGCCGTTCAGGAAGTTCCCGTCGGCGGTGATATTACGGAGCAGGAAGGGCTGCACGGCGCTGAAAACGTCGCTGTCGTCGGCCGAGATTTGTACGCCGTTGGCGGCGCCGCTGACAACGACGACAGGCTGACGCGCGAAGGAATCCATCGCCTGAGCAATGAATCGCGCGCTCAAGGCAATCCCGTTGTCGAACGCCTGCCTGACGCCTTGGGAGTTCAGTTTCATCGCCGCCGACCGTCGCGCGACGCCTCAGATTCGTCGCCGGAGCGCCATAGTAGAATATTGTAGGGCCCGTCGCCATCGCGGGTGGCGATGACGACGGCCTCCGCGCCGCTTGCTCTGCCTTGCGCGTCTGTCACCCGGATATTGAATCGGGTGGGTTTCATGGTCTGCTCGTCCCCGGGCGCGGCCTGTCCGCCGCCATCGGCCTGCGTCGCCGTATTTTGTGCTTGCGGCAGTCCGGACGGCGAGCGCGGTGCGCCGGCAGCGCCGGTGGAGCCTTTGCTCTCCTCCTCGAGGGACAATTTCTCGCGGCCGCCGTAGACCGTGACAAACGGGGTAATGCGGGCGACGAAATCCGAAGGAAGCTCCAGCACATCCCACAATTCTTCCACGGACTGGAACGGACCGTGGCGAGGATGGTAGCTGAGGCCGGCGGCGCGATAGTTCAGGTCTTCGAAATCGGCGCCGCGCCCGCCCGGCTTTTCGCGCCAGGCCATGATGCGCTGAGCATATTTCTCGGCATTGCCTTGCCGGCCGCCGATCTCGGTAAAAAATGCCGTGAGCGTTTCAAGCGACGCGCGGTTGAGGTCGAGCCTTAGCGATTCCGACGCAAAACGCACATGCGCGCGGCTTTCGCCGATGCGGTAATCGAAGCTGCCTTGCAGTGGCCTCAGCTTGGGCTCGATGCGGACGAGGTCGAAGACGGCAAGCTCCAGCGCTCCGGATATCGCCGCCTCCGCCGAAACCCGCCTGACGTAGACATCGGCGCTTTGCGTCATCGTCAGCGCATAGGCCGTATAGGCCCCGACCAGGCCCGCGAGCGCGGCCAGCATCCAGAGGACCGCGATCAGAACGAACCCGCTTCGCGAGTCAGTCGGGACAGATGGCGGGGATTCGCTCATTGCGAGCCTCCGCTTGCGGGCCTGAGCCCTTGCCCTTGCTGCTCGAATCTCGTGCAAAGCCGTATCGAACGTGCGAATGCGCAGCGCGCTGGCGCCTCCGCGCGTATGAACACAGTCGTCGCAGGGCCCAGTTCGCGCCCTGATGCGGGATCGCGCAGGATGACGCGGATGCGGGACGGCAGGACGACGAGATCATCCCATTGGGGACGCCAGCGGCCTTCGACGTCCGAATAGCTGAATTCTATCCGGGCGGGAGCGCGAAGCAGCGTCGCCATCGAAGTGAACCGCAAGTCCTGCGCCGCCAGCGCCCCCGGCGGCAAGGGCGTGAACCTCGCCTGGCGGCGGACAACTTTCACGCCCGATTTGTCCGCGATCGTCGTGATGCGCGCCACTTCAAGACCCGGGCGCCCACTGGGATCGAGCGTGGGACGCACGAAGGTGACGGAATCCTGTTCGCCGCCGAAGAACATGAAATTGTCCTGGCTGCTGCCGCTGATGTAGCGCGCTTCAGCAAGGTCGTCGGCGATGCGATCAAGCGCAACCGCGTAGAGGTCTGCCTGCTGCACCCGGTGGAACCCCCGATTCCAGACGGGGATCCATTGCGCGGCGATCATCGATATCCCGGCCATGATCAGGCCCGTCAGGGCGAGCGCGACGAGGCCCTCTATGACCGAGAAGCCCGCGCGCGGGTCCACGGCAGGGCGGTCGACTGCCTCCCTCATGATGGAGCCCTGCCGAGGCGCACAGTGACGATTTCCGTGCTTGCGCCTGTTGGCCCGGTGACACGCAGGATGACGCGATATGGCGTCCATACGGCCTGCGGCGGGGCGCCCGGTCGCCCGAACGGAAATTGCGCAGACGGCGCGAAAGCTGCAGCCGTCTCCGATTGCTTCGGCGCAGGTCCAATCGGCTCGACTTCGATCCGCCAGGCGAAGCCATCGCCCTGCCCCGTCGTGCCTGTCGAAAATGCACGTTCGGTCAGCTCGTTCATGAGACGGCGCGCGACTTGCGCCAATTCCACGCGCTCCGCTTCCGCGCGATTTGCCCGACGTCCGACCGAGGCGAGAGATCCGATCGCAGCCATAACGGCGGCGAGGACAGAGAGCGCGACGAGGACTTCAAGCAGCGTGAAGCCAGCCTGACGATTCCCCCTAGGCTGCATCGCCGGAGACAATCTCCACGCCTCCTGTCAGCCAGTTGACGCGGATCTGAAGAGACAGGCCGAGGCGGCTCAAGAGAAGCGTTCCGCCGCACGACAGGCCCGACGGGAAGAAGCGTATGGATTGTCCCGCTGGCGCACCATCGCAAGTGCGCGCCAGGACGGCGCTGAACGCGATATCGCGCGGCAAGACGATCGATGCGCCGGTCGAACCGGAAGAAAGCCTGCTGCTTGCCGGATCGATCAGCGTCGCCGTCGAGACGCCGCGCTGGATCGCCGACTGACGATCCTGCTTGATGAGGGTTGCGATTTTGACGGCGTAGGATTCGAAGGTCGTTCTGGATGTACCGAATGGAATGGCAGGAACGAGGACCGCGGAAACGAGCCCTATGATGGCGAGCGCGCAAACGGTCTCGAGCAGCGTGAAACCGGCCTCGGCGCGCGTCCGATCATTCGCCATTCTTGATGTAGCCCGCAGCGCCCTTGGCGCCGTTCGGCCCGTCAGGTCCGTAGGATGTGATGTCATACGGCTTCTTGTCGCCGGGCGACTTGTAGGCATATGGCGTTCCCCACGGATCTTTGGGCACCGTCGTTCCCTTGAGATACGGGCCATTCCACGAAGCGGCGCTCGACGGCCGCTGCATCAGGGCGTTCAGGCCTTCCGACGATGACGGATAACGGCCGGTGTCGAGAAAGTAGAGATCGAGAGCGCTGGAGAAGCTTTCGATCTGAATCTTGGCGGCCTTGACCTTGGCGTCGGAGAGATAATTCAGCACCCGCGGGCCGACCAGACCCATGATGAGTCCGATGATCGAGATGACAACGAGAACCTCGACCAGCGTGAACCCGGCCTGCGCCAGGCGGCGGCGAGCCTGACTTTTCCTTCTCCCAAAGCGTGTTGCAGACAGCGACATGGCGAACTTTCGATTTCAGCCGGCGAGCTGATTGACGGAGAGCAACGCGGTCATGACAGACACAATCAGGCCGCCGACGATGAGCGCGATTGCGATGATGGAGGCAGGCCCGACAAAGGCGACGATGCGATCAAGACTGCGCTGAAGCTTGGTCTCGTAGAAATCGGCGATGCGCGTGAGCACCATCGGCAAACGCCCGCTCTCCTCGCCGAGCCGCAATGTGCGTACCGCCATGGGCGGAAGCGCGCGCGTTTCGGTGAGACCGTCCGACAGCTTTCCGCCATGACGCACGAAGTCGACGGTGCGCGCCCAGGCGTCGGACTTGCCGGTCGAAGCCATGATATCGACGATGATGCGCAAGGCCGGCGCGAGACCGACGCCGCTCGTCAGCAGCAGACCGAGGTTGCGGCAGAAGAGAGCCGCGCGCCGATATTCGAACACGCGATTCAGAAAAGGAATGCGGCCAAGCGCGTCGATGAAGGCCGAGCGTAGCTCACGCCGGGTCGACGCCCACCAGACGAAGGCGACAAGCGCGGCGGCGCTCAGAGCCAGAAGATTGAGGTTGGCGCGCAAGCCGCCCGAAAGCGCGAGGAATATTCCCAGCAACGGATCGATCTTCGCGTTGAAGTCGCGCAGAACGGATTCGAATTGCGGAAGCACTGCAATCAGGAAAAACAAAAGCACAAGGAAAGCTGCGACGAGAATGAAGGCCGGGTACCGCAAGGCGTCGAGCAGACGCCGGCGCAACGCCTCGGCGCGCTGACGCTCTGCAGCCAGCGTCTCCAGAACATTGTCGAGAGAGCCCGACGCTTCGCCCGCACGGCAAAGCGCGACATACATGGGCGAATAGAGATCGGGGAAGCGCGCGAGCGCGTCGGCGAAACTGTCGCCGGAGGCCACGGCCGCGCTGATCTTCGTCAGGGCCGGGCGCAGACGCCCCGCGCTGGCGTCATTCGCCATGAGTTCGAGCGCGTCGTGAATGCGCGCGCCGGTCTTCAGGAGGAGCGCAAGATCGCCCGTCATGAAGGTCACGTCTTCCGCGCTCGGGCGAGAGCCGAACGACAGATTCCGGGTGCCCGACGACCGCGCCTTCTGGTCGCCCTCGATCGGGATGAGCCCCAGATATTCGATCCGGCGGGCCAGTTCCTCGCGCGAGGCGGCATTGATCGATCCGGTGACGATCTCGCCTGTCTGACTGAGAGCCCTGTACTCGAAATCAGGCATGGTTCATCGCACCGTCGTCACGCGCAGCGCTTCGGCTGGCGATGTCGCGCCGGCAAGGCACTTGGCGACGGCGTCCTCGATCATCGTCGTCATGCCGGCGGCGCGCGCGGCGCGATCAATGGCTGACGCATCGGCCCGCTCGCCGATGAGCTGATGCACCTCGTCGTTCATCTCCAGAATTTCGAAAATGCCCGTGCGCCCCCGGTAACCTGCGCCGTTGCAGCGCTCGCAACCGGTCGGACGCCAGATGCGGTCGCCGACCTTCAGGCCAAGCGCGCCGTAGCGCCGATCCCTGGCGCAGGTATCGGCGTCCAGGATCTCCGGCTTCTTGCAGCGCTCGCAGAGCATGCGCACCAGCCGCTGGGCGATCACCGCACGCAGCGTGGAGCGCAACAGAAATGGCTCGACGCCGAGATCGATCAGGCGCGGCACGGCTGCGCTTGCCGTCTCGGTATGCAGGGTGGTGAGAACGAGGTGGCCCGTCAGCGCCGCGTGAATCGAAATGTCCGCCGTCTCGCGATCGCGGACTTCGCCGACCATGATCACGTCAGGATCCTGACGAACGAAGGCGCGCATCGCCGCTGCGAATGTCAGGCCTATCGACGGCTTGACCTGCGATTGGTTCACGAACTCGATTTCGTATTCGACCGGATCCTCGATGGTCAGGATCTTTCGGCTGGGATCGTTGAGGATCGACAGCATGGTGGCGAGCGACGTCGTCTTGCCGCTGCCCGTCGGGCCGGTCACGGCGACGAGTCCGTGCGGCAATTCGAGAATGCGCGTGAGCTTGGCTTCATCGGCCGGAAACAAGCCGAGCTTCTTGATGTCGAGCAGCCCCCGATCGCGCGGCAGAAGACGAATGACGGCGGATTCGCCGTGCTGACGCGGCATGGTCGCCACGCGCATGTCGATGTCGGATGCGCCGATGCGCACACGCGCGGCGCCGTCCTGCGGCAAACGGCGCTCGGCAATGTCGAGAGACGCCATGATCTTGATGCGCGAGATAATGGCCTCGGGCACGATCAAGGTCGGCGCTGGCACAACGCGCAGCATGCCGTCGATACGCATGCGCACGACGAGCCCGTTGCGAAACGGTTCGACATGAATGTCGCTCGCGCGCATGTCGATCGCTTTTTCGATGAGATCGTTGACAGCCCGCACGACCGGCGCGCCGCTGGCGAGATCGCGCAGGTTCTCGACATCGTCCGGCCTGCTGGAGGCGATGACTTCGGCCTGCTCCTGCGCCTCGTCATCCAGCGTTTCGCGCAGGATGAGCGCTATGTCGTCATAGGCCGCCACGTACAAGGCGACAGGCTCGTCGAGCGCAAGCTCTGCGGCGCGGCAGGTCGCCTGATCCCAAGGGTCTGCAACGGCCAAACGCGCGGTCCCGTCGGGGCCCGCGTACGGGAAGGCAAAGGTCTGCCGCAGAAAGCGGCGAGAGAACCGCGCCACCAGCGGGCTTGCCTGCTTCAGCTCGGCATAGCCGGCGCGCGGCAGCTTTGCGTAGGCGGCGACCTCGTCGGCAAAATCGTGTGAACTCAGGAATGACGTCTCCCAAACGCGCCGCAGCCGTGATTCGTCCAGGCCGATTCGCGTCCGGTCGAGCGCCGCATCGAAGTGAAGGCGGTAGCGTTCGCTCAGCTGATTGGCGAAGTCTTCGACTGGATCCGCAGCCATGACGGGCCCTCGATCCTTCATCCGCCCTTGATGATATTGGAGGTTCGGCAATCCGGGCCGCGCAGATCATCGATCGTCAGCCGTTGCGCATCGGTCATCTGCTTGAGTGAAAGCTTGCTGCCGATTGCATTGCGGATTCGAACCCAATCCTGCCTCAGACGTCCGCGTGCCCTCGCAACCGCCTGATTCGTCCAAGCGTAGGCCAGGATGAAATCCTGCGGCGCGCCTCTGCCCAAATCATGCGCGACGCCGAGAAGGAATTGCGCGTGGGGCTGGCCGCGATCGGCGGCGCAATGGTACCAATAGACAGCCTTTTCAGCGTTTTGCGGAACGCCGACGCCCTTTTCGTAGAGATAGCCGAGCCATGCCTGCGCACGTGGATCCCCATCATAAGCGCGTTCGACGTGACGGACAGCCGGCGGCTTGTACCAGAGGCTTTGCGAAAACGCCGGAAGACTGCTCGCAGCAAGCGCGGCAAGGGCGATTGCGCATCGCCCGCCGACGGTGACTTTCAGCCGCGATTCACTGAAGCCGGACACAGACTTTCCCTCGCCGCATGCGTGCCGTCGAACTTTATGGGCGCATGATATCCACAGGCCAGCGCGCCATTGAATTCGTCATTGAAAGCACAGCCAAACCCGGCGTTCCGCGCGTTGGAAACTGTTTCCTGATGGCAACTTCCGACGCCAAATCAGCACGGCCGCGGACCGCCTCTTTCTTGCGCAACCGTATGCGTATAGAACTTTTTTTACAATCAGTCAGCGGCGGGTTCTGTGTGTATGAGGTTAGTGCGTCTCCGACGGACATCGTTCGCGCGCCGCCTCGGCGCAGCGACGATGGCTTTGGGCGCCGGCGCTCTCCTCTCATCCTGTAATCTGACCTCCGCCGGGTTTGGCAGCGACGGACGAGAAATGCCGAGCGCCGGCGACGCTGTCCGCAACATTGACCTCGAACCGAAGTTCCCGCGCGGCGACCGCACTGCCAATTCCGGCGACAGTTCCTTCGCACGGGCCTTCTCGATCTTCGGCAGCAGAGCCGGCGCCGACGAGACGGCCGTCGGCACGGTCGCCGGCGGGCGTGAACTCGCGCTGGC
>CALMTT010000692.1 GCA_937872615.1 uncultured Verrucomicrobiaceae bacterium | reverse complement strand
CTTGACCGCGGCCTGCCCCATCCAGCCCAGCGCCAGCGCGTGTGCGGCGGCCACGAGCGCGATCACCTGGGGCGGGATTCCCCCTGGCTTCATTTCGGATGACCGAGGTCGCGCGACAGCTGGCGCGCGAAGGCGCCCAGGGCCAGGCCGACCGGCCCTTCATAGTCGGCATCGAACTGCGCGACCGCGCCCAGCGTGACCACGCCCATCACCAGGTGTCCGCTCGAATCGAAGACCGGCGCGCAAAAGCCCGAGACGCCTTGCAGCAGCGTGTCCACCACGCGCGCCATGCCGCGCTCGCGAACCTCGGCCAGCAACGCGTCGAGTTCCTCGCGCATCTGCAGGCGGCGGTCGGCACTGCTGCTGCACAGTCCGGTGCTGGTCACCTATCCAAGCGCGGCCGAACTGCTCTCCTCCGTGCGCATCCGGCGAAACATCTCACGCCATGCCGTGAAGACGCGGCTAAACTTCAACACCACAGCCATCGAGCGTCCCGAGGACTGCTGGACCTACTCGGAGGACACCGGCTTCATCCTCAAGCCGGGCTGCGATTTGATCGAGTCCCTCATCAAGGCCAGCCAGCCGCCGCCTGGTGGCATCGCGTATTCCTTCTCATGCTACCGGGCCTCCGAGTATGTGGTGCTGCTCGGTTTGGCCCAGGAGGCGCGGGAGGTTCATCCCGCGCTCTACGCCCGATTGCAAAAGCAGTGGCACACGCATGCGGTGGCCTCGCGGCGCTTCCACGATGTCTTCATGGAGGAATTGGGCACCGTCGAGCAACCGCTGCCGATCCATTATTATGTGCCAGGCGACCGCGTGTGGTTCCGCAATCCCGACACGCTCTCCGATGAGGTGGAGGGTTTTGAAGGCTCGTGGGTCGTCTATCTCGGCGGCGGCCTGTTTGCGAACTTTTGGAAGCGGGACAGGCCTTTTGATGTGCTCGGCAAATGCCTCGAGATCTACCACTGGCGTCATGGCACCTATCGCGATGCCAAGGGCGAGCTGCTGATGGATGAAAACGTCGTTGAGCGGCTCGTGGCGGAGACCCGTGCTGATCCCAAGGCCTGCGCGGAGATCTTTGAGCGCATGCACCGCATGCGTGATCCGCTTGATGTGTATGCCGGTGGCGGCTGCATGGACGCCACGCGTGAATATCCGAAATTCATCCTCCCGCCGCACAGCGAGATGATCGCGGCGCTCGATGCGCTGGAGTGGTGAATCAAAGCCGCAGGTAAAGCTTCCGCCGGTCCATCCACACAATGACCAGCAGGATGAAAAGCAGGCTCGGCACGCCAGTCATGATCGTCTCCATCTCCGGACCCAGCAGCATCAGGTAGCGTTCGCCCAGGTGAATCTCCAGCGTCTCCGCCAGCCACAGGTCGAGCGTGTGGCGCATGACGTAGAAGGCCAGCGAGTTCATGCCAATGACGATGAAGAGCCATGCCCAGCGGCGATGCTGCTTCACATCCACGATTTGAAAAAGGGCCGCCAGCACGAGAAAGCAGCAGCCACCGCTCCAAAACACCCATGAGGGCGTCCACAAGTGCTTCACGATGGGGCACACACCGCCGAAATGCATCGCGAGGCTCACCGATAGGCAGATGAGGCCTGCCACGCTGAGGCGTTTCGCGGCTTGATCGCGGGATTTTAGCCACGTGCCGGCCATGAGGCCCAGAATCATCGTCGCGATGGTTGAGATGAAATTGATCGTGGCATAGCCTCCGAGATAGCCCACGTAGGGGTTCGGACGCGGGAAGAGGTTCAGCAGCCAGAGGTCAAAGGTCCAGCCCGCGTTCCGGTTGTGATTCCAGTGTGCGTAGAAGCCTTCAAAATCATGGATCCAGCCCTCGGGGATGTTCCAATCGACCGGATTGGCATGCGGCGACATTACCGGATGCAGCACATAGATCAACCAGTGCAGCAGCAGCAATCCCGCAAAGCAGCCCCAACGCCATTTGGGACCCGCAAAGGCCAGCACGAAGACGGCCATGTAACCAAGCCCGGTTTGCGTCAGCGTCTCCTCGAAGGTCCAGTTCGTCATTTCACGCGTCTGGCTGCGCAAAAAGATGCCGAGGAAGATCAGCGCCACAGAGCGCCACAGGGCATGCAGCGTCATTTTGAACCGTGAATCCCCTTTTGAGGCCCGTGACGACACGGAGAACACCAGTGAGGCTCCCGTCAAAAACGCAAACGACGGATGAATGAGATCATTCAGCGAGCAGCCGACCCACGGCACATGCGACGAGTGAAAACCGATGAACTGCCACACGCTGCTGTTGGGAAAATGCAGCGCCACCTCGTCGAGCTCCAGCAGCCGCAGGCCCAGCAGGAACATGACGATGCCGCGATATACATCGAGCGAGGCGAGGCGCTGCATGGCTAGTAGTAGCGTTCGAGTTTGCGGCGGCTGTCGCGGTCGAGTGCGGCCACATCGGGGATGAGGTAGCGCGTGCCGGCCTTGTCGATGATGACGAGGCGGGTGCCGCCGAGGCTTTGGATGCTTTCATCCGTCTCGATGCGGAAGACCGTCGGCCCGCGGTCGGTCTCGACATGCCAGTCATGGCCGTCGGTGGCCCGTTTGATGACGATGATGCGTTTCACGACCGGCACGAAGTCCCGCCGGGCTAGCGCCGCCTCCACGAGCGAACGTTGTTCAGCATCGAGAGTGTCCAAATCCTCAATGAGAGCCGCCTCGCGTCCGTTTTCATCCACCAGCGAGATCCAGTGCCGAGGCTCCGTGAGCGGAAAAAGCCGCACCGGACGCAGTTTCTCATGTCGCACGCCTTCCGCGTCGATCAGAGCAAGATGAGGGCCTGTGGCGAGGAGCTTCATGCGTGGTTCACCTCCTCCATGGCGGCGTGCAGGCGGGCGTAGGTGCCGCTGTGCTTCATGAGGCTGTCATGCGTGCCGGTTTCGCTGATGACACCGTTTTCCAGCACCACGAGGCGGTTCGCCTTCCGCAGCGTGCCGAGACGATGCGCGATGGCGATGGTGGTGCGTCCTTTGACGAGATGATCGAGCGCGGCCTGGATCTCACGCTCCGTTTCGGTGTCCACCGAGGAGGTTGCCTCGTCGAGAATGAGGATGGCCGGATCGACCAAAAGTGCCCTCGCGATGCTGATGCGCTGCCTTTCGCCGCCGCTGAGCTGCTGGCCGCGCTCGCCGACCGTGGAATCGTAGCCATCGGCGAGCTTCAGGATGAACTCATGCGCCCGCGCCGCCTTGGCCGCGGCGATGATCTCCGCCCGCGTGGCCCCCGGTTTGCCGTAGGCGATGTTGTCCGCGATGGTGCCAAAGAACAGATACGGCTCCTGGAGCACGAGGCCGAGATTCCGGCGGTAGTCCATGACGTCGATCTCGCGCAAATCGTGGCCATCGACGAGGATCGCGCCCTCGCTGACATCGAAGAAGCGGCACACCAGATTGATGAGCGTGGTTTTGCCGGCACCGCTGGGCCCTACGAGGCCGATCATCTCACCAGGCGTGATCTTCAAATTCAGTCCGCGAATGATCTGGCGGGTTCCGTGGCGGAAACGCACGTCCTTGAATTCGATCTCGCCCCGCAGGCGGCCCACTTTCCGCGTGTCTTTGTTCACCGGCATGTCCGCCTTCACGTCGAGGATCTCAAACACACGGTGCGCACTGGCGGCTGCCCGCTGCGCCGAGGCCACGAAGCGGCTCATGGCATCGAGACGGCTGTAAAACTTCGTCACATAAAGCACGAAGCCGGTGAGCACACCGACAGTCGTGTGCTCATGCGCCACCGCCCAGGCACCCACGGACCACACGACGAGTAGGCCGAACTCCGTGAGGAAGGCGATCGTCGGCTCAAAGAAGGACCAGGTGCGGTTCACGCGGTCGTTTGTGTCAAAGATCTGCTGGTCATGCTGGCGGAAGCGTTCGATCTCACGCTGCTCTTGCGCGAAGGCCTTCACCACACGCACACCGGGGATGGTGTCAGTCAGCACGCTGTTCATGGCGCTCCACGCACGGCTGGCGGCCGCAAAACCACCACGCAGGCGCACGCGCACCCACTGCACCAGCCAGGCGACCACGGGCAGCGGACCTAGTGCCGCGAGGGCGAGCACCGGATTGATCGTGAACATCACACCGGCGGTGAAGACGATGGTCAGCAAGTCACAGGCGAAGTCGATGAAGTTCACCGAGATGAACAGGGAGATGTCATCCGTGTCATTGCCGATGCGGGAGATGAGGTCGCCGGTGCGTTTCTTGTTGAAGTAGCCGAGCGAGAGCGTCTGCAAATGCTCGAAGGTCGTGCGGCGCATGCGGCTGGTCACGCATTCCGCCAGGCGTGCCACCACATAGGTTGTGGCCCATTGCAGCATCCAGGTGAGCACCGCCGCGCCGAGCAGGCCGCCTACGAATTGATACACCTTCCGCACATTGATCTCCTGCGTGGCGCTTTGCAGCGGGATGAGCACGTCATCG
>CALMTT010000691.1 GCA_937872615.1 uncultured Verrucomicrobiaceae bacterium | reverse complement strand
ACCGCGAGGAAAACACAATCTCGTGCCCATCCGGCGTCCAGGCCAGATTGCTGATGCCTTCGCCGCTGAAGGTCAAGCGTTTGGGTTCGCCGCCCGTCGCCGCCACCAGATAGATTTCGCCGACGACTGCACTCATCACGCGGACGAAGGCCACCTGCTTGCCATCAGGCGAAAAGGCCGCTCCCGTGCACTGCCGGTCATCCGACGGACGCTTGCCCGTGCGCTCGTAACCGATGAAGGTCACCTCGGCGAGTTGCTCCAGCAGCACCGGCTTGTTTTGATTCTCCCGGCCATGATCCGCCACGCTGAGCACATCGAGGCCTTCCGGGAATGCAAACAGGCCTGAGCGGCCCTCCGCCGACTTGCTGAGGATATGGAGGCGACGCGTTTTCGGATGCACAAGCAGCCCCTCGGCATTCCGCGGGCCGCCGGGATAGGTGACATGCCAGTGGATGGATGCCGCGCTGATCGTTTCCGGCACGGCAGCACCCTCCGCGGCGATTTCCGGCTCGGGAATGCGGTAAATCTGCACCGTGGGCCGCGCATGAAAATTGTCCCCGATGTCACCGATGTAGAGCACCGGCTGCTTTTGCTCATCGAGCCCGCTCGCGAGGTCCTCCCAGTCAAAATTCACCGCGTCCGCCACCCGCACTTTGGCACGCGTGCGGCCCTGAAGGTCGATGGCGAAGACGCAGGGCTCGCCACCCGAATCGTTCAGCGTCCAAAAGATGCCTTCATGCCTCATGCTGCGGGCCAGGCCGGAGCTTTCCTTGATCCGCGTGTCCGCCAGCGTCGCCACGGTCTCGCATTGAGATGGCGTAATGCCTTCCTGCGCGAAAACGCCGGCCGCCAGAAGATGAAGTGCAAATAGGAATCGGCGCATGAGAGGAATCAGCCCAGCGGGGTGGCTGCTCCGGGGAGCATGCGGTTGTAATGAAGCTGCACGCGATTGAGAAACCACTGCCACGTCGGCCCCGGGCGGCCGCGATCCATCAAGAAATGCGGGCAGTCCTTGTTTGGCACGCTCAAGCCCTTCCGCGGCCAATGGTAGTGACCCTTCACATGGCTCAGCGGAATGTTGTAGGCACGCATGAGGTAGGCGGCCAGGCGGGCGGTGCGGTCAATCGTGAGCGCGATGTCATTGCCATGGTGCTCACACATCTCGATGCCGATGCTGTAGTTGTTTCCAGGGCCGTCGAAGTCGGCATGCTCGCCCTGCTCACGACATGGCAGGTGCTGGATGGCCACATTGTCCTGCACGGTGAAATGCCAGGTGAGGAAGCCGATGCGGTTGCCACCTGGACGCTTCGTGGCACGCAGAGCACCGCGTTTCAAAGCGAGCGCGTGATTGTAGGCATCCCCGGTATAGTTCTGCGTGCTGTGAATGGTGATGTAGCGCACATTCATCGGCCGGTAATAACGACGACCGACGGTGCCCGCCGGGATGAGATCGAGCTTCACGCGGGCTTCGGCCAGCAACTGATCCGGCGTCACCGGCCCGAGAGCGCTGTCGTTGTAGCGAGCCTCCCACATCTTCACCCGGCTCGCATTGTAGGGCGTTGTGCAGGCTGCCACGACAAGACCAATCGCGACAAAAAGGGGCAGCAAAAGGGGGACGTGGCGGCGCATGGTCTTAGTTAATTTTGCAGACTCACTCTTCAAGGTTCAAAGTTGAGAGTTTTTAAGACGTGCCGCCCGCCCAGACCTTCCGCATTTTTCGCCGCCAAACGGCTCGCATGCTCCGCGCAACGCTCCAGCGGCCAGTTTGAAAGCCAGCCGTGCAGGAAAGCGCCGTGAAACACATCCCCGCAGCCCGTGGTGTCCACCAGCGGCGAGGCGGTGAAGGCCGGTTGATGCAAAAAAGCGCCTTCACGCGACCAAACGTGGCTTCCGCGAATCCCATCCGTGATCACCAACAGCCGCGCCGGGCCGCGAAGAAGCATTTTGGCCATTTCGGGCAGTTCCGAGCATCCGGAGGCCTTTTCCGCGAAATCGCGAGAAACGATGCGCAGGTGGCTCGCCTCGAATAAATCGCGAATCGACTCCCGGAAGCGCCCCGCGCCGCCATCGAAGGAAATTTCGACATTTTGAGCCTGGGCGGCCGCAATGGCCGCCCGACACGCGTTTTCATGACGGCCATTGAGATGCAGCAACCGCACTCCGGCGAGCATCGAGACCTCAAAAACCGGCTCGGGACCTTCCGCAGGCCTGAAAACGATCTGCCGCGCCCCATCCGCCTGCCGCACGAGGATCACCGCCTCGGCTGGCGAGCCATCGAGCAGCTCGCAGGCATGCCCGTGAGCCCGCAAAACCGCCAGCGCCGTCGCCACCGGCCCACCGCGATCCTCCGCGCGAGCCAGCGCCTGTGTCACGCCCTCCGCCACGCTGAATTCGGGCACGACGAAGAAGGTGTCCCGCGTCTCCGCGCCGATGCCGAGAACTTTGAAAGAAGATGAAGCCATGCGGCGGCATGATTCCGCTGATTTTCGCGATTGTCATCCCCTGCCCCGTCATTCAACATCGCGCCTTCTTTCCCGCATGAGCACCTCCGCCACTCCCGACGCCTCCGCCCCTTGGTATAAACACCTCACCAAATACCATTGGTTCGTCTTCATCGTGGCCTCGCTGGCGTGGCTGCGGGCCCGCAGCTGGGGCTCGATCTTGACGGTGGGAACGGCGGCCTCGCCCTCTGCCACAACAGGCGCGGCAGGTAGCAGAAGCAGCCCGGCAATCAGAAGGCCCGAACGGGCGTGCAGGGTATATCGGCTCATAATATAAGAATACACTTATATTATGTGTCGTCAAGGCAGAGGCCGGCGGGCCTCAGGCAGATCGGCGCACCACCCCTTCCACGCAGCGACCGCCTTCGAGGAAGACCAGATCGGGGAAGGCCAGCATCCGGGCGATCGCGATGCCGCGCCCGTGGGGCTCGACCGAGCGCGCCGGATTGAGGTTGAGATAAGGCGTCGGATCAAAACCGTCGCCCTGGTCACGGATCAGGAAGCGCACTTCCCGCGGGCGCAGCTCCACCCGCAGGTAGGCAAAACGTTCGAGATAGGCCGGCGTGTCGAGCAGGCGCTCGACCTCGTTACGCCACGCGCCACAGCTCATCAGCTCGCCCTTGCGCACGAAGCCCAGCCCCAGGTTGCCGTGCTCGACGGCGTTGAGCATCAGCTCGGACAGGGCGATCTGCACCATCTCGGCCTCGGGGCACAGGCCCGCCACCAGCTGCGACAGCCCGGTGACATCCTCCAAAGTGCGGAACGGGAAGTAACCGCCCGCCGGGGCGCTCACCCCGCCCCAGGGCAGGGCCAGCGCCGCGGTGAGGGCCTG
>CALMTT010000690.1 GCA_937872615.1 uncultured Verrucomicrobiaceae bacterium | reverse complement strand
CCCGTGGTGCCGCTGACAAGCCGCCCCGAATTGCACGGACGATACTCCGACCGTCTGCTAGCATCGATCGATCAGGCCATGTCTCCGAGCGCCCGGAAGCGGTTTCAGACGAGCGAGGCATGGAAATCCTACGCATGGGGAGACCCGGCCAAAACCACAACACCGCCGCCCACGCCGGAACCGGCGGTCCAAGATGACTCGGTCACGATGGTGCGCAGACCTCGGCGAACATCTTCAGAGAGCACTGGCACACCTGCTTCGTCCACGGTTTCAACTCCACAGAACACGCCGACAGCACCCCAGGTGACGACAAGGCCCGTTAAGCCTGCCGCTGCTGCGCCCAAACCGCCCCAGATCAAGCCCAAGGAACGAAGCAAATTCCCTGTGATCATGGGTATAGCGGGCGCCATGGTCCTTGGGGTGGTAATAGTCGCGTTCTTTTTTGCTCAGTCTTCCAAACCACCAGCAACTTGGAATCCGACGGCTGCCAAACAAGATGAAGTAGATCTTTACGCAGGTCGTGGCTTCGTAGATGCCAAAGTAGAGCAGGCATCCAGAAACCTCGAGGAGTTGGAAAAAAAAGGCTATCCCACAGGCGATGATAGCAGCTTTAAAGAATCTTTTGAGAATCTACAGGAAGCGGCACGCGACAATCATCTGCAAGCATTCCTCCCACTTGGCAAGTGCTACAAAAATGGCGTTGGTGTGGTCAAAGATGCGGCGGAAGCGGTCATTTGGTTCCGCAAGGCTGCCGAATCTCGAAATGTGGAGGCTATGCGATTGCTCGGCGATTGCCATCGCTTAGGCTCGGGAGTGTCGAAGGATTCACAACAAGCGATCGAATGGTTCGAGAAAGCAGCCAATGTCGATGGCTTTGACCAAACGAAGAAAGTCCAAAAATTGATTTTAACAAACTTTGAAGTTCAGGGACTATCACTGCCCAATGCCATTGAAGAAATTACCAAAAAAAGCAAAGAGATCGACCAAGGTGAAAGTGATGCTGATAAGAAAGGAGTTGTCGTTTTGATTGACGATTCCGTAGCAATTAATTCCGAAGAAAAAATCGATCTACTTCGCGGTGATTTTACACCAATAGAAGCAATTCAAATAATTGCTGATCTTTATGACCTCAAAATAATTAGTGAACCCCATGTCCTATTGTTAGTAAAATAGGCTTGTAAGACTTCTAAATGAGTTCGAAAAACAACAACCCTTTCGCTTCAAATAAAATGCTTCATTCCAAGCAAACCATAATGCTTTTATGCATAATAATGGCCTTTGGCACTGTGATTAATTCAAAAAGCTTTGCTCAAGTAGCTCCAGCTGCTGGCATTGTTATATATAAATCGAGTGATCTCGATACGCCAAAAGATTACAATAGTTCGTTATTCAAAACGATGAGGGATGCGGGAGCTTGGATGACATTTGAGATTGGAGCCGTGCGACCACTACTCGTTGAAAAAGGTTTTGTAGTTGAAATTGTGGATTTCGGTGAGGCAGGTAAAGGTAATATCTTAACCAGAAATATCACAACGCAAACGGATGCAGATGAAATAACGTTATTTGGGGAGCAGTTGCAAAAAAGGGCGTCATCAATCTCAAAATTAAAACCGATTGCTGACAGAGTTCGGCAAATAATCGAAAACGAAATATCGCTTTTTAGATCAGGAAATATCAAGAAAGAAGGAAGATGGATTAACAAGGCTGAATGGGAACGTCAAAAAGAAGAACTGCTTCAATCTGCGATTGTTGTAGCAGGTAAATCCTTTAGCAACGCGCGCTTCATATCTGTAAAAAATGATGTTTTGACCCTATCTCACGATGGAGGGATTGCTAAAATACCACTGTCTTCATTGTCAGGAGTTGAAAAAACCTCTCTCTCTAAAGTGTTCAAAAAGGATATATCGACTTTCGCTTCCGCCATAGCTCCTCAAGCAAGTAAAATACAACCAGAACCGTCTTCGACTGTCAACGCACCAATGGCAAATCCTAGCGCTTATCTTACCCAAAAGATGGATGCTACTTTCTTTCCAACGGTATCTTTTGAAAATGCGACCTTTGAGGAGGCAATCGAATACTTGCGTCTAAAATCAAAGGACTTGGATCCTGATGAGGTAGATCCGAGTAAAAAAGGAGTTAATATTGTTATTAATCAAGGGGACGTCCCCGCAGGGACACTCATAAGTTTGGATTTGAAAAATGTGCCTATGTCTGAAGCGCTGCGCTATATCTGCAATCTCGCCAAGATGAAATATACGGTAGAACCTTTTGCCGTGACTATTGAAAGCGTTGCTAATGAGGACTCTAAAATTATGAAGCGTGCTATTGGTATTTTGCCAAGTTTGCCCAATCAGATTAAGGAGATTTCCAAAGGAGATGGTGATAAAGAATTAACGGCTATCAGCGATGCCTTGGTGAAAGCCTTGTCCGGCGCAATCAGAAAAAATATTCCTAATTCATCGGACGTTCTTTCTACTCAGACAGCGGTGGATCTTATTGATAAAGAAGCTTATTTTGTAGCTGGTGATTATCGCAAAATTGCCATCAGGCGTGGAGGAGATAAAATCCGCACAATCGTTGAAGCGACTATTCCTCGTGAAAAGCTTATTCAATTACTATTAAAACTAGGCTATGTTGAAAAGTAACGTATTGCGATGCTGCTCATCTGTCCCACTCCAGTGACAGGTCGAACCGCTAACCCGGCGGTCCGAGGCGAGATAGCTAAAATAATCCCGCGCCAGTCATGAGTCGGCGGGGATTATTTAATGAGCGCTATGCGGCCAGTCCGACGTAAGTGTCCATCAGGCCGTGCAGCGCCTGGGTGCGTTTCGGCAGCTCGGCCAGGTTACCGTCCTTGAGCGATTCCGTGAACGCGTTGAACAGGCTCCAGACACTGCGGTCCTTGAAGGTCGAATGCCGTGGTTCACGCCATTCTTGAAGGATCGAGGGAATCAGCCGGTTGCTACACACGCCCACATCGGTCGCACGGATGATGAGATCGTGGGCGTTGGTGTCCGTGATCCCGGCATCTTTGTAGGCGGCGATGCGTTTGTCCTGATGATGCCACTTGGCCAGCAGCAGTCCGATGGAACGGCTGACCAGCTGTGGGAGGTCACGCAGGATGTAGCGGGTGTGCTTGCGGGCGAACTGGATCTCGCCGGAGAACGACAAATTATCACAGACGAAGACCTGGGCACCGGCAACAATGCCAGCAGGAAAAGTCTTGTCGTGCGAGTTCCGAATGCCGAGAACCCAGGCGTAATCCGTGCTCGCACGCGTGGCATGCACCTCCATCAACCCGAAGTAGCGATGGCCCTCATGCGACAGTGAATGTGCCTGGGAGCCGATGCGTAGATGGGTGGTTTGAAGCGCCTGCTGGACGGTGTGAATGAGTTCATGGTGCGGGATCGGACACCAAGTCTCGGTGGGATCGGGAGTGGGAATGCGCCGCACTTCGGGCAGTTCCACATGAGAGGCTCCGCAGTGGAGCACAAGGTTGGGCTGCCGCCGTGGAATGATGGCGGGCGCGGGTTGGTCTAAGTTTGCGATCATGATCGATGATGGTTTTGAAGTTTTATTGTTGGCTCAAACAAGGCGGGCCTGGGCATCGTGAGGATGCGCCAGGCCCGTGCCTTGAGTGGGTGGATGTGAGGAGGAGGCCGTCAGATACGGACGTTTTGCAGCGTGCGGAGAGTCTGGCGGACACCATGGATTTCCTTTTCGCTGGCCTTTTGCTCGCGCATGGCCGCGCGGATGGAGTCACCGATTTTCGAGAGCTGGTTCATCGACTCGCGAAAACCGGCCTTGATGCCCTCGACCTGCAGGAGGGCGGCTTCGAGCGTGGATTTTGTCTCGCTCTTGTCGCTGCCATGGCTGGAGCCGTTGGTTCCGTGGTGGGTTTTGCCGTTGGCGGGTGGGTATGTTTGCATGGGTGTTGCGGGGGTGGGTTGTTCCGCCTTGGGCGGAGGTTGATGTTGGCAGGCTGCCGTCGTGACAACCTGAGATGGGGCCGGTTTGGCTGGTGTAGGCGCGGGTTCCGTGTCGTTGGCCCGCACCGGCATGATGATGAGCTGCTTTCCTCCGCTGTTGAGACGGATGGGAGTCACCGCACTGATGAGGCTGAGGGTGTTCAAACCGTAGCCGAGACCTTTGATGAGGTAGTTGCGGTCCAGGAACACCGTCACGTCGGGGCCGCGTCCCTGAATGTCAGGCACGGGCACACGCAGCCAGTCCTCCTGCGGCTTGTCCTTGCCCATGAGCATGAACTGCCCGCCTTTCCAATCCAGGCCAAGGGTGTGGTGGCGATCATCATGACAGGGCATGCGCTGGATGAGCTTGATGAGCGTTTCCAGTTTAGCCGGGTCGAGGGTGATGACCGATTTGGTATCGGCTGGGTTGGGAATGGGCGCACGCCAGTCGGGGTAGTTGCCCGACATGGTCTTGGAGATGAAGCGCCAGCGGCGGGAGCTGAGTTGAAGGTGCTCCTCGCCAAGGCGCATCTGCCATTCGCCGTCCGTGCCGAACTCCTTCCACTCCAGGAACTTGTGCGTTGGGATGATGACGGATTCCTTGAGCGGGAGGGTGAACGAGTTGGCGGAATACAAATGCCGGCCATCGGTGGCGACGACGTAGTTGGCCTTGCTGTCCCTGGCATCAATGAAGGTGCCGTTGAGGACGTGGCGTGTGCTGTCCTCGCTCGCGCACTCCATCGCCTCCAGGATGGATTCCCGGAGAGTCGATGGCAGTGGGATGG
>CALMTT010000689.1 GCA_937872615.1 uncultured Verrucomicrobiaceae bacterium | reverse complement strand
GACGACGATCTCCGGCACGCCCGCCGCTGCGGCGATGGCTACCGTCATCAAAACGGTCGAGACCAGCGGTGCGGAACCGCCCGGCACATAGCAGCCCACACGTTCAAACGGATGAAAGACCTCACCAACGCTCGCGCCTTGATCGTTCACCGAGCTCCAGGCCTGGCGCAGGCTGCGCTTCGCAAAGTCCGCCACATTCCGCTGCGAGGCTTCGAGAGCGGCTTTGAGGTCCGCATCAGCCTTGTTCCAGGCTTCTTCGAGCACCGCTTGCGGCACACGCATCTGCGCGGGCGTGAGGTTCGCGCCGTCAAACTTCGCGGTGAACTCCAGCACAGCCTCGTCACCGCGTTCACGCACGGCTTTGATCACACCGGCCACCACCTCACGCACGGCCTCGCTGGCCTCCGCGCGACGGTTCAGGCTGGCGGCAAAGCTCGCGTATTCGGCATCGGTGTGACGGATGATTTTCATGGGCGCTCTACCTGCCACGCGGCCCGCACGCGTCAAGCACCGGGCAAGATTCACGCAAGACACGCCTGTTTCGTCCGATAACTGCCGCTCACTTTTTTGAATCCAACCACGCCTGCCACACCATGAATCAGATCGACCTCAAGTCCCGCGCCGCCATCGTCACCGGAGGAGCCCGTGGCATCGGGCATGCCATCGCCACGCGGCTGCTGCAATCCGGGGCCTCGGTGGCCCTTTGGGACCGTGACGAGGCTGCGCTGGCCGCGGCGAAGGCGGAACTCTGCGCCCTCGGCCCCGTCCACACCGCCGCCGTCGATCTCACCGACCTCGCTGCCGTGCAAAATGCCGCCGCCAGCACGGCCGCGGCCTTTGGAAAGATCGACATCCTCGTCAACAACGCCGGCATCGCGGGCACGAACTCCAAAACGTGGGAAGCAGATCCTGCCGACTGGCGTCGCGTGATCGACATCAACCTCAACGGCCCCTTTTACTGCTGCCACAGCGTCATCCCGCACATGCTGAAGGGTGGTTACGGCCGCATCGTGAACATCGCCTCCATCGCCGGGAAGGAAGGCAATCCGAACGCCGCGCACTACAGCGCCTCGAAGGCCGCCGTGATCGCCCTCACCAAATCTCTCGGCAAGGAACTCGCCACCGCCGGTGTCGTGGTGAACTGCGTCACGCCTGCCGTCATCGAGACGGACATCCTCAAGCAGCTCACCCAGCAGCACATCGACTACATGCTCTCCAAGATCCCGATGAACCGCTTCGGTCAAAAAGAAGAAGCCGCCGCCCTCGTCGCCTGGCTTTGCAGTGAGGACTGCTCCTTCACCACCGGCGCCGTCTTCGACCTCTCCGGCGGCCGAGCGACGTATTGATGTGGTGGAGTGGTGGATGTTTGGATGTGTGGAGGTCTGGCGCAAAAGCCCGCCGTGAGTGCGAATAGGTCCGCCCGCATCCGTAACCGGGGCATTCCTGCCCCGCCCATCCGAGGAGAGGCACTTTCCAAGTGCCTCTTGGCGGGACTCGGAAAGTCCCGCTCCTTGCGCGGTGCGGCATGCAATCGCGTCAGCAAAGTAGCCCACTTGCTCCGCAAGTGGAGCCCAAGGCTTTCGCAGGTCCCCTGGGCCTCCAAAGGCACACACGCTTCTCTTGACGTCACGCTGAGTTCCTCTCGCGGAGCGAGAGGAGTACTTTGCTTCACTTCATCGCGTGTTAGTTTTCACCCTCCAATAGCCAAATGCGGGATGTTATCCGGCATTTTTGTTGCCCTATTCCGCCATTTGCGGCTAAAACAACACCATGAAGACGCTCACAACGTACTTTTCCCACACTTTTGTTGCCTATAAAGGCGCTCGCAAAACGACAGAAGTGTTTCCCATCTGAATTGTTCGGCCAAGTTAGAGAGTCCTTCGCCATAAGCATCGAAAAATGAGATTGCTGGTCAGACATACCTGTCTTCCGATGTGCGCGATATTCACGCTACTCGTGGCATCGGATGCGCTAGCGAGGTTGGGACCTGATGACGAATCGCCCCATCCTCCTACAGCCAGAGACATCCACAACGACTGGATATCAATGATCATTTGTTACACTTGGGTTGCCGTGTTGGCTGCGGCTATCGCGTGGTTGTGTTGGTGGGCTATCAGAACATCTCGAATCAGGAAGAAACCATGAACGACGATCACAAGAGGCCGAACAAAACGGATGCAGGCAACGGCTCGAAGGCGATCTGTCGTGTCAGCAATGTCTTGCGCTCGCCGTCGCCTGATCCCGGACGTTAGGCCAACTACGCAGAGCACACTCCAATCCCATGTCATCATCAGACGACTTTAGACCAGACCCAGAGCTCCAGCTAGTCGCAACCCGCGGTGCGGATCTTTGCACGAAGTTCATTCGGGCTAAGTTCGGCAAGGATGCTGACTATTCAGAGGCTTTCCTTCCGGAGGTCGAGAACATTCTTCAGTTGCTCCACCTCAGCATGCCAGCTTCCAAACCCTCAGAGGACGATATTGAGCAGTTCTGCACCATGTTCGGCAGCTATCTCGGAGAGACTTACCGCCGCAATCGCGGTGGCGAGTGGGGAGTTTCAGATGGCAACACGCCCACACTAAGTTTCGGGGGTGGATACAAGAGCTTTCCATGGGCGCGTGTTTACAAGCGCCTCATCAATGGTGAGGAGGACAACGTTCATCACTGGTATTTGGGCATGGTTCAGTATGCTTCTGATGGAGGATCATCACCATCGCTGAGCGGTTTCAGCTCTCCACCGCCTCTACCAAGTTCTTCGACGCCTCCAACGTCACCCACGAAGAAGGGCTTCTTCTCCAGACTCTTCGGAGGATGACCGCTGTGAAACACAACTACAACCGACCAAAGGGCGAACAAAACGGATGCTGGCAACGGCTCGAAGGCTGTCTGTCGTGTCAGCAACGTTTCCCGCTCGCCGTCGCCTGATCCGAAACGTTGCCCAAGTAATGAGTCCCTCGCCCAATGAGTAGGAAAGTGATCGCATTTGTTATGCTGGCGGCTGCAAGCTGGAGCAACGGTCAGGATGGCGATTGGTTCCCCGCGCCAGATGGATTTGTGTGGCCGGCGCGTGTCACCAAGCAGCCTGCAAAGGATGAGCAGGCACGCGTCGCAGATATGCCTGAAGCACTTCGGGACTACGTTGCCGAGCAGTGGAAGCCACAACCTTTGCCCGAATTCATCCACGCCCGCCGCGCCGACCTCAATGGCGACGGTGTGGTGGAGTGGTTCATCGACATTCCCATTCTGGGCGGCACTGGAGGCTGTTTCTACGAAATCATCACTCAAACCACAAAAGGGCTTCGTAGCTTGGGTGGCATTCAGGGAGGATTCCACCTTTGTGTGCCAGTGAAAGGCGAGAAGTGGCTTCAGATTGAGGGCAGTAGCCGAGCTGGTGGTGGAGACATGACTCGCTACCTGATGCAGTTCCGCAAGACCGAATACATCAATGTGAGAAGTGAAGTCCATGACTACAATGCCGGGAAAGCCACGGTTGGAAAATAGCGGGGCAAACAATCCGCTGGAGGTAACGGTTCGCCGCTTATCGAGTCGATAGCCGGAGAATCCGTTCAGTTTGCGGCTGGAGCACGACGCACCCAGGCGCGGGCTGAAGCCCGAACTACGAACGACGACCTGCACATCACCCGGCGAGCGTTTTGTAGAGGGCGAGGGTCTTCCGGGCGATGGACTTCCAACTGAAGTGGTCGATGGCACGCTGGCGGCCGGCGAGGGCCATGGCGCGGCGCTTGGGCTCGTCCCGCATGAGGGCATTGATGCCATCGGCGAGGTCGCGGGCGTATTGCTCGGGGTGGAGGGCCTCGAAGGGGCTCTCGGTCTGCTGCTGGAGGGGGACGAGGAGGCCGGTCTCGCCATGGACGACGACTTCCTTGATACCGCCGACGGCGCTGGCGACGACGGCAGTCTCGCAGGCCATGGCCTCGAGGTTGATGATGCCAAAGGGCTCGTAGATGGAGGGGCAGCAGAAGACATCGGCATGGGAGTACATGGCGATCTTTTCCTGCACGGGGAGCATGGCCTGGATCCAGACGATGCCGGGACGCTGCGCACTGACGGCGGCGACGGCGGCCTCCATCTCGGCTTTGATCTCGGGCGTGTCGGGGGCACCGGCGCAGAGGACGACCTGGAAGCCGGGATCGAGGTGCTGGATGGCGCGGACGAGGTGGATGATGCCTTTTTGCCGGGTGATGCGGCCGACGAAGAGGACGTAGGGCTTGGTGGGATCGACGCCGTGGTTTTGCAGGACCTCAGGGGCCTCGACGCGGTGGTATTCATCGAGGTCGATGCCGTTGTGGATGACGTGGATCTTGTGCGGATCGAGATCGAAGAGGCGGAGGAGGTCCACCTTGGTCTCCTCGCTCACGGCGATGACGGCATCGGCCATCTTCAGGGCGGTGGCCTCGAGCCAGACGGTGAAGTCGTAGCCGCCGCCGAGCTGCTCGCGCTTCCATGGGCGGAGGGGCTCGAGGGAGTGGACGGTGAGGACCATGGGGACGCCGTAGTTGAGCTTGGCGAGGATGCCGCCGAAGTGGGAATACCAGGTGTGGAGGTGGACGAGGGAGGCGTCGATGTTCTTGGTGTTGAAGTCGAGGCTGCGCTGGAGGGCGCCAAAGACGGACTTCAGGTGCGCGGGGCAGGTCCAGTCGCCATTTTGCAGGCCGGTGCCCATGACGCGGAGGTTTGGCTGGGTGTCGTCCTGATCCCCAAAACACCGCACCTCGACCTCCATGAGCTTGGCGAGCTCCTTGGAGAGGTATTCCACGTGGACGCCGGCGCCGCCGTAGATGTGCGGCGGGTATTCATTGGTCAAAAACAGGGCTTTCATCAGATAGGGCTGCCGCAGGATGTGGCGAGCGACGGGGCTTTGCCAATGGCGAATCACGAGGCGGGAGGATTTCAGCAAGATGAGAGACAGGCCGCCACGAGCGCGTAGAGGTGCGGACCTCGACTCATGCCCCCCGTCTTGCCTCACTCCCGCTGCTCCGGACCGCTCTCGCGGCGGAGCTTTCTCAGCTTGGGATCGCTGGCGCTGACGGGCTGGTCTTTAAGTGACACGCTGCGGGCAGAAACCATCGCGAAGGCGGCGGGGCGGAAGCTGAAGGAGAAGTCGGTGATCTTTGTGTGGCTGCCGGGCGGCATGTCGCAGCTCGAGAGCTATGACATGAAGCCGAACGCGCCGGTGGAGTATCGCGGTGTGCTAAACCCGATCCGCACGAACGTGCCGGGCACGCATGTTTGCGAGCTGTTTCCGCGGCAGGCGAAGATGGCGGACAAGTTTAACATCATCCGCAGCGTGCATCATGAGTTCAGCGACCACGGCGGCGGGCACAAGCGCTTCATGACGGGCCGTCTGCCGGCGCTGCCGGTGGGGTTTGTGAATGATGCGCCGTCGGTGACCTCGATCGTGCAGCGCAAGCTGCAGCGTGCGGGCGAGGCGATGCCGGTCTGCGTGGCGGGCGTGGACCGCGGCCGCAGCGGGATTGATACCTTTTCCCTCGGCTCGGCCTACCTCGGCCAGTCGTCATCCCCCTTCATGGTGGTGGGTGATCCGAGCGCGAAGGATTTCAAGATCGAAAACATCGGCCTGACGCCGGACATGGAGCATCGCCTGGATGACCGCATGCATTTGCTGAAAGGCATGGACAATCTGCGGCGCGAGGTGGATCGCAGCGGCCTGATGGATGCGATGGACAGCTTTGGCCAGCGGGCCTTTGGCATGCTGACGACGCCGCAGGTGCGCGAGGCCTTCGATTTGAGCCAGGAGCCGGCGAAGGTGCGCGAGCACTACGGCTACAGCACCTACGGCCAGCGCGGTCTGATGGCCCGCCGGCTGGTGGAGGCGGGCTGCCGCTTCGTGACGATGGTGTGGGAGAATCCTTTCTCGACGCCGATCCCGAAGAACTGCACCTACAACTGGGACAGCCACGCGGTGAATTGCGACATGTATGCCGATGCTCGCTGGCGCATGCCGGTTTATGACCAGGCGGCGTCGGCGCTGATCGAGGACATCCACCAGCGGGGGCTGGACAAGGATGTGCTGGTGATCATCACGGGTGAGTTTGGCCGCACGCCGAAGATCAACACGCAAATCGGCACGCAGACCGGCGTGAGCCAGCCGGGTCGCGATCACTGGCCGCAGGCGATGTCTTTCATCGTGAGCGGCGGCGGGATGCAGACGGGGCAGGTGATCGGGGCCACGAATCCGCGGGCGGAATTCCCCATCGAGCGGCCGCTGAGCCCGAATGACCTCTGGGCGACGGTTTACCAGCACCTCGGCATCGACCCGAACGACACCTTTGATGACTTCCAGGGACGTCCGATGCCCATTTTGCCCTTTGGCGAGCCGATCAAGGAGCTGCTGCCGATGGCGTGAGCCACTTTCGGATTGCGCGGCGGTGGCTCCGGCGGAAGCCTCGCGGGCATGGAGCACTATGATTTTGATTTGGTCGTGATCGGCGGTGGCAGCGCAGGCTATGCGGGGGCACGGACGGCGCACGCGGAGGGCCTGAAGGTGGCGGTGATCGACGGGGCAGGGGAGCTGGGCGGCCTGTGCATCCTGCGCGGCTGCATGCCGAGCAAGACGCTGATCGAATCCGCGAACCGCCAGCTCGTGGTGCGGCACGCGGCGGAGTTTGGCCTGAAGGCGGAGTCCCATGGCGTGGACCTGCACCGGCTGCGGGAGCGGAAGCGGGCGCTGATCGCCGATTTCGCGGGTTTCCGGCAGGGGCAGTTGGCGGACGGGCGCTTCACCCTGCACCGCGGGGCGGCGTCGTTTGTCGATGCGCACACGCTCGAGGTGCGGCCGCGGGATGGCTCAGCGGCGTTTCAGGTCAAATCGCGCAGTTTTCT
>CALMTT010000688.1 GCA_937872615.1 uncultured Verrucomicrobiaceae bacterium | reverse complement strand
TCGAGCTCGTTGCGAAACTTTGAGGCCAGTTCCTGATCGATGGGCTTTTCCGTCAAATCGGTGCCGAGGCGGAAAGCGCGGAAGTCAGCCACCGTCGTGCGGAACTTGCACAAACCGGCCGCGCCGCCGCGAAGGCCGGTGTCGTCCGTTTCGATGGCTTTTTTGCCGTTCACAAAGCAGGTGATTTTTTCCGGCTCCACCCGCACGAGGAGCGCATTCCACTCGCCGGGCTTGTAGGCCTCGCTCGGCACATCGGCGAGGATGCTCCACGAATACACATCCGGTCCGTCGAAGCGTGTGAGGCGCAGTTTGCCGCCGGAAGGATAGAAGCCGTAGTGACGGTCACCGCCATCGGAGCAGAAGGCGAGGCCTGCGGCACCGCTTTCGTCATCGAGCTTCACCATCGCGGCGACTTCGAAGGCCTCGTCCGGCACTTTTTGCGTCGAAAGGCACAGCGCACGGCCGCCGAAGCCATCGCCTGGAAACTCCGCGCGGATCACACCGGCATGCTGCGTCCACTGCGAGCCGAGGTGGAGCTTCCAAAGCTTCGGATTCAGCACGCCGATGGTCAGCCAGCGGCTCATCGGCACGGGATTGGGCTTCTCGATGAGCTCTTTGAGCGCATTCACCGGCATCGCAAAGCCGAGGTTGTCCGTCTTGGTGTGCTTCAGCGTGAGCAGGCCGAGCACCTTGCCCTTCATGTCGAGCAAAGGGCCGCCGCTGTTGCCTTTTTCGATGGGGATGGCCACTTGCAGCATGTCGTTTCCATCGATGTCACGCGTGGCGGAGAGCACGCCCTGCACGATGCTGAAGCCGAGTCCCTCCGGTGCGCCCATCGCCACGACGCCCTCGCCTTGGCGGACCTTGTCCGAATCACCCAGCGGCAGCGGCTTGAGGCCCTTGGCATTGATTTTGAGCAAGGCGAGATCGCGATGGGAATCGGTGGCGTGGATGGTGACGACCTCGTGTGTCTTTCCATCCAGCATTTCGACCTGAAGACGGCGTGCCTCGCCGATGACGTGCAGATTCGTGGCGATCAAACCATCCTCGCTCACGACGAAGCCGGAGCCGATGCCATCTGCGCCGTCACGACCGATCTGTGTGATCTTCACCAGCGAGGGCGCGATGCCTTCAGCGAGGTCGGCGGCGGTTTGCGCTTTGGGAGCCGGAGGTTTGCTTTTCGCGTGCAGCGTGCCCGTGAGTAAGAGGGCGAGCAAAACGAGTGGGAGAGGCTTCATGCGCCCTCTATTAGAGATTCGATGGTCGAAAGGGCAAGGGCGGACTGGCTGTGGGCCGGATGTGTTCGGCGCAAAAAGCATCGCCAAGACGAGACGCATGTTCGCCGAACTATCCGGCGGGCTTGGGGGCGTGGCAGACTGCGGCGGTCCCAGAAGCCGGATAGTTTGGCGAAGGGGATCGTGGGTGAAAACGAAGGCACTTCCGCCAAACACATCCGGCCTACGGCAGCATCCGATAGCTCACTGCTTCACCGGCAGCGGTTTCGCGACGACTTCGCTGGGCGGCATGAGGGTCACGTTCAGGCGGCGGATGATGCCGTCGAAGGGCGTGCTGTTCGGGAAATCCTTCGCGCTGAGCGGGCCAAAGCTCTGCGCGGCGCTGATGCCTTTCGCTGGTTCAGCGGGGAAGCCGTTTTCGAAGGGGGTGAGGTCGAGGACCTCGCTCTTGCCGGGCACGGCGATGGACATGAAGCCACTGTTGGCGATGAGGGCGCGGACGTTGGCTTTGCCAGCCTCCAACGTATCCGCCGCGATGGCGGTGGCCTTGCCATCGACGAAAATGGTGAGCGTGGGACGGCTGGCGACAAGGTGGAGAACGTAGCCGAGCTTGGAGTCGCCATGCGAGAGGAGCGTGCTGTCGCCATCGATCTCGGGGTTGTAGTCAAACGAGGCATTCAGGTAGATGCCGCGGCCTTGAATCTTCGGCGATTCGGCGGCGGTGAGTTCATCGCCAGGCACGAGCGTGAGATCGACGGAGCCGGAAGGGCTCGGCGCAGGCACGACCTCGGCGGCGGGACGCTGCGCGGACTTGAATTCGGCCGGGAAATGCGTTGCGAGGCTCGATTTGACGGCCGCATGCTCGGGCGCGGAAGCGAGATTCGTCCACTCATGCGGATCGGCGTCGTGATCGTAGAGTTCCTCGCTGCCATCGGCATAACGGATGTAGCGCCAGCGGGCATCGCGGGCCGCGTAGGCGGCATTTTTGCCACCGCCGCTGGTGGTGATGGCTGGCTTTTCACGCGTGGCGGCGGGATCAGCGAGCAGCGGCTTCAAGCTGGTGCCATCGAGATGCTCGGGGGCCTTCACGCCGGTGAGATCGCAAAGCGTGGGATAGAGGTCGATGAGCGCGGCGGGCTGGTTGGATGAGGTTTCGGGCTTCGTCACATTCGGCGCGACGATGGTGAGCGGGATGTGTGTGGCCTCCTCCCAGAGCTTGCCTTTGTGCCACATCTGCTTTTCGCCGAGATACCAGCCGTGGTCGGAGGTGAAGACGATGATGGTGTTTTGCGCGTTGGGGCCTTTTTCGACCGCGTCGAGCACCTGGCCGAGCATCGCATCGCAAAACGCGACATTCGCGAGGTAGGCCTGCACGGCTTCCTTCCACTTGTTGGCCTTCAAAATCGTCTGGTGGGCATTTTCGCCCTTCAGATGGCCTTTCGCGGTCTCGGGTACATCGTCGAGATCGTTTTCCTTCACCTCGGGCAGTGTGATGCTTTCGAGCGGGAAGAGGTCAAAATACTTCTGCGGCACATACCACGGCGAATGCGGGCGGTAGAGGCCGAGCGCGAGGAAGAAGGGCTTCTTCTGTTTTTTGCCGACGAAGTCCGCGGCGAAGGCCACGCACTGGCCGTCGTCGGTCTTTTCATCCTCGACGGGAATGGTGCCCCAGTCCCAATGCCAGATGTTGAGGCCGTTGAAGTTCTGCCCGGTATGCACCGGCAGGTCGGGAATCTGCACGCCAGCCCGTGGGAAACGCTGCTCCCAAGCGGCATCGAGTTCAAAGCCGCGTCGCCCGCCATGCCAGCCAGCGAGACGGCCTTCGGGACCACCGTGGTTGGCGTGGAAGATCTTGCCCGCGGCCGCGGTGAGATAGCCGCTGGCCTTGAAATGCTCCGGCAGCGTCGGTTTGCCTACGATCTGCACGCTGCGCCGCCAGTCCTGTTCATTGCCAAAGACACCGCTGGAGGCCGGCAGCATGCCTGTCAGCAGGCTGGTGCGGGAGGGATTGCACAGGGCGAAGTTGCAATGTGCATTCGTGAAGCGCATGCCGAGCTTCGCGAGGCGGTCCATGTTCGGCGTCTTCGCCTGCGGCAGCAGGCGAAGGTCATCGGCGATGATGAAGAGCACGTTCGGCTTGCCATAAGCCGACACGCTGCGCTTTTTCGTCGCGGCGTGCAGCGGAAGGGCGAGGGCAAGGAGGGCGAAGACAAGGCGCATGCTGCCAAGGGACCTATGATTCACACGGACACGAGTCAGTTTTCTGTAAACTGGCCGAGAGCGCGGAATTTTTGGTAGCGATCGTCGAGGAGTTTGGGGCCTTTGACCTTGGAAAGCTCGGTGATGGCGGCGAGAACGGCGTTCTTCAGTGCTTCAGCCGCGGCCGGGATGTCGTTGTGGGCACCGCCGAGAGGCTCAGGAATCACCGCGTCGATGATGCCGAGCTGCTTGAGGTCCGGGGCGCTGACCTTGAGGGCCGTGGCGGCTTCCGGGGCATACTTGCGATCCTTCCAAAGAATGGCGGCGCAGCCTTCCGGGCTGATGACGGAGTAGTAGGCGTTTTCCATCATGAGCACGCGGTCGGCGATGCCGATGCCGAGAGCGCCACCGCTGCCACCTTCACCGATGACGACGGCAATGATGGGCGTCTGGATGGTCATCATCTCACGAAGGTTGAAAGCGATGGCCTCGGCGATGTTTCGCTCCTCCGCTCCGATGCCGGGGAAGGCGCCGGGGGTGTCGATGAGGGTGACGATGGGCAGGCCGAACTTCTCGGCCATGCGCATGACGCGGAGCGCCTTGCGATAGCCTTCCGGATGGGCGCTGCCAAAGTTGCGCAGGAGGTTCTCCTTCGTGTCGCGGCCTTTTTGATGCCCGATGATCGCCACGCGCTGTCCGCCGATGGTGGCAAAGCCGGCGGGCATGGCGTTGTCATCGCCGATGTGACGGTCGCCGTGAAGCTCGACGAACTCATCGCAGATGTGCTTCACGTAATCGAGCATGAAGGGCCGGTTCAGGTGGCGGGAGATCTGCACGCGCTGCCAAGGATTGAGGTTCGCGTGGGTCTCGCGTTGGAGCTTGTCGAGCTTCACTTCGAGGTCGGCGATCTGGGACGTGAGCTTGTCGCTGGGCTTTGACGTGGCCTTGGCCCGCAGGGCTTCGAGTTCATCGCGGAGCTTCTGGACGGGCTTTTCGAATTCGAGGAGTTGTTTCATGGGAGAAAAAGGTGGTGAAAGGTGAGTTCAACGGGCGACTTCGACCTTCGAGCCCCGGCGCACGAGGGCGAAGAGCTCTTCAAGGTCCTCGCGGGCGAGGAAGATGCCGGTTTCAGGCGGAGGTGGTAGCGCGGCCGGAGCCGTGCTGGCTGTCGCGCCATCTTTGGCGGCTGCGGGAGGCGTTTCAACCACGGCGATGGCTTTGGCTACTGGTGGCACTCGGAAGGCAAAGGACACGTTCGCCGCTTTCGGACGATGCGCTGGCACCCATTTCTCAGCCTCGTGGTAGTGCGGATCCGTGGCGAGAATGGCTTTGCCCTCAAACTGGGCGGACTTGGTGCCAACTTCGAACGCGGCAGGTGCACGAATGCTGGAAGGCAACTCGATGTTCTTGGCTGTGTAGAATTTGAAGGGGTAGTCCTTGCCATTCACGTTGCGGAAGAGGATCACCTGTTTCTTGCCGACGGATATACCGAGGTTGAATTGAATCGGTGCCACGGTGAGACGGTCGCCCGGCTGGAGTGTGGTGCTCATCATGCCGTTCAAGCGGAGGATGAAATCGACGTTCGTTTGGTTCTTCTGCGCGATGAGGTTCAGCGAGTCGCCGGGCTGGACGATGTACTCCTTCTTTCCGGCCGTGTAGCTGGGCGAAAAAAGCTGGTCCATGTTGATCTCGCCGATGATGCGGCGTGCCTCGGCGCAGGAGCCGGAATCGGGGAACTGCTGGAGTAGCTTGTAGAGCGCATCGCGGCCCTCGGCGACACTGCCGCCACGAATGAGATCGATGGCGGCATCAAAGCGACGCACGCCCGGATCGATGCGAGGACGATCCTTGCCCTTCATCGCGGCGAGGTCTTTCTCGACCATTTGCTCCCGCAGCAGGATGTTCTCATACAGCCACCAACCAGTGGCGAGCACCCCGGCGAAGAGGCCCATCACAATGAGGAATAGCAGGAGCTTGAACTGGGCCTTGGCCATCGCGGGTCGATAATTGTCAGCCGAGAAGCCCCCGGCGCTTGAAGTCGAAGATGTTGATGTTGGAGGACTTCTCGATCATTTCGACGGTGAATTTGAGAAGGCAGATCTCCCAGGTGTCATCCACGCCCTGGATGATGGCGCGGGCGGGGTTGCCGGAGGCGCGAAGCTCTGCTTTCAGCTTGCCGCAGACTTCCTCCATCGGCTCGTGAACGATCTGCTCCTGCACGTCGGTTTTGCGGAACTGGAAGCCGTATTTCAGGATCGCCAGCTTGTGCATGTGCTGCTTCAAAAAGGCACCGAAGGCCTCCGCCTCGGCACCGAAGCCCTCGAAGTCGAAATTCTCCTCCGGGTTCGGGCGCAGGATGAGCGGCTTTTCCGCGGTGATGCGGCCCTCGCGCACGCGGACGGCACTCACGCTGTCCATCAGCTCCGAGACGAGCTGAAACTCGAACTGTGTGGTCCCAAACGTGTCGATGCGGCGGTCCGGCTCATGGAGCACATGGGTGTTCTCCAAGGCGTATTGAAAATCGAATTCGGTGGGCATGAAGGGGTGGCGGAGACTAGGCAAAGGGGGCGTGAGGGCCAGCAATTTCTCTGCCAGCAGGCCTTGATGCCGCCGTGGTGCCTGAGACAGGACTCGAACCTGCACTTGTTTCCAAACCAGATCCTAAGTCTGGCGCGTCTACCAATTCCGCCACTCAGGCAAGAGGTGCGATGGGCGGGAGATTCGGCATGCCACGGGCTGCTGCAATGTTTTTCTGCCATGAGGTGACCGGAGAGGCTCGAGGGCAGTTGTCTCGGGTGCAAAAGCATCGTATGCTCGTCTCTCCAACAGACATGAAACCATTTTTTCGCCTCGCGGTGCTCTTTGCGGCGCTGCTCGCCAGTTGCGCACGGCCTGCCTACGAGCAGCGTGGCTACGCCTCCTACATCGCGGATCAATATGCGGGCCATCACACCTCCTCGGGCGAGATTTATTACCCTCAAGGCTGGACCGCGGCGCACAACACGCTGCCCTTTGGCACGCAGGTGAAGGTCAAAAACAATTACAACGGCCGTTCGGTGAACCTCACGGTCAATGACCGGTTCCCGAATTACCCCGGACGCGTGATCAATGTCTCCCGTGCGGCGGCTGAGTATCTGCAATTACCGCCCTACCAGCTCGCCGATGTCACGGTAACGGCCAAAACGATCCCCGGCTATGGTGCAGCGCAGCCCGCGAGTGCCCCGCCGCCGCAACCGGGCTACAGCGCGGCACCTCCTCAAGGCTATCCCGGGACCACGGCTTATCCGAGTGGCCCGCCTCCTGCTACCTACTCGCAACCGCCACCCGTGTATCCCAACACGCCGCCGCCTCCTGTGAGTCCGCCTCCGCCCGGTTACTGAGATGGATAGAGGGAGAGGGGTCAGGCGTATAGGATGGGGAACCTTCCAGTAATTTAAGATTGCTTAAATTCTGGCCTGTATCACTCTTCTCAAACATGCAGTCAGTCTCCCGACATCATGGATGCCTCCGCCATCTGACCCGGATCGCGGCTCTCAGCTTGCTCGCAGCGATCCTGAGCCAGTGCACCAGTGTGAAAAAGGCGGATGTCGTCGTCAGCGTGAAGGAGCAGAAACTCGGCCTCTACGAGCAGGGCGAACTCAAAAAGACCTACAAGATCTCCACCTCCAAATTTGGGCTTGGCGACCGTCCCGGCAGCAATTGCACGCCGCTCGGCCAGCATCAGGTGGTGGCCAAAATTGGGCATGGACTCCCGGCCGGCGCTGTTTTGAAGAGCCGTCGCTGGAATGGCGAGGTGTTGAAACCCAACGCCCCCGGCCGCGATCCCATCGTGTCGCGTATTTTGTGGCTGAAAGGCAACGAGACCAGCAATCGCAACGCCTTTGGCCGCTTCATTTATATTCACGGCACGCCGGAGGAAAGTCGTCTGGGAGCTCCCGCCAGCTACGGCTGCGTTCGCATGGGAATGAAGGACGTCGTGAATGTCTTCGATTGCGTGAATGTGGGAGCCAAGGTGCTCATCACGCCCGGCGAACTCCCGAAAGGTGAGAAGCCCAAGGAAGAGAAGAAGCCCGAAGAGAAGCCCAACGAGGGCGTGGCCTCACCGGATGACGATCATGCCCTGCCGGTGCAGGTGGACTCCATGAAGGCCGATCCGAAAGAGAAGGCGCATGCGGAGGCCAAGGAAAAGGCAGGCCCCGAAAAACCATCCTCTGCCAAGCCCGCTCCTTCGTCCTCCAAGCCTTCCAACTCGCCCAAAAAGAGCTCTACCACCTCCAAATCCTCTGCGACGGCCGCGAAGACCAAAAAGCCAGTCACCAAAAAGAAAGGCTCCTCGAACAGCCGTTCAGCCGCCTGAGGAGCCCGAGAGGGAAACTTCGAGAGTTACTTCTTAGCGACGTAGTCCACGACGCAGACTTTATCGAGCAGCGGTTTCAGCTTGCCAACGAAGGCCTGATGCTCGGCATGCGGGAGATAGACGTCGAGGCCGGCTTTGTCAGCAAACGTAACGAAGAAGCAATGCGTGAAGCCATCATTGAGGCCTTCGGGGCTCACATTCGTGCCCCATTCAAATCCCTTCACGGTGTCGATCTTGCCCGCGAGTTCGATGAAGGCTTTTTCGATGCCTTGCACCTGCTCTGGCGAGGCAGAGTCTTTGAATTTGAAGAACACAACGTGGCGGTAAGGCGCATCAGCGGCGGTGGCGAATGTAGCGGCGAAAACCGCTGAGGTAAAAATGAGGTTCTTTGAGTTCAAAATCGAAAGCGTTGAGCGTGTCGCGGTTTCTTAACCGCTAATGTGACGCTGACATGACGCTAATGAGCTGAATTCAGATTGCTGTTATCAGCGTCCCATTAGCGTCTCATCAGCGGTTAAAACCTTCCGTTCAAGCAAACCGCCCCGTGCTGCTGCCGAACGAATCGGTCTCCACGCCCATTTTTTGGGCGATATCGACGAAGAGATTGCAGAGCGGCACCTTGTTGATGCCTTCGCGGGGGACTTCGCGGAATTCGCCGTGCTTGTAGCCGCCGCCGGCGAGGAGGATGGGCAGGTCGGAGTTCTTGTGCGAGTTGCCATCGCCCATGCCGCTGCCGAAAAGCACGGTCGTGGAGTCCAGCAGCGTGCGCTCGCCATCGTTCATCTTCGCCAGACGGGCCACGAACTTGCCGAAGTGCTCGATTTGATAGGTCTCCAGCTTGATGAGGTCGGCGATGGCCTCGGCGTCGTTGCCGTGGTGGGAGAGGCCGTGCCAATCTTTTTTGATGCCGAGGTGCTGCGGCATGAAATCGCCGCCGATCTCCAGCGTGGCGATGCGCGTGCTGTCGCTCTGCAAAGCAAGCGCGATCATCTCATACAGCAGCGGCAGATCCTCGACCGCGTTGCGGTTGGCGGGCTTTTCAAACGGCGCCTTCGGCTTCGGCTGATGCGTCCACTTTTGGCGCAGTTCCAGGCGCTTCTCCACATCGCGCACGGAGGTCAGATACTCGTCGAGCTTGTCCTTGTCCTCCTTGTTCACCTGCTTCGAGAGGCGGTTCGCCTCCTCCAGCACGGAATCAAGGATGGAGGCCTGCACCTGGTTTTCCTGAGCGCGACGCGCCTGACGCTCCTTCGAGTCGGTGACGAAAAGCTTCTCAAACAACTCTGCCGGATTCGTCACTGGCGGCACACGCACGCCCGACTTCGTCCACGAGATCTGGCAACCGCCATGAATGCCGCCTTCCGAACCGACCGTGAGCGCCGGAAAACGCGTCTCAAAGCCCACCGCATCGGCGAGGAACTGGTCGATGGTCACATTGCCCTCCGGGCGATTTTGCGCCTCGGAGTGCAGCACGCCGGAAAGGAAGGAATGCACCGCGAAGTGGCCGCCCTTCACGCCGTGGTCGAGCCCGCGGAAGACCGTCATGTGATCGCGAATGCCCTCCAGCGGTTGCAGCAGCGTGGTCTTCTCGTAATTCCGGCCCTGCGTGGTGGGGAAAAGGCTCTTCGTCTGGTAGCCGAGCAGGTTGCCGATCGCCACAAAGCGGCGCGCACCCATGCCCGCGCCTTTCGCGGCCTGGACGGAGCCGCCCACGGACTTCGCCATGAGCGAGGACATCCCCGGCAGCGCGAGCGTGGTGCCGAGGGAACTGAGAAGGAAATGACGACGATTCATGCAGGGTGTTTTGGTGAGCGAGGAAACGAGGGGAAACGGCCTGTTGTTGCAGCACAGAGTGGGCCAGAGAACAGGCAGAGGCTGTTTGGGCTCAAGGCATGCCAGCGAGCCATTTGCCGTTTTCGAGCGCCACGCCGCTTAAAGTGGCGCTGCCGCCGGTTTTCACGGTGTAGCCAGCCTTGTTCAGTGCGTCGATGCTGGGCTTGGGCCAGGCTTTTTGGTGCTCGACGAGTTTTCCACCCTCTGTGTGGAGTCGCGGCGAGGCCAGCGACTCGCCAAACGGCCTGCCGCGCACGACGTGCTGCGTGAGGAACTCGAGCATCGCATTCGGAATGCGCCTTCCGCCGCGTCCGCCGATGGCGACGACGGGCTGTGAGCCTTTCGTGATGAGCATGGGCACCATGTTGTGCAGCGGGCGCTTGCGCGGGCCGGGGGCGTTCGGGTGCTCGGGACGCGGATCAAAGCGTGACATGCCGTGGCCGAGCGTGAGTCCGAGCCCATCGACGGTGACATGCGCACCGAAGCCGTCACCATGCGTCAGCGTGAGCGTGGCGATGTTTCCGTGCTTGTCGCAGGCGCTGAAATTCAACGTGCCGCCCTGTGTGCTCGTTTTGAAATCCGGCTCGAGAATCTGTCCCGCCTTCACCGCGGCACGGATCTTCTCCGCGCATTCGGCGGCGTAGCCGTCGGACAACAGCTTGGCCTGCGGCACCTCGCTGAAATCGGGATCGCCGAGCAAGGTGAGCCGGTCACGCCAGGCCAACCGCATGGCCTCCACACGCAGAATGAGCCGCTCGCGGCCATCAGCGATGGTGTCCCACTTCAGCGCCTTCAGGATGGCCAGCATTTGCAGCACGCTGATGCCACCACAACCCAGCGGCGGCGTGTGAATCGTATGCTCGCCCCATGAAAGCCGCAGCGGCTCGACCAAACGGGCACGGTAAGCCGCGAGATCCTCCTTCGTGACGAGGCCGCCATTCTTCGCAAAGCCTTCCGCGATGCGCTGCGCGATGTCGCCACGGTAAAAAGGCTCGATCGAGTTCGCCTTCGCCAGTGTGTCGAGCACCGCCGCGAGTTCGGGATTCTTGAAAAGCGAGCCAGCTACAGGTGCGGCACCTCCACGCAGGTAAAGCCGCGAACTGCCCGCATCTTTTTCGAACGACGCCTTCATGCGTGCCATCGTTCCCGCCAGCGAGGCAGGTAGCTGAAACCCTTCGCGTGCGAGCCGGATCGCCGGAGCGAGCACCTCGCCAAACGACATCGTGCCAAACTCATCCAGCGCGAGTTTCAGCCCCGCGATCACACCCGGCACTCCGGTCGAGAGCCAGCCGTGGTAGTTTCGGGCCTCCGGCACGCGACCTTGGGCATCCGGCTTGAAAATGTCCTTCGTAAAAGCCGCCGGAGCCATGGTGTTCGCATCCAGCGCCGCGATGCGCTTACCTCCTTCCATCGCAAACATCCCATGCGTGGCATACCCGCCGATGCCCGTCTGGTGCGGCTGCGTAATCGCTCCCGCCAGCGCCGTGGCAATCAGCGCATCTACCGCATTGCCACCATCGGCCAAAATCTTCGCTCCGATGCCCTCGACGACCGGCTCACCCACGACATAGCCGTTCTCGCTGGCCGGTCGCAAATCCGCACGCACCCATGACGAGGCAGCGAGCATCACGCCCGTTTGTGCGAGGAAGCGACGGCGGGAGAGACTGGTGGGAATGGATGTCATGAGAGGTGTTGAACTCACACGCCCCAGCCTGGGCGATATTCCTTGTCGAGCAGCGCATTCGCGGACGGCGCATTTTTGAAGGCGACGGCATCATTGTCCCATTCGAGGCGCTGGCCGGCATGGCGGATCGCGATCATGCCGAGCAGGCCGATCTCACTCAAGGCACCGCCGTATTCAAAGGGCGAGCCCGCGGGCCGGTTCGCACGGATGGCATCGAGCCAGTCCTGATGGTGATCACCCTTTTCGACACGCGGCAGCGTCTCCTTCGGCATGGTGAAGGCCTTCATCTTCGATTCGGGGATGATGCGTACACTGCCCGCGCCATGAGAGCCGTGCATGATCTTGCCTTTGTCGCCGATGATGACCGCGCCGACACCGACGACCTTGCGCTTGTCCTCTTCGAGCTCCGGTGGAGCCGGGATTGTCATGTCGCCATCGTGCCAGACGAGCTTAACCGGGCCGCGTGAGCCTTTGCCCGCGAACTCATAGGTGATGCGGCTGCCACGCGGATACAATGCGGCATCTTTGACAGGATCATAGCCGCTGACCTCCGCGGTGATGGCCGTCGGTGAGCCGAGGTCGAGCGCCCAGTAGCTCGGATCGACGATGTGGCAGATCCAGTCGGCGATACAGCCATTGCCGTAGGCGCTGAATCCACGCCACGCGAAGGGCACGGCGGCCGGCTCATACGCATGCGATTTCAAAGGCCCCATCCACAGGTCCCAATCGAGGTTCTTCGGCACCTCGGTGGGCGGCGATGCCGGTTTGCCGATGCGGCAATAGACATCGCGGAAGGCGTCACAGCCCGCGTGGATCTCGCTGATGTTCCCGATGGCACCCGCCTGCACCATTTCGACGAAAAGCCGGATCGTGTGCGAAGAATGGCCCTGATTGCCGACCTGCGTGATGACCTTCTTCTCCAGCGCGGCCTTCCGCAAACGGCGTACTTCTTTGACCGTGTGCGCCAGTGGCTTCTCGCAATACACATGCTTGCCGAGATCAATCGCCGGAAGGCAGGCCGCCGCATGCGTGTGATCCGGCGTGGCGACGACGACCGCGTCGATTTCATTGCTCATCTTGTCGAACATCTGGCGGAAGTCTTTGAAGCGCTTTGCCTTCGGATGGGCCTCAAAGCTCTTCGCGGCACGATTGTCGTCCACATCACACAGCGCGACGATGTCCTCACCCGAAACACCCTGCAAATCCACCGCGCCACGTCCACCGCAGCCGATCACCGCGATGCGAATATTCTCCGAAGGTGCTCGTGAGCCACTTTGCGCCCGCACGACATGTGCAGGCACAAATTGAAAGCCGAACGCGGCGGCGGAAGTGTGGAGGAAGGCACGGCGGGTGGGTGGGGAGAGGCGGGCGCTCATGATGCGGTCGTAAACGATCCGCAGGTGCGGTTTCCTGCGCCGTCGTGCTCACGAGCGATGTGTGACCTCGTGAAAACGTCTTTCGTAATCCGCGTGGTTCGTGCCCATGAGGCGGTCCCAGACGTTGAAGTACAGGCCGTAGTTCCCGCGCATCTTTTCGTGGTGCTGGACGTGGTTGGTGGGCGTGTTGAGGATTTTGCCCACCCAGCTCCGCATCATCCACTTCGGAAAGTATTCAAAGCCGGTGTGGCCGATGACATTGAACACGATCTGCCAGATCATGAAGGCAAAGAAGGCCAGTGGATGCATCGGCACGGTGAAGGCCAGCAACGGGAAGATGCATGCCTGCGCCATGGCCTCCAGCGGTGCAAAGCAGTAGGCGGCCCAGGGCGTGGGATTCGTGCTCTCGTGATGCACGCGGTGGAAGAGCTTGAAGAGCCGGCGGTGATGCATGAGCCGG
This sequence comes from uncultured Verrucomicrobiaceae bacterium, assembly GCA_937872615.1. Taxonomy (GTDB): domain Bacteria; phylum Verrucomicrobiota; class Verrucomicrobiia; order Verrucomicrobiales; family Verrucomicrobiaceae; genus Prosthecobacter. The sequence goes on along the minus strand of CALMTT010000688.1, from coordinate 8,977 downwards.
TGCGTCCAGTAGAACCAGGTGTCATGCACCACGATGGCGATGCCGATGCTGGCGAAGAACCATGCCCAGCCATGCGAATCGATCCGCCGATACATCTGCCAGCCCCAGGTTTTACCCGCAAGGATCGTCACGACACCCACCAGCCCGTAAATGACCGCGGTGAGGACGGACCACTTCATCTCCCGACGCACATCCGCGCCTGCCGGAGCCCTTTGAATGATCTTCCGGTGCCGCCAGCGCTTCTTGAAGATCACATAGGCCAGCAACCAGGCGATGCCGGCGACGAGGGCGTAGCGCAGCCAGTTCTCGACGGCGATGCCGAGGAACATTTGAAGGCTTTTAGGCCAGCCGGAGGCTTGCAGAAAATCACGCAACATGACGACGACCAACGATACTGCCGATGATGGCGGAGGCGGAAAGCAGGGCGACGGGCATCGTGGGCGGGAACCACAGCAGCGTGGTCTGAAAGGCCAGGAAGCCGGCGACGATGGTGAGAAAGATGAAGAGGAAACCGCGCATCGGTGCTTTTTGCCGGGGCGTGCGCAGCACGATCCACAAGCCCGCGAGCGCAGCGAGGCTCCAGAGGATGATCTGCTCGAAGCGATCGAGGACTCGCAAACGCGGCAGGCTCAAAATGCTGGCGAGAGCCTGCGCATGAGCACGAGCGGCTCCAGGTTGCGATTTGTCATCGGTGCCGATGACGATGATTCTCGCACTCTTGATGCGGGCTTTGTTTTCCTGAGACAACGCATCGGCGAGGCCGCCGGAGAGGAAGTCGAGGGCGTTGATGCTGTGAACATCGGTTTTGGCATCGAAGGCCGCCTCGCCGTTGTTTTGCAGCGGAACAAAGAGTCCATTTTGCAGGTAAGCACCCGCGCCCGGACCCAACAGCAACCGATGGGTCGCATAAGGTGTGTGCGTGTGTCGCGCGAGAGCCTGGGCGAGCACACCGGGCATCAAGGTGTCCCCCTCACGCAGTGCGTAGGGAAGGCTTTTTTCGACCAGCAGGCCGAGCTCGCCATGGCGGCGGAGTTGCTCATCAGGAGCGGTGACGAAGGCGGAGAAGGTCGGGGCGAGGTGGAGATCACCCGCCGCCTTGACGAAGCGGGGCAGCACCTCATCGAGCCCGCCAGTGAAGGCAGGGCCGGTGAAGTTTTCGGCCAGTTGCGCTTCCACTCCGAGCACAAGACCCTCGAGCGGCACCATGCTCTCGGCGAGCGCGGGAATGAACTCAGGCGAGGGCTTGCCCCAGTTCAGCGGCTCAGGGATGACAACGACCGCGGACTCCGCCTCGCGGATGCCTTTGAGGATCATCTGCCAGTCAATCGGCTGTGCGGGCCATCCGGCGAATTCATCCCGCTCCGCCGGATCGAGCCGGATGAGCAGCACGTCGTCCTTTTTCGCCGCAGGATCGGGCGTGGTGAGCTTTTCACGCGAGTTCGCGACGAGGAAATCGAGAAACAGCTCATCGACACGCTGAAAACGGCCGGCGCTTTGCTCATGATCCAGCCACCACGCGAGCGGGGCGAGGGCGACGAGCCAGAAAAGGACACGAAGAAGCATGCGCCGGGTTTAGCGGCGGCAGCGGCGCTGCGCAAGGATCATGACAATTGACGCGGCCGCTCGCTGCCATCATGGCGCGAGTCCCACCTTCACGCGGACGAACCTCGGCGGCTGGCCGGCAACACTGGCAGGATATGGCATGCAGGCAACTTCCAGCGCACCGTCGTCGGCAACGACGGTGGGAGTGGCTGTCGCGGCCTCCCAGTTGTCCAGATCGGGGCTGAACTCGATTGTGTAAGTGATGCCGAGCGCAGCGGCGTTCTTGCGCCGGACAAACAGGGCACACCAGCCGCTGTTGTTTTCAACGACGGGCTGACCGGGGGTGATTGTGTTTCCGGTGTAGTGCAATCCACCTCCCAGCGGCGTGACCGGCCCTGTGCCGAAGGCGACCTCCATCACGTTCGTAATGCCATCACCGTCGTAGTCTTCGGCAGGTGCGGTATTGGCACCGGTTGTTGGAAGACCCTGGCTTTGTGCCTGCATCTGATAGGCCGTAAAAGCGGAGCCGGTGAGACCGATGTCAAACGGAGACTCGTCAACGTCGTTGCTGGTGATGTGTAGCGCGGCACTGCGCGAACCTGTGGCAGCCGGGCTGAAGGTAATGGTGAAGGTGGCGCTGCCTCCGGCGGCGAGCGTGGATGGCAGCGAGCTGGCGGTGAATTCGGCAGCATTCGTGCCGTCGATGCTGCGGGCGATGGCGGACAGCGTGGCGGTGCCGGTGTTTTTCAGAGTGACTGTGACGGTGACGGCACCGTTGACGGCGGCAGGACCGATGTCGATGCTGGAACTGTCGTCGGTGAGGTTGGTGCCTGCGGGGTATTCGATGGCGATATCTGGCGTGGCGGGGGTCGTGAAGGGGAAGATCGCGCCCGATGTGTCGCCAACGGTGTTGGAGGCGATGAACTGGTAGTAGTAGGTGGTGTTCGGCTGCAAGCTGGTGAGGTTTTGAGTCAACATGACGGTGGTGTTGCCTGCGGGAATGCTCTGCGCCGACGTGAGCGTGGCTCCGCTCAAGTCGGGCGCGGTGCCGTAGCGGAAGCGTGCGGTGGTGGCCTGACCATTGGGATGCAGGGTGGCATTGAGCGTGGCGCTGTAAGCAGAAATGCCGGTGGCGGTCTTGGTGGTCGAAACGGGCACGTTGGGCAAGTCGAGCTTCCAGATGTCGGTGAGATAACCGGTGCTGCCGGGTATAGACCCGAACCCAAAGCCATCATATACCCAGGCATCACCATCAGGAGACAACCCGCCGAAATATGCGGTTAACTCACGTGTGCCAGGATAAGCGCTCACGCTGAAACTTCCCTGGCTGACATAGTTACCGGGTTGATTGATGATGTTGGAACCTTTAATCCAGGTCCATTGCAGGGAGGCAGGATCAAGCGTCCAGAGTTCACTCAAATCGCCAGCAGTGCCTGTGGAAGCATAGCCCGCTCCACCAAACATCCAACAGCGTCCATGCGGATCAGTCCAGGTTGCTGTGTAGCGGCGAGAGCCTGGGAGATTGGAAGCGGAAGACACCCCCTGAGAGCCATAGTTCCCTGGGATGTTAATCGAGGTGCTGCCGCCTACCCAAGTCCACAGCGAGGTGCCCGGATCAAAACGCCAGAGGTCGTTCAAATGGCCGGAGGTCGAGGCGTTGTTGTAACCAAAGCCACCGAACAATAGAAGCCTGCCTTGTCCATCCAGCCATTGAGCAGCACCATAACGTGCTCCCGGAGCATTTGATGCATTGGGGACGCCTTGAATCCCATAGTTTGAGATGCTGTTGATAGCCGAGGAACCGCTGACCCATGTCCACTGATTATTGGACGGGGTGAATTTCCACAGATCCGCCAAGATGCCACTAGTGGAGCCAGTGGCTGGAACGCCAAACCCGCCGAGCATCCAAAGAGTGCCATCGGCTGCGGTCCACGCAGTGGTGTGATTGCGAGCACTCGGAATGTTGGTGGCAGACGCCACGCCCTGTGTGCCAAAGCTGCCATTGCTGTTCAGCGTGCTGGTCCCTCCAATCCACGTCCACTGGGTGGTAGCGGGATCAAATCGCCACAAGTCGTTCATACGCCCGGTCGTGCCGCCTGCGTATCCAAAACCACCAAACATCATCAAACGTCCCTGGTCGTCGATCCAGGTGCAGCTTCTGTTTCGAGCACCGGGTGCGTTGGCTGGGCTGGCGACGCCCATCGTGCCAAACACGGTGCTGGTGCCTGAAGTTGAACTACCGTGCACCCAGGTCCATTGGCTGCTGGCAGGGTCATACATCCACAAATCAGACAGGTAATCGAGCGTTGTGCCAGATATCGAGCTGCCGTAGCCGCCGAAGAGCCACATGCGGCCTGATGGCTCGATCCAGGAATTGGCCCCATAGCGTCCTCCTGGGAAGTTCGCGGGATCGGCGACGCCTTGGGTCCCATACACACCATTGAGATTGAGGGAGCCGTTGCCTTCGACCCAGGCCCACTCGCCGAACTCGGTGAAGACGAGGTCATTGCCGTCACCTCCTTCGTAGTTGGCGAGGAGATAGTGTGTCTTGCCATTCACCGTGGCGGCGATGATCCCGCCGTCGGGGATGTTGGCGAAGGCCCCGCTGATGGCTCCCGTGCCGGTGTTGTTGATGCTGAGGAGCACACTGCCCGCTGTGGGCGTGGTGTTGAGGGAGACACGGGCATTCACACCACCAGCGATGCTGTAGCCATCACTGGTGAGCGCGGTGCTTCCGCTGGTGGCGAAGGTGAAATCGACCAGGCCGCCCATGAGAGCAATGTCGTAAGGATTCTCGTCGAAGTCATTGCTGGTGATGCTCAGCACGGCCTGGCGGTCGCCAAGGGCACCTGGCGTGTAGGTGATGGCGAAGGTGGTGCTGTCACCTGGAGCCACGCTTGTGGCGGCAAGAGTGCCTGCGACGAAATCCGCCGCGTGAGTGCCGCTGACGACCAAAGCAATGCCGTCGAGAATCGCGCCGCCAGAATTTGTGATGGTGTAGGTGCGGGTGACGGGAGTGCCCACGGCAACAAGACCGAAGTCTGAGCGTCCACCATCGGCGATGGGACTGCCCGCAGGCTGCTGAATGTCGATCTCGGGCGCGGTGGCGGTGGTGAACTCAATATCGCTGGTGCTGGTGGTACCACCAAGATTCGTGGCCGTGAAGCGGGCGTGGTAGGTGGTCGCTGGCTGCAAGCCGGTGAGCGGCACGATGATGCTTTGATCCGTGGAGCCACTGTCGAGCGCGATGGTGGCGGGGAATTCGGTGTCGTAGGCGGTGCTAAGACCGAGCTGTGCTTTGCCCGTGGTGGAGATGCCACTGGTGTTGAGCTGCACGCGGAGATTCGCCGTGTAGCCGGTGATGTCCGTCACGGCGGGCGAATTGAGCGAAGGCGCGGCTGGATTAATGGTGACCTGCACCATGTCCGAGGACTGCCACCAGGCGTCGCCAGGCTGGTAGGCGGTGACGATGACGGAGCCAGGTCCGGTGATGGTGAGCTTGTCGCCGGTGAGCGAGGCCGGGCCACTCACGAGGTAACTCGCGGGCAGGCCGCTGCTAGCGGTGGCATCGAGAGTGAGAGTGTCCCCGACAGGAACGAGGGACGGAGCTGTGAACGCAAGTGTCTGCGTGGCACTGATGCCGGGCACGCTCGGTGTGGGCACCCAGAGGTTGCGCCCGATGAACCCGATCTGGCCTAGGTACATGTAGGAGCTTGCCCACAGACGCCCATCCGCTGATTGGGCGATGAGGTGATTGCTTTGGTTTTGAGAAGGAAGAACACGCCAAGCAAGGCTGGCGCTGACCATTGCAGGTGTGACACGGTTTGCTGAAAACGCGCCGTCAGCCAACTGGCCCAGACTGTCATTTCCCCACGACCAGAGGCTGCCGTCTGTACGCAGCCCGGTAGAGCCGCTGCCTGCGACAGGGGAAACGGCCAGCCATGTGGTGGCCGTGCCGATTTGAACAGGAAGGGAACGCGAAGTCGTGGTTCCATCGCCAAGCTGGCCGCTGCTATTGCTGCCCCAGGCCCAGAGTGTACCGTTGGCCTTCAGCGCAAGCACGTGTGCTGTGCTCGCGACCGCAAGCCGCCAGTCGGAGTCTGTGCCGACCTGGAGCGGACGCGGGCGCTGGGTAGTGGAGCCGTCACCGAGCTGGCCTGAACCATTGGCCCCCCAGGCCCAGAGTGTGCCGTTGTTTTTCAATGCGACCACAAATCCCGTGGTGGAGCTGACCCCGGCGCTCACATTCTTCCAATCGGTGTCCGTGCCGATCTGCACGGGGCTGTTGCGCTGGATCGTGGTGCCGTCTCCGAGCTGATTCGTGGTGTTGCTGCCCCAGGCCCAGAGGGTGCCGTTGGTTTTGATAGCGAGGGTGAAATTGGTGCCGTCATGCACACTGCGCCAGTCGGTGTCTGTGCCGATCTGCACGAGAGAGGAGCGGAAACTGGTGCTGCCGTCGCCGATTTGGCCGCTGCTATTTATTCCACAGGCCCAAAGCGTCCCATCAGCGCGAAGCACGTGCATGAAAGAATTCCCACTGCTCACCTGCGTCCACACACTGCCAGCGCCCATCTGCACGGCGAGCGGGTGCTGCGCGGTATCTGTTAAACTTTGCGCGAGCTGGCCGCTGCCATTGCTGCCCATGCCCCAGAGCGAGCCGTCTGCCTTGATGAAGTAGGTGTTGAAGTTGCTGGCAACGGACTGGGCCACTGACGTTTCCTGCGGGGCCAGCGGCAGCAATGTGCGCGGCAGCGCGGCATTCAGTCCGTTCACATGTGAACCCCAAGAGTGAAGCATGCCGTCCGTCACGGTGCCGTAACTGACACTGTTGCCAGCGGCGATGAGGTTCCAGTTGGAGGCGGTGCCGATCTGTGTCGGTGTAGAGGGGCCTGTCGCCAGATCCACGCTACCACGGCCCATCTGGCCGAGGGAGTTTGATCCCCATCCCCAGAGCGTGCCCGTGCTCTTGCGAGCGATAAAATGGGTGGCACCACCACTGAGTGTGGCACTCCCCCAATCCGTGGCGGCACTGACCTGACCGACGGCTGTGCGCGTGGTCGTGAGGCCATCACCGAGCTGGCCGCTGCTATTGAGACCACAGGCCCACAACGTGCCATCCGTGCGCGTGGCGATGAATGCCGCCGTGCAGGCACAGACGGATTGATAGGTGGTGACAGCACCCACCTGCACGGGTGCCGTGGCAGTAACGCTGGTGCCATTACCGATTTGAAAGTTCGAATTCAGGCCCCAAGCCCATAGTGTGCCATCCGTCTTGATGGCATAGGACATGTCACCTCCCGCGCTGAGCGCCTGGGCGGCCGTGGACCATGTCGTGAGGACACCGATCTGTGTGGGCGTGGTGTAGCTCAGCTGGATTGTGCTGCCCTGGCCCACCTGACCACTAGAATTGGCCCCCCAAGCCCACAGGGTGCCATCCGTCTTTACCGCAACGCTGTGGCTGGCTCCAGCGGAGATGTTGGCCCAGTTCGTGGCGGTTCCGACCTGCACAGGGCTCGTGCGTGAGGTGGTGGTTCCATCCCCGACCTGGCCGCTGCTATTGGAGCCCCAGGCCCAGAGCGTGCCATCCGTTCGCAGGGCCAGCGAGTGATTGCCTCCGCAGCTGACTTTGCTCCAGGTGGTCCCCGTGCCGATCTGCACGGCAGTGCGGCGGGTGATGGTGGTTCCGTCCCCAAGCTGGTTTAATGAATTGACGCCCCATCCCCAAAGTGTTCCGTCTGCACGGACGGCGAGGGTGTAGTCAGTGGATTTGCTGCTGCTGATTTGCGTGAAGGCAGGCGCGGCGGTGACCGGGAAGCTCTGATAGACTGGAATCGCAGGGCCGATGCTGCCTCCATTCCCTGCCTGTGTCGCCTTGATGGTCACCACGCCGGTCGTTCCTGTTAGTGTCACCGTGCTGTCGATTACTGTGGCGCTGGCACCTCCTGCTACGATTTGGTAGCTCACCGTCAGACCGCTCGTAGAAGTCGCCGCGAGACTGAAGGCAGCATCTGTGGTCCTTTTCCGCCCGATGGCAGGGAAGGTGATGACCTGTGGGGTGGCGGTGAGGGTCACGTCATTGCCATCGCCGCCTGCGTAGCTGATCTGGAAGAGGTAATTGTCACCGCCAAAGCTGGTGGTGAAGGCACCACCTTCCGGAAGTCCGCTGAAAGTGCCCAAAGTGGCGTTTGGACCCGTGTTGCTCACGAGTTTCAGCACCGTGCCGTTCACCGGCGCGAAGCCCAGGTTTACGGTGAGGGGCAGATTGTTCGCGTTGAAGTCCGGAACGGCCGCCGGCACGTCAGAGGGAGTGTTGAAGGTCACGGAGTTGAGCGTGGTGAAGACCCGGTCTGGGCCGTAAAACACACCGGCGGGCGTATTGGCCGCCATACGAACATGATACGTCTGAAAAGGCTGCAAATCGGCAACCATTGCCGTTCTGGCCTGTGCCGCATTTCCAGACGTGAAGCTCTGCGCAGACGTGCTGCTGCCATAGGACGTGGTGGGGCCGTATTCGAACCACGCGGTGCCGCTGTGACCTTCGCCCGTCACGCTGCCATTCAGTGTGGCGCTGTTTTGCAGCAAATCGGCAGGCGTGAGCGCCAGGAGCGCCGGAGTCGGACGCACACGGAAGACACCCGCGCTGGTCTGCCCATAGAGATAACCGTCAGAGGCAAGCATGAGGCCAAACTGCGGCGCCATGCCGTCACTCCGGCCGGTGAACTGATAAATCGTCTGCGCACTGCCATCACTGCCAACGCGGAAGATCGTGCCGATGCCATGGCTGCCTGAAGTGCTGCACATGCCGTAGAAATGCCCGTCGGGTCCCACGTAAAGACCTCCGCTTGGTGAGCTGCCGGGCAATACGCCACTGGTGCCCGTGAAATTGGCGAGGCTGGTGAAGGCACCCCCGGTGGTCACTTTGTAGATCGTCCCCAGATTAGCCACTGAACCTGTGTTGGTGACACCGAAAAGGCTGCCGTCCGCACCCTGCACAAGATTTCCAGATGGCGCCGTGCCTGGCACGGCCCCGAGCTGGCCTGTGAAGTTGACCAGGTTGGTGAAAACACTGCCCGGAGTAATTCTGAAGATGGTGCCGTTCGCCCCGCTGCCACCACTTGTCGTGGTCCCGTAGTAGTTGCCGTCACTTGCGAGCAAGAGCCGCCCTTGCGGACTGGAACCGAGCACCGAACCTGTCGTGCCACTGAAGGCAGCAACATTCGTCTGAACGCCGCCCGGGGTCAGTTTGAAGACGACACCCAAGGCTGAGGTGCCGCCGCTGGAGGTGCTTCCCCAGTAGTTGCCATCCGCGCCGAGGATCAGCGGTGCCAGTGGTGCGCTGCCGAGATTTGCACCCGTTGTGCCGGAGAAGCTTGTGATCGTCGTTAAGCTGCCTCCCGTGGTCATTTTGAAGACGGAGCCGAAGTTGAGCGTTCCC
>CALMTT010000687.1 GCA_937872615.1 uncultured Verrucomicrobiaceae bacterium | reverse complement strand
GTGCGGTAGCCTTCGGTCTGATCGGCGGGAGCGTAGGGATGGAGGTTGTTCACCTCCGGCCAGCTCAGCGGCATCATTTCCGCGGCGGCGTTGAGCTTCATCGTGCACGAACCGAGCGGAATCATGCTGCGATTGAGCGCCACGTCCTTCGCTTCAAGACGGTGCAAGTAGCGCATCATCTCGGTCTCGGAGTGATACGAATTGAAAACGGGATGCGTGAGGATGTCACCGGTGCGGTGATGGAGCGAGGAGCAGTTCAGCGCATGGTCGTCATCGAGCACTGGAGCCTGCTTTGGCTTGGAGATGCCGAAGGCGGTGAGGAGGTGGAGCAGGTCCTCCTCAAGCACACGCTCATCGAGAGCCACGCTAACGGTGCGAGCGTCGATTTTGCGGAGGTTGATGCCGAACAGCAGGGCGCTCTTCAGCACGTCATCGGCGCTGCGTACACGAACGGTGATGGTGTCGAAGAAATCATCGCTGACGACATCGCACCCGCCTTGCATGAGTTCTCCAGCAAGCCACACAGCGGCACCATGAACACGCTGGGCGATCTTTTTGAGACCCTCGGGGCCGTGATAAACCGCATACATCGAGGCCATGACGGCCAAGAGGACCTGAGCGGTGCAGATGTTGCTGGTGGCTTTTTCGCGGCGGATGTGCTGCTCGCGGGTTTGAAGGCTCAAACGATAGGCGGGACGGCCGGAGGCATCTTTGGAGACTCCCACGAGCCTGCCAGGCATTTTGCGTTTGAGAGCATCTTTGACGGCCATGAAAGCCGCGTGAGGTCCGCCGAAGCCGAGCGGCACGCCGAAGCGCTGGCTGTTGCCCACGCAGATGTCGGTGCCGAACTCTCCCGGCGGGCGCAGCACGGTCAATGCGAGCAAATCGGCACTGACGACGAACAACGCGCCTGCTTCGTGCGTCTCGCGAGCGAGATCGGCATAGTCGTGAAGCACGCCGGTGGTGTCAGGATACTGCGCGAGCACGGCGGCGAGGCCTTTGGTGCCATCGTGCTTCCACGCGAGCACATCAGCGACCTCGACACGGATGCCGAGCGCCTCCATGCGGGTCTTCACGACCTCGATGGCGTGCGGGTGGCATTTGTCAGAAACCAAGACGCGTGAAGCTCCGGCGACATGCGCCACGGCCATGCCGAGTGCCTCGGCGCAGGCGGTGCCTTCATCGAGCAGCGAGGCATTCGCGACATCGAGCCCGGTGAGATCGCAGATCATCGTCTGGAAGTTCAGCAAGGCCTCGAGGCGGCCCTGCGCGATCTCCGCCTGATACGGCGTGTAAGCGGTGTACCAGCCTGGGTTCTCAAAGATGTTCCGCTGAATGACCGGCGGCGTGAAGGTGTCGTGAAAGCCGAGGCCAATGAAGCTGCGCACGACCTTGTTGCGACCCATGACCTGCTTCAGACGGCGCAGGGCCTGCTCTTCGCTGAGCGGCGCTGGCAGGCTCAATGCCTCACGGCTGCGGATGCTCTCCGGCACCACTTTTCCGATCAGCTCATCCAGCGAGGCGCATCCGAGCGTTTGCAGCATGGCCTGAGTTTCCGCAGGCGAGGGACCAATGTGGCGGCGGGAGAAGTTTGTGGGCATTTGGGGGTTATGAAGTCGTTTTTGCTTCGAGGTCGGCGATCTTCCTTTCGAGCTCGCGGACGCGTTCGATGAGGTCGGGGATTTTGGCGGGCAAAGCGAGCATGCGGCGGCCTTCGAGCAGCGGCTTGGCGGGGAAGCCGGTGTAGGCTCCTGGCTCGGTGAGGCTCTTCGTGACACCTGATTTGGCCAGCAGCATGACCTGACTGGCGATCTCGAGATGCCCCGCGACGCCCACCTGGCCGCCCATCGTGACGTAATCGCCAAGTCGTGTGCTACCGGAGATGCCCGTCTGCGAGACGATGATACAATGCTTTCCGGTGACGCAGTTGTGGCCGATCTGCACGAGGTTGTCGATCTTCGTGCCCTCGCCGATCCAGGTGCGGCCAAAGCGGGCGCGGTCCACCATGGTGCCGGCACCGATTTCCACGTCGTTGTCGATCTGCACGATGCCGGCCTGGCGCACCTTGCGGTGGCGGCCTTTGTCGAACTCATAGCCAAAGCCGTCCGCACCGACGACGACACCGCTGTGCAGCACGACACGCTCACCCAGCACGCAGCCTGTGTGCACGGTGACATTGGCATACAGCTTCGAATCCTTGCCGATGGAGGCTTTGCACCCGACGAAGCACCCGGCTCCGATCTCGGCACCATCGGCGATGGTCACGCCGCTCTCGATCACGGCATGCGGGCCGATGCGGACACGCGTGGGATCGTAGGTCACATCCTCGGCGATGACGGCGGTGGGGTGAACGCCGGGGCTGAAGGGCTCCGGCTGCACGCCGAACTTTTCCACGATGGTCTCAAACATGCGGGACGGGTCCGCCACGCCGATGCAGGCCACGCCTTCGGGGCATTTGGTCCACGTCTCGGGCACCAGCACGGCGCAGGCCTTCGTGGTGCCCAGCAGGGCCTCGTAACGCGGGTCATGGAAGAAGCTCAGATCGCCCTTCACAGACTCCTTGAGGTTGGCAAAGCCCTCGATCATCACGGCGGCATCTCCGGAGAGAAGTTTTCCGCCGACAAGTTCCAAGATTTCAGCCACGGTAATATGCATAAAAGGGCCGCGAGACTGGCAGGTCGGGAGGCAAAAGCGACCAAAAGAGTGTCACAGAGGTGTTTTTGTTTGAAGTGAGGTTTTCGCCCCTCCGGCGGCGCAGAGAAAGATTGCGAGGCCGCCGCGGCGATGGACGTTTGGCCTCGTGCCCCCTTTACGCATGCGATTCCTCGATGTCCTCCTGACTCTCAGCCTCCTCGGCGCGGCCGTCATGGCCGCGGAGCCGGCCTATCGGGTGATGGATTTCCGCGCCCCGCCGCACAACTACAACGAGCACCAGCCGAAGGACCGCTTTGCCGGGCTGCTGAAGCAAATCGAGAAGGGTGAGTTCCAGCCGGACACCTCGAGTGATCAGGCCCTGCTGCGCAGCCTTCTCCAAGGCCTGAAGGTGCCCGTGAGCTCGCAGATCCTGCTTTTCTCCGCCAGCAGCCTGCAAAGCGAGATCATCAACCCGCGCAATCCGCGGGCGCTTTTCTTCAATGAGGACACTTACGTCGGTTACGTGCCCGGAGGCGTGCTCGAGGTCGCCGCGGCCGATCCGGAGGTGGGGCCGATTTTTTACGTGTTTGACCGCCTGCAGCCCGGCGGGCCCTTTCCACGCGTGCAACGCGGCACGAAGTGCTTCAACTGCCACGGCGGCACGGCCACGAAGCGTCTGCCAGGGCTCATCGCGGAGTCGCTGCTCGTTTCGCAAGCGGGCTCGAGCCTCGAAACCTATCGTCGGGATGAACAAGGCCATCAGATCCCGCTGGAGAACCGTTTCGGCGGCTGGCACCTCACGGGCAAGCATCACATCAGCGGTCACAAGGCCAATGTGTTCGGCCTGGCCCGCGGCGGGAAGATCGAAAAGACCGAGGTCGTGCCCGGCCAGACCTGGGACACCGCGAAACATCTGCTGCCGACGAGCGACATCCTGCCGCATCTCGTGCACGAGCATCAGATCGGCTTCGAGAACAGGCTCGTGCGCGGCATTTACATCGTGCGCCAGCTCAAGCACGACCGCAAAGGCATGCTCGGCAATGCAGAGCAGGAGGAAATCGACACATGGGCACAGGACTTCGCGCGGTATGTGCTCTTCGCCGATGAGGCAAAGTTCCCCCGCGAGGGCATCGAGGGTGATCCGGCCTATGTGCGCGACTTTCTCGAAGGCCGCATCACCTCAAAGCGCGGCCTCTCGCTGAAGGACTTCGATTTGAAGACAAGGCTCTTCAAGCACCGCTGCAGCTTCATGCTCTACACGGACACGTGGGAGCATGCGCCGAAGGAGATCAAAGACCGTGTTTACTACCGCATGGCGGAGGCGCTGCGTGATGCGCAGCCCTCCATGCCGCATCTGGCCGCGGAGGAACGCCGCGTGATCCGCGAGATCTTGAAGGAAACGCTGCGCGATCTGCCCGCGTGGTGGCGTTGAGCCCCAACCCGCGGCTTGACCTCTCGATCATCCTGACGCTTGGAGAGGCCTTCATCCCATCCTCATTCACCTCAACCAACCTCACCTTACTATGTCCCAAACAGTTGCCTTTGTCGGAGTCGGAAAAATGGGCGCGAACATGGCCCGCCGCCTCAAAGATTGCGGTTACAGCGTCACCGCCGTGCTCGATGTGAACACGCAGGCCGCCGCTGACCTCGCCGCGGAACTGGGCTGCAAGGCCTGCACGAAGCTTGCCGATGTCACCGCCGCTGCGGATGTCATTTTCACCGTCGTGACCAATGACGCCGCGATGCGTGCGATCTATTTCAATGCCGCTGACAACCTCCTCGCTGGTGCGCAGGGCAAGATCTTCATCAACTGCGCCACGCTCTCGCCCGCGATCTTTCGCGAGGTGTATGAAGCCGCGAAAAAAGCCGGCGCTGACAGCCTCGAAGCCTGCATGGCCTCCAGCATCAGCCATGCCCGCGAAGGCAAGCTCTACCTCATGCTCGCCGGTGATGAGCCCGTGTATGATCGCGTGAAGGCCATGATCGAGCAGATGAGCGTGAACCGCCGCTTCATCGGTGCCGCCGGCCGTGCCGCCGAGGTGAAGGCGCTCGTGAACATGGTCATGAACATCAATACCGCCGGCCTCGCCGAAGGTTTGGGCCTCGCCGCTGCCCTCGGACACGATCTCGGCATGATCCGCGAGGTCTTCAGCCAGACTGGCGCGAACTCCCGCGTGCTCGAAACCGACGCCGCGGACATGGTGGCCCGTGAGCACGATTGCTGGTTCTCTGCCGAGCACGCGGCCAAGGACAGCGGCATCGCCGCCGGCGTCGCTCAAGAGGTGGGTCTCAATCTCCCGCTCAACACCGCCACGAAGGCCCAATACGACAAGATGGTGACCCTCGGCCTCGGCGGACTCGACAAGAGCGGCATCGCCGAGCTGACCTTCAAAGGTCGTCACGCGTAATTGACGGTTTCGGGGATGAAAAGTGCCGCCAAGATGGCGTTTATTGCTCATCCCCCATGCGTCGTCTGATTTTAGCCATCCTTCCTGCCGCGTCCCTGCACGCGGCGGGCACGATTTCCTTCAACCGGGACATCCGTCCCATCCTCAGCGAGAACTGCTTCGCCTGTCATGGCTTTGACCCGAAGCATCGCGAGGGCGATCTGCGGCTCGATACCTTCGAAGGCGCCACGCAGGATCGCGATGGAGCGCGTGGCATCGTGCCGGGAGATTTGAGCAAATCGGACGCGTGGCAGCGCATCATCAGCGAGGACAAAGACGAGGTCATGCCCCCGCCGAAGTCCCACAAGCCGCCGCTCACCGCCAAGCAGCGCGAGACCATCAAAGCCTGGATCGAGCAAGGTGCGAAGTATGAGGCGCACTGGGCCTTCATCCCGCCGCAACAACATGCCGGAGGTGGCATTGATCATTTTATCCAGAAGCGTCTAGCCGAAGAAAACCTCAAACCTTCTCCCGAAGCCGATCCCGCTACGCTCATCCGCCGCGTGTTTCTCGATCTCACCGGCCTGCCTCCATCGCCGTCCGACTTGTCCGATCTGTCAGACTGGTCGGACCAAAAATACACTGCCCTCGTAAACCGACTCCTTTCCAGCAAACACTACGGCGAACGCTGGGGCCGCTGGTGGCTCGATCAGGCCCGCTATGCGGATTCCAATGGCTACTCCATCGACGCACCACGTCAGATCTGGAAGTTCCGTGATTGGGTGATCGAAGCGCTGAACAAGGACATGCCCTTCGATCAATTCACCATCGAGCAGCTCGCGGGTGATCTGCTGCCGAAGGCCACCGAGAGTCAGAAAATCGCCACCGGCTTCCATCGGAACACGCAGATCAATCAGGAGGGCGGCATCGATAAGGAGCAGTTCCGCATCGACAGCGTCTTCGACCGCGTGGCGACGACCGGAAGCGTGTGGCTCGGCCTCACCATCGGCTGCTCGCAGTGCCACGATCACAAGTTCGATCCCATCGCGCAAAAGGAGTACTACCAGCTCTTCGCCTTCCTGAACAACCAGGACGAGCCGGAGATGAAGGTCTTTGATCCGAAAACAGATGTGCAGGGCCTCACGGCCGAGTTCAAGGATGTCGAATCCAAGCTCCAGACCATGGTGAAGGAGCGCTACAACGAGGTCACGGCATGGGAGAAGGAGATGGCGAAAGGTTTTCGCGACAAGCTGCTGGCACCCGTGAAAAAGGCTCTGGCGAAGCCGGTGGCAAAACGCTCGCTGGCCGACAATCTCGAACTCTACTCGGTCTTTGTGCCAAGAAACGATCCGCTCTACATCCTGAACGACCGCTACAAGGAACTCGACACGCTGCTCAACAAAGGCACGACGACGCTGGTGATGAAGGAACTGCCCAAACCACGCAGAACGACCGTTTTCATCAAGGGCGACTTCACACGTCCTGATGTCGAAGTGCAGCCCGGAACACCTTCGGTGCTTCATCCCTTCGAAACAGCCTCGAAACAGCCCAACCGGCTCGATTTGGCCCAATGGATCATGAGCCCGAAAAACCCGCTCACGGCCCGAGTGATCGTGAATCGCGTGTGGCAGCAGTATTTCGGCCGCGGCATCGTCGAGACGGAAAACGACTTTGGATCGCAAGGCACGCTTCCCAGCCATCCCGAACTGCTCGACTGGCTCGCTACCGAGCTCATGGCGAAGAAATGGAGCCTCAAAGAACTGCACAAGCTCATCGTGACCTCGAAGACCTATCGCCAAAGCTCCGCGAACCGGCCTGACCTGACCGAAAAAGACCCGCAGAACTACCTGCTCGCCCGTCAGAGCCGTCTGCGCCTCGATGCCGAGGTCGTGCGCGATGTGTGCCTCGCCGCGAGCGGCCTGCTATCGACGAAAATCGGAGGTCCGCCCGTCTATCCGCCGATCCCCGATGGTGTGATGGGCCAGGGCCAGGTGAAACGCGTGTGGACCGTGAGCAAAGGAGAGGACCGCTACCGCCGCGGCCTCTACACCTTTGTCTATCGCGCCTCACCACCGCCTTCATTGACCGTCTTCGATGCGCCGGAAGGATTCAGCTCCTGCACGCGTCGCATTCGCAGCAACACACCTCTGCAAGCGCTCACCTTGATGAATGACAGCGGCTTCTTCGAGTTCGCCATCGCCTTGAAAAAGATCATCGAGAAGGACGGTCTCGAAACCGCCTTCAAACGCTGCACTGCTCGTGCCCCGAAGCCTGATGAACTCGCCGTGCTGAAGAAACTCGATTCGCTGAATGCAGCGCGTGCGCTGCTGAACCTCGATGAGACGGTGACCCGGGAGTGAATTGGCGGTCAGCGCCACGCGGGCGAAGTCTGCCACTCCACGCGGGGGGTGGCAGGGATCATCACAGGTGCGGTTTGCAGGTTGCCGCGCCGGGTCACGCATGCCCCCACAAGTGTTGTTCTTTGCCGAAGCGATGCCTTTCATGAGATGGTGCGGCATGGCAAAGCGCAAACACTCCATCAAACCTGCCAGCATGGACGCCGAGTCCGGCGAGGTCCGCTGTGACGCAGCGGCGAGTGATGCCGGGCTGCCTGCGGCGCTGAAGTTTCTGCTGGGCTGCGGCATGGCGGTGTTGTTCACCTTGCTGACGGTCTCGCTCTACGCTCCCACGCTGAAGCACGAGAAGATCCTCGATGACTCCGCCTATGTGTTCGACAATCCGCTGCTCGAGACGGGCAAGTCCTTCCTATATCCCATCGCGCTGACGGGCTTTTTCCACGATTGCCGGAACCGCGGGCTGCAAACCGACCTGGCGGTGAATTTTGTGCTGAGACCGGTGAGTTACGCGACCTTTTACTGGAACCGGACGGTGCATGGGATGGACACGGCAGGCTATCGCGTGGTGAACATCATCATCCACACGCTCAATGCCATCCTGCTCTGGTTGCTGGCATCGCGTCTGTTGCGCTCGCGTGGCGGGGCGGGACATCTGGGGGCGGCTGGAGCTGCGTTGCTCTTCACGGTGCATCCGGTGATGACCGAGTCGGTCACCTACATCGCGCAGCGTTTCGAGTCGCTGGCGACGATGTTTGTCCTGGGCTCGGTGCTGGCGTGGGTGGTGCGGCAGCAGGTGGAGGCCAACGGAGGTTCCCGATTTGGCGTGCTGGCGCTCGGGATTGTTTCGGCGCTTTCCATGCTGCTGGCCATGCTTTCCAAGGAAACGGGTGTCGTGACGCCGGTGCTGCTGGTGCTGGTGTCATGGCTGGCACTGGGGGAGCGCCCTGTGGATGCGCTCGTGTCGGCGCGGGGGCAACTGGCGCTGCTCCCGCTGCTGCCGCTGCTGCTGGCGGCCGTCGTTTTCATCTGCAACGGCGAACTCTCCACGCGCACGGTCCTGAACATCACGAACCATCCCTCCGCACCGCTGGAGCCTTTGCATTATGCGGTGTCGGAGATTCCGGTGTGGGCTTCTTATCTGGGCGTGCTGTTGTGGCCGTCGGAGCTTCGCTTTGATCCGCTGGTGGCTCCGGTGGAGTCCGTGTGGGAGCCACGGCTGTGGATCGGGCTCGCGGTGTGCATGGCCATCCTCTTCGGTGGCTGGCTGGCATGGCGTCGTGCGAGGGCGGAGGGAGGCGGCGTGGTCTTTTTGGGTGTTCTGTGGTTCTTCATCGCGCTGCTGCCGTCGTCGAGCATCATCCCGCTGCCGGATCTTTACGCGGAGCACCGCTCCTACCTGCCCTCGACAGGTTTGTTCATCGCCCTGGCGGTGGTGCTTGCCCATCTGTGGGAACTGGCGCAGCGACCTGCCGTGCGGCGTGCGCTGGCGATCACGGGGATCGCCTGCATGGCGCTGCTCGCCGCGGCCACCTGGCGGCGCAATGATGACCTGCGTGATGCGGTGACGCTCTATGGCAAAGTGGTGGACGAGAATCCGGGGCACGGCCGTGCGTGGTTGATCCTCGGCTCCGAACTCGCCCGACGCGGGGATCGCGAGGCGGCGGTGGAGGCCTTTGAGCACTCGATAACCTGTCCGAACCCTCCTGTGCATGCCTTTATCAACCAAGGCACCGTGTTGATGAAGATCGGCCGCACAGCTTCCGCTTTGAAAACGTCAATGCGT
This sequence comes from uncultured Verrucomicrobiaceae bacterium, assembly GCA_937872615.1. Classification (GTDB taxonomy): domain Bacteria; phylum Verrucomicrobiota; class Verrucomicrobiia; order Verrucomicrobiales; family Verrucomicrobiaceae; genus Prosthecobacter. Next base: position 1,327 of record CALMTT010000687.1, on the reverse strand, counting down.
GGGCTGGAGGCCTATCCAGACAGCCCGAAGCTCCAGCACAATGCCGGCGTGGCTCATCTGCTGACCGGCAATATCGCCGAGTCCGAGAGGTTTCTAGTGCGGGCGCTGCAACTGGCCCCTGCCCACTGGGAAACCGCGCTGCCTCTGGCGGCTCTCTACTACCGCTCCCAGCGCCCGATGGAGGCGCTCAGCCTGCTGGAGCAGGCGGACCGCATGCGTCCGCTGCCCGAGCCGGAGGCCCGGATGCTCGATGAACTGCGCCAGCGCTCTGCCACAGCCACTCGCGGACCTGATGCTGCCGCTCCGGCATCGCTTTGACGCCTGTCAGTTCATCGGAGGAGGAGCAAAATAATCGTCGCCCCACGACGTATGGGTAGGAGTGCCAAAGAGTGCCCGCGATGACCTTTTCGCATGCGATCTGCGGCCATGACCTCCATCTTGCGCCACCTGATGAAACGTTTCCTTGCCGTCCTCCTGCTCACCTCGCTTCCCTTGCTCGCCGCTGATCCGGTGCGTGCCTTCATCGATGACACCCAGCCCGGTTTCCGCGATTTGAAGGCCGAAGACTTCACCAAGGTGAACAGCGCCGATGACACCTGGAGCTGGAAGGACGGTGTCTTGCATTGCACAGGCAAGCCCGTTAGCGTCATGCGCACCGTGAAGGAGTTCAAAAACTTCGAGATGGTCGTCGAGTGGAGCCATCAAAAGCTCGCTGGGAACTCCGGCGTGTTCGTTTGGGCCACACCGGCCTCGATTGAGAAGCTCACCGCCGCTGGCAAGCCCGGCCTGCCGCAGGGCATCGAGGTGCAGGTGCTCGATCACGGCTACACCGACAAGGTCAAAGCCGCTGGCGGCAAGACCGACTGGTTCGGCACAAATGGCGATGTCTTTCCCGTCGGCGTGAAGATGACTCCCTTCCCGCCGCTTTCGCCCGATGGCAGCCGCAGTTTCCCGCGCAAGCACCTCGCCAAAGGCCACGGCGAATGGAACCATTACTACATCCGCGCCATCAACGGCGAAGTTCGCCTTTGGGTGAATGGCGAGGAAGTCAGCGGCGGCACCGCCTGCAACCCCGCCCAAGGTTTCCTCTGCCTCGAAAGCGAAGGCTCCCCCATCCTTTTCCGCAAACTCCGCATCCGCGAACTGCCATGACCCCCCTGCTTCACCAAACTCGCCGTCACTTTTTCAGCCGCTGTGGCGTCGGAGTTGGCTCCATGGCGCTCGGATCGTTGATGGCTCGTGATGCTGCCTTGGCACCGAAGAAAACGCATTTCCCGGCGAAGGCGAAGAACGTCATCTTCCTCTTCATGGCGGGCGGTCCATTGCA
>CALMTT010000686.1 GCA_937872615.1 uncultured Verrucomicrobiaceae bacterium | reverse complement strand
TACGAATGTGAAAGCGACGAAGACGAGGCCGAACAGGAGTATATAAAAGAATCCTTATCAGACCTGAAACAGGCACCAGCACCTCCTCAACAAGCACAAACGAGTACCAATCCTGATAAGGTCATCACCTTGCAGAACTTCAACGGAGAGCTTCAGGCTCAGTTCAGCACTCGCGAGATGAACGCCGGCTTTCGTCTCGTTCCGGGTGGCACCGTTTTTCTCGGCACGCTGAGCGGAGCGGAGAAAACAGGCAGTGAGTTCGAATCGAAGTCCGAAACGGTCTCGCTGGCCTTTTTGACCTCTCGCAGCCTGCCGATGGCGGAGGGTGAAAACCTCGCGAAGGAGGCAAAAGACGTGCAGGCAAGGCTCGAGGTGATCTCCGTGCCCAAAAGCATCGCCGCAGCGCTGATGGACGAGGCTTTGAATGACAGCCTGCTTTACTCCAAACTGCAAAACAGCCCGGAAAACCGTCTCGATGCCATCATCAGCGGTCGCGTGAAGCTCAACGAAGAAGCCGAGCTCATCGAGTGCGAGGAGTTTCGATACGCGATCGAGTTTGATCCGCCTCAGCAGACCCGAGAACTCGTGATCGCTGATGATGCGCTGCTGGAGGATCTTCGTGCGGGTCGTCAAACCGGCACGCCCCCGTCCAATCCACACAATGGCGGCTTCGGGCTTCAAACCACCGCCACGCCGATCAAGTTCGACATGCGGAGGCTCGGCACGCTGCTGCAGATCGAAGTGCGGAGGAACGAGACGGAACTCAAACTTAAGGCCCGTGCCGAGCTAAGCCGCCAAATCGGCCAGCGACGCTTTGCAGGCGTCGAGATGCCCGTTTTCGGTGCTCCGAGCCTGCAGACCGTTCGCCCGGCACGCTGCGGGATTCCCCTGTTGCTGGGAACGATCAGCCGCGCCGTGGAAACTGGCCTGCGGGAGAGCGAGCAGGAGGACAGAGTCGCGTTCGCGTTTGTGACGCTGAGAGAGTGAGGAAGCTCCATCGAGCTTCATTCACATCATTCTCAGGCCGCTTTGGCAAAGCCAAGCGCGGTGAGGCGCTCGTGAACGGCAGCCTTGTTGTCGAGCAACTCGGCAATCGGGTCCCACTTGCCGCTGAGGAGACCTTCGCGGGCCGTGGAGGGCATGGTGATGGCAAAGCTGTCCGCTCCGAAAACGACGCGTTGACCTTCGACATCGACTTTGACCTCGATTTTCGGGTCTTTTTCGATGGCGGCGGCCAGTTTGGCGATGTCCTCGGCGGTGGCGCTCACGCAAGGAATGCCGAGCGTGGTGCAGTTGCCGAAAAAGATCTCCGCAAAGCTCTGCGCGATGATGGCGCGGAAGCCGAAGCGATACAGGGCCTGCGGCGCGTGCTCGCGGGAGCTGCCGCAGCCGAAGTTTTCGCCGGAGAGGAGGATGGAGGCACCGGCAAAGCGCTCGTCATTGAGCGGATGGGCGATCTTTTTGCCGTCCTTGTCGTAGCGCACGTCGTAAAAGGCGAATTCGCCCAGTCCGTCAAAGGTGACGCACTTCATGAAACGGGCGGGGATGATGCGGTCGGTGTCGATGTCGGTGCCGGGCACGTGAACGCCGCGACCGGAGACTGAGGTGATTTTTGCGAGGGCCATGGGAGCGCGGAGGCTAGCAGCGAACAACGCGAGCGCAAGAGGTGCAAAGCCTGAAACATCACTCGCCTTGCGCAAGCTCCCCTGCCCTGCCATGATTTGCCCCGCTCCCCCATGCAGTCCCAGATCAGTTTTGGCGAGGCCATCCACCTCTGCCTCGAAAAAGACCCGAGATACCACCCCGCCGCCTATGAACTGGTGCGCGATGCCCTGCACGCGGCCTGCTCCAAATTTCGCGATGGTGCCGACGACAAGCATGTGACCGGCCAGGAGCTGCTCGAAGGCTTTCGCGAGCATGTGATCCAGGAGTTTGGCCCGATGTCCCTCACCATTCTCGAAGAGTGGGGCGTCACCCGCGGCCTCGACGTGGGTCACATCGTCTATAACCTCATCGACGTGGGCTACTTCGGCAAAAACGAGGGCGACAGCCTGGAGGACTTCGACGGCGGCTTCACCTTCGCGAAGGCCTTCACCGAGCCGTTCCTGCCGACCTCGCAAAAGAAGACACTGGCGTAAAGGCCCGCCGCGTGCTTGCTCGCGATGGCATGCACGACGCGCATTTTTTCCTCTCTGCCTTCATCTATCTGGCCACCGCGGTGCTGATGGTGCCGGTGGCACATCGACTGGGCCTCGGCAGCGTGCTGGGCTATCTCATCGGCGGCGCGGTGATCGGGCCGTTTGCGCTGGGATGGGTCGGTGGGACGCAAGGTGAGGAGGCGATGCACTTCGCGGAGTTTGGCGTGGTCATCATGCTCTTCATGATCGGGCTCGAACTGGAGCCCGCGAGGCTCTGGCGCATGCGCGGGCCGATTTTCGGTCTCGGCGGCCTTCAAGTGAGCTGCACAGCTTTGGCTGTGATGGCCGCGGCGATGGCCTTCGGACTCGATGCCAAGCCTGCGCTGGCCGCAGGCATGATTTTGGCACTGTCCTCCACCGCCATCGTGATCCAGACGCTGCAAGAGAAGGCCCTACTGCGCAGCGATGCGGGCAGCGACACCTTTGCGGTGCTGCTGTTTCAGGACATCTCTGTCATCCCGATGCTGGCGGTGTTTCCCCTGCTCGCCAGCGGTGTGGCCACGGGAGAGGAGCACGGCTGGTTGCAGGAACTGCCGCATTGGGCGCAGCCTCTCGTCACGCTCGGCGCGGTGGCAGTCATCGTCATCGCCGGGCAGTTTGTGGTGCCGCGAGGCTTTGCCATCCTTGCGAAAACGGGCCTGCGGGAGCTGCTGACCGCCGCCGCCTTGCTGCTGATCGTAGGCGTGGCCTTGCTGATGACCGAGGTGGGGCTCTCTCCGGCTCTCGGAGCCTTCGTGGCGGGCGTGGTGCTCGCGGGAAGTCACTATCGCCATGAGTTGGAGAGCAATCTGGAGCCGTTCAAAGGCCTGCTGCTTGGTTTGTTCTTCCTCGCCGTGGGTGCGTCGCTCGATTTCAGCGTCATCGCAGGGCGACCCGTGCTCATCGCGGCGCTGGTGATCGGTTTGATCCTGACGAAAGCGGTGGTGATGTATGCGGTCGCCACCGTGCTACGCCTTCGCGGCAGTCATCGATGGCTGCTGGCGTTAGCCTTGGCACAGGGCGGCGAGTTTGCCTTCGCGCTGCTTTCGATGGCCATCCAGCAGCGCATCCTCGATGCGGAAACATCGAAACTGCTCGTCGCGGTCGTGGCGCTGTCGATGGCCGTCACGCCGCTGCTGTTTGTGCTGTATGAAAAAGTCATCGCGCCTCGCTACATGGCCGTGAGTGCGCCGAAACGCGAGGCGGATGCCATTGATGAACATGACGCCCCGGTGATCATGGCGGGCTTTGGCCGCTTCGGGAACTTCGTGGGTCGCTTCATGATGTCGCAGGGCGTGAAAGTGACCGTGCTGGAGAGCGATCCCGATCATGTGGACATGCTGCGCAGCTTTGGCTTCAAGGTCTTCTACGGCGATGCCACGCGTCTCGACCTGCTGCACGCCGCGGGCATCGCCCAGGCCCGCATGCTCATCATCAGCCTCGCCGACCGCACGAAGGTGGCGCAGCTCGTCACCGAGGTGCGGGAGCGTTTTCCGAACGTGCGCATCCTCGCCCGGGCGCATGACTACGACCAGCGCTACGAGTTCATCGGCCTCGGTTTGAAGTCGGAGGACGTCGTCCACGAGCAGATGCACAGCGCCCTCGAGATCGGCGTGAAGGCCCTCCGCGTGCTTGGCAAGCCCGCCGAGGCCATGGAGGCCGCAGCGAAGCGCTGGAAAGGCTTCGACGAAGAGACCTTCCATCTTCTTCTGCCAGTCCAAGACGACATGGACGCCTACGCCAGCATCGTCCGCGACCGCCGCATCCAGCTCACCCAGCTCTTTGAGCGTGATAAGGCGAATGCGGATACGCCGCAGGGCTAAAACTAGCCGCGCCGCACTTGCGCGGGCTCCTTCGCGTGTGCATGTCCACGTCTCCCCCCGCCCGCCGCCCATGCCCCGTCTTTCCACCTCGAAGCCCGCCCTCACCGTCCCACCCTCCAGCGCCAGCGTCATCACGCTGCCGAACGGCCTCGAAGTCATCGTGCGTGAAGACCCTGCGCATCCGTTGGTTAGCGTGCAGGTCTGGATCAAGGCCGGCAGCTTGCAGGAGGAAAAGCACACCGGGGCGGGCATCGCGCATTGCGTGGAGCACATGCTTTTCAAAGGCACGGAGAAGCGTGAGGCCGCACAGATCTCGCAGGGCATCCAGGCGCTCGGCGGCTATGTGAATGCCTACACGACCTTCAACCGCACGGTTTATTGGATCGACGGCCTCGCCGAGCACATCGAGGGCTACCTCGACATCCTCGCGGACATGGTGCGCCACTCCAAGCTCGATAGCGATGAACTCACCCGCGAGATGGATGTCATCCGCCGCGAGATGGCGATGGGCCATGACGACCCCGGCGATGTCACGCAGCACCTGCTGATGGGCACCGTCTTCCGCCAGCATCCGCTGCGTCACCCGATCATCGGGCATCGCGAGGTCTTTGATCAAATCACCCGCGCTGACGTGGCCGGCTTTGTGCAGCGTCACTATGTGCCGAACAACGCGTTCGTCGTCATCGCGGGCGATGTGAAGACCGACGAGGTCCTCGAAGCTGTGAAGAAGCATTTCGGCACCTGGAAGCGCCGAGCCTTTGATCCCGCGCTGCTGCCGCAGGAGCCGCGTCAGCAAGGCACACGCTTTGCGGCGAAGAATTTCACCACCGATCTCACCCGCGTGGCCTTTGGCTGGCAGATCCCCGGCGAGAGCCATGCGGACAAAGCCGCGCTCGACGTGCTCGCCTTCCTTCTCGGCAGCGGCCGCAGCTCGCGTTTGTATCAAGAGCTGCGTGAGAAAAAAGCCCTCGCGCATTGGGTCTGGGCCGGAGCGTGGTGTGCCGCCGAATGCGGACTCTTCACCGTCGAGGCCGAGTGCAATCCCGCGGATGCCGCGAAGCTTCGCGAAAGCATGACGCAGGTCGTCGAGCAGATGCGCCGCACCGGACCCGGCCGCCCGGAGCTCGACAAGGCCGTCCGCGCCACGCTGAGCAGCCAGATTCGCACGCTCACCACCGTGAAAGGCCAGGCCAGCTCGCTCGGCCATGGTTGGTTGCTCGCCGGATCACTCGACTACCAGCGCCAGTATCTCGCTGCCATCAGCGCCCTCACGCCCGATGCCATTCGCGAGGTCGCGCGGCGCTATTTGCTGCCCGAAGCCATCTCCACCGTCCTCGTCGGCCCGGAGGTCGAAAACGCGAAAACCATTCCAAACAGCTCCGAAGGCTCCCACGCTGAGATTCAGGCCTTCACGCTCAAAAACGGCCTCAAGCTAGTTGTTGGCGAAAACCCGCGCCTGCCGCTCGTCAGCATCCGCGCGAACTTTTTGGCCGGTGTGCCCGCCGAGACCGACCTCACCGCCGGTGTCACACAAATCTCCGCGCACATGCTGCTCAAGGGCACCAAGAAACGCAGCGCCGCCGAGATCGCTGCGGAGTTGGAGAACCGCGGCGGCTCGCTCGGTCGCGTCGTCGAGAAACATGCAGACTGCACGCGTCGGGCGACCTCAGTGCGAGGCGCCCTCCCAGGTGTCCGGCGGCAGGATGAACGCGTCGACCGCGGCGCCGCGCTCGGCGGGCTCGTCGTAGTCGATGCCGTTGCGATCGAAGTCGGTGGCGAGGTAGCCCCATGTCGCGTCGGTGTACCCGCGCGCGGCGAGGGGACCGACCTCGCGGCCCCACGAGTTCTTGAAGCGCAGGAGCTCGATCGCCGTGTCGGGGGCGAGGGTCTTCTGGAGGACCGCGGCGTCGGTGATGGGGGTCCCGACCGGCAGCACCTTCCCGTCGGCGAGGCGGAGCTGGTAGTCGTGCACGAGGCTCGCGTGCCAGCCGCCCTTGCGCGACAGGTCGATGGGCTCGTGGAACGACGTGTCGGCCTGCCGCATGCTCGCCCACGCGGGGTACCAGTCGATGGGGGCGGGGAAGCCCGCGTTGAGCGTCTTCTTGAGACGCAGGACGGTCGCGGCCCGCTCGGCCGGCGTCTTGCCGAACGGCACGCGCTGCCAGGCGTACTTGCCGCGGCGCTCGCCCCGATCGCGGCTCGCCGTGATCGGCCGGGCGGGA
>CALMTT010000685.1 GCA_937872615.1 uncultured Verrucomicrobiaceae bacterium | reverse complement strand
CCTGGCGCAATTCGTCGATCTTGCGGACGGCATGAATGACGGTGGTGTGGTCACGGCCGCCAAAGGCTTCGCCGATGGCGCCTTTTTGCATGCGCATGTGGCGGCGGACCTGGCGGAGCGGCTAGAGGCGATCCCGCGCGATTTCCCGCGCGGCAAGGATCCCTGGCAGATCGTGTTGCAGACCGACCCGGTTCCGATCCGCAAGCGCAATCCCGCGATTCCCAAGAAGCTGGCCGAGGTAATCGACCACGCGCTCGTCGATCACATCGACGCGGAGGTCGCGGCCGCCATGCGCCTCGCCTTCGGGGCCTGCGAAGCTCGCCCGGATCTCGGTCAGCGGCGCAGAGGCGAGGGCCGCATCACGGTCGGCGACACGCCCGAGCCAGGTGATGGTGCCGTAATGGTCAGTCGGGATCAGCGCGGGCATCGTCGGGCCTTCAGCAAGAATACGGGCGGCAAGGTCGCCCCGCCGCCCGTGAAATGCAAGTCCCGGTCCGTCGGTCAGGCCGAAGGTTCGGGCTCCAGCCCCGCCTTGGGCGCGCGCGGCTTGCCGGTGCGCGGCACGGCCGAGGACACCACCGGATCGGCGGGCCCGGCATTGCCGGCATCGCCGCCGCCGCGCGGGCCGCCGGCCACCACCTTGCGGATATCGTCGCCGGTCAGGGTTTCATATTCCAACAGCCCGCGCGCCAGAAGATTCAAATCGGCCTGGCGGGTGGTGAGGATGTCCTTCGCCCGGGCATAGCATTCGTCGATGATGCGATGGATTTCCGCGTCGATTTTCTGCGCCGTGGCTTCGGAGATGTTCTGGGTGCGCGACACCGAATGGCCCAGGAAGACTTCTTCTTGATTTTCGGCATAGGCGATCGGGCCCAGGGAATCCGACATGCCGAAGCGCGTCACCATCGCACGGGCCATGCGGGTAGCCTGCTCGATATCGCTTTGCGCGCCGGTGGTCACCTTCTCGTGACCGAACACCAGTTCCTCGGCCAGGCGGCCGCCAAAGGCGACGGCCAGATCGGCCAGCATCTTCTGGCGGGTCAAGGACAGGGCATCGCGTTCCGGCAGGCGCATCACCATGCCCAGCGCGCGGCCGCGCGGAATGATGGTGGCCTTGTGGATGGGATCGGAGCCTTCGACCGTGATGGCGACCAGGGCGTGACCGGCCTCGTGGAAGGCGGTGAGCTTCTTTTCCTCGTCGCTGAGCACGAGGACGAGTTGGGCGGACCGTTCGCCGTCGAGCTTGGACTCGGCGGGCGGGGCTTCGAGAGCTTCGCGACGCGTGGGCACGCCATCGCCGTTGTCTTCGAGCAGGGCGTGCTCGGTGGCGAGGCGGCCGTCGTTCTCGTAAAAGGTCGCCACGGCCTTGCTGGCATGGCGGAAGGCTTCGAGAAGCGATACTTGCTTGTCTTGATCGAGGTCCGCCTCGGCCAGTCCGCCGATGGCTTCGGCGAAGTACTCGCCAAAACGCGCATAAAACACCTCATCGGGACTTTTCGTCGAAGTGATGATCACGCGGCCCTTCCCGCTCAGCGGACGCAAAAAGCCTCCGCTGGAGGATGCGGTATGAATCACGGCCACTTCCTGCTTCAACGGTGCCAGCCAGCCTGCGAGCTGCTTGGCATCAAAATCTGGCCCTTCGGCATTAAACATGGCTTCGCGACCATCAAACGTGCCATGCCCGATCAGCACCAGCCACAGCGAGCGATCTGCTTTCGCCGACGCGAGACGCTTTTCGAGCTTTGCGGTCGTCTCAGCGCCGGAAATGACCTCCACGGGCACCTCGCCTTTCGCGCACGCGGCTTTCCACGCCTCCACCTGCGTCGTGAACTTCTTCCCATACTCCTCCTCGCCATCTGCGCCGCGAACGATGACGACATCGAGATTTCGCGCCGTCACGGAACTCACGAGCAGGAGCAGCAACACCAACAGGAGGGCCGGATTGCATTCCGGCCCATTTGAAAGCGGGCGGAGGCGGGGCGGAGCCGCGGGCGGCATCGGCTGCGGAAGACCAGAAACATCGGCGGGAATACAATCCCGCCCTCCAAAGGCATTCATCACGCCATGCCTCCTTTCCGTCGCAGTGCCCACTCGCCAAGCAGAAGGAGCAAAATGGCCGCAAAGACCCACGGCGTGTGCCACAGCGGCGTGGCGAGCGTGACCTCGACGGGCACGCGGATGTTTTTCAGCAGTTCCGGCAGCGTGCCGATGTCTTCGAGCGCGATCATCTTTCCGCCGGTGTCCTCGGCGAGGCGCTTCATCAAGTCGCGATTCGGCTCCAGCTTCGCGAATTCGACCGCGAGAGGGTCATAAGTCCATCCCACGTGCTTCGTGCCGAGCGGTGTGCGTTTCTCCGCGTCCTCCACGCTGGTGCTGGCGCGGTAGTTGCCCGGCTTGCTGGCAAAAAACTCCGTCTCAAACAGCCCAGGCTCCTTCAAGCTCGGCTCGGCGAAGAGCTGCGACTTCGTGCCATCGGGCTGCGTGACCTCGATCTTCACGATGGCATCGCTGTTCGGCTTGAAGGCCCGATCCCGCACACGCACGGCCAGCTTCACCCGCTCGCGATCCGCGGCGTCGATCTCCGAGGAAAAGGTGACCGCGTCCGCCACATCGACGACGAGCCAGCGCATCATCTGACGCCACAGGCGGTCCATGTCCTTGTGCGATTCCTCATCATGCAGGCCCCAGCGCCAGAAATCGCCAATGAAAACGCCACCGACGCGGCCTTCGCCGAATCGCTGCACCGCCACGGCCGGGTAGCTGTTCTGCGCATCGGAAACCGTCGCCAGGATGCTTGCTCCCGGCTTGATCGAGAAAGCCGGATTCACCGAATGGAAGGCCGCCATCGTCGTGAGGCGCTTCTCATCCTCCTCGCGATCCGCCCGCAGCCGCATCCACGACTCCAGCCAGCCCTCGCGAGTCAGATTGAACCTCGCATCGCCAATCGCCGGACCGCTCGCGGCCTGATCGAGATACACCGGCAGCATGCGACCGATGGGAGTGTTGTCGTAACCACCGCTGCGGAAGCATTCCTGGCCGCCGAGCATCATCAAGGCGCCGCCGCGTTCGCTCACGAAGCGCTCGATGAGGTTCATCTGCTCCTGCGTGAAAAATTGCGCCTCGATGTCATCGAGGATGATGGCGCGAAATTCGGCGAAGAAGTCCTCCGCGGCCTTCGGGAAGCCATCGCTCAGCTCCTTGGCGTCCTTCGTGCCCAAACGAATGATCACCGGCTGGTCGTAGCGTTGCGCCTCCTCGCCATCTTTGGCTCCAAAACCCCGAAACAACGGATTCACGCTCTCACCGGCCTTGCCACGCCATTCGAACTTCGGCTCCCGCTTCGCGATGCGCACCAGCGCCGGCATCTGAATGTCATCATCACCCGCGATGGCACGGCGCAGGAACTTGTATTCCCAGTTCGGCCGACCGGTGACATACAGCACGCGATACGGCCCTGCGCCGCGATCCGCGGCCAGCAGACGCGTGTTGTTCGCCAGCGTGGCTTCTTGGGTGTCTTCACCCTTCAATTCGAGGCGATAAAACGACACGCCGGGCTTCGCCACCGGCACGCGGAGACGCACCGTCTGCGCCGCGTTGCCATTCAAGGTCACCTTCTCCGTCGCCACGGCCTTTTTGTCCTCGCCGAGCACTTGCAGCGTGGCCTTGCCACTGCCTGCGACGCGAGCGGTGATCGTCACCGGTGCATCTTCGAAGGGACTCGTGGCCACCGTGGCCTCCTCGATGCTCAAATCCGGCTGTGGCGTCTTCTGGCCCGCGAGCACGGTGAAGATCGGAGCGCCCTTCGCCTCGGTTTTCCATGCCGAGGCATCGGTGGCATTGCCATCACTCACGACGACCACCGCGGCTAGATTCGTGCCGCCGGAGCGCAGCGTCATCAGCGTGCGGGCAAAGTCCGAGCGGGTGCCATCGAACTTCAATCCACGAAAGTGCGGCATGCTCACCGTTTGCGAGCCGGCCGTCATCAGGCGCAGGCGAAAGTCCTCGCCGAGGGCTCGAATCCACGCCGCGTCGTCATTTCCGGCCACCAGCGCCTTTTGCACCTGCGAGGCCCGCGTTTCAGCGCCGACCGTCTCCGCGAGGTCGAGCGATGCGCTGGCATCCACAAGCACCACGACCTCGTTTTCGCCCTTTTTCGGCATCGAACGCGTCGAGAGCGGATCGAGCAGGCACAGCGCCAGCAGCGCAAGAGCCGCCGTTTTGCAAAACAAGGCCGCAAGCCTCTTCCAACCACGCACCGGCGAGCGCCAGTAACCCACGATGAGCAGCCCAAGCACCAAAATCACCACACCGGCGGCCAGCCAGGTCAGATTCAGGTTTTGCCAGACGATTCGGGGCATGCGTGTGGCAAGCTAAACGCAGGAAACGGGCGAATGATGCGCACGAAAATCGCCAATGACATTTCTTGGCGGACCTGCCAGCATCCGCGCCCATGAAATGGCTCAAAAGTCTCTACGTCCAGGTCCTGCTCGGAATCACGCTCGGCGTGCTGCTGGGCATCGTGAAGCCGGACCTCGGCGCTTCGCTTGAGCCGCTGGGCACGGCGTTTGTGAGCGCGGTGAAGATGCTGATCGCGCCGATCATCTTTTGCACCGTCGTCCACGGCATCGCGGGCATGGGCGACCTCAAAAAGCTGGGCAGCGTGGGCTGGAAGGCACTGCTCTACTTTGAAGTGGTGACCACCCTGGCCCTCATCATCGGCCTCGTGGTGGCGAAAGTCATCGAACCGGGCACCGGCATGAATGTGAACGTGGCGGAGTTGCGGGTGAGTGATGCCGATTCGGCGAAGCTGGCCGGTTATCAGGCCGCCGCGGCGAAGCAGAGCGTGGTGGATCATCTGCTGCACATCATTCCAAAGACCTTTGTCAGTGCTTTCGCGGAAGGTGAGATCCTGCAGGTGCTCTTTCTCGCCATCCTGGCCGGCATCGCTCTCGCGAAGATGGGCGAAAAGGCGGAGATGATCACCGAGTTGCTCCATCTGGTCTCGCAGATGTTCTTTGGCATCGTCGGCATCGTGACGAAAGCCGCGCCGGTGGCCGCGTTTGGCGCGATGGCTTTCACCATTGGCAAATACGGTGTCGGTTCGCTCAAAAGCCTGCTCCTGCTGCTGGCCTGTGTGTACCTGACCTGCCTGCTGTTTGTGTTTGTGGTGCTGGGGCTGATCGCCCGCTGGAATGGCTTCAGCCTTTGGAAGATGCTGAAGCATATCAAAGAGGAGCTGCTGCTCACGCTGGGCACCTCGTCCTCGGAGGCAGCGCTGCCGCAGCTCATGACGAAGATGGAGAAGACGGGCTGCTCAAAGGGCGTCGTCGGCATCGTGCTGCCTGCGGGCTACTCCTTCAATCTCGATGGCACCAGCATCTACCTCACGATGGCGGCGCTGTTTGTGGCGCAGGCCACGAACACGCATCTGACGCTCTGGCAGGAGCTCGGCATACTCGCCGTGCTGCTGCTGACCTCGAAAGGCGCGGCGGCCGTCACTGGCGGCGGCTTCATCACGCTGGCGGCCACGCTCGCCTCCACCGGCACCATCCCCGTGGCCGGCCTCGCCCTCATCCTTGGCATCGACCGCTTCATGTCCGAAGCCCGTGCCATCACCAACCTCATCGGCAACTCGCTCGCCATGCTCGTCGTGGCGAAGTGGGAGGGTGAATTTGATACGAAGGCCGAAGACGCGGCGAAGGTGCTGCGGGGGTGAAAGGATAAGTCCGTTCAATCACACGGGGCTCAAAAATCCCGCTTGCCAATATCTCGGACAGGCGTCCAATATACCGCCAACCATGAAAGCACTCGTCAAAGCACGCTCGGAGCGCGGATTGTGGCTCCAGGATGTCCCGGAGCCGCAGGTCGGCATCAATGATGTCCTCATCAAGGTCCGCAAAACCGGCATCTGCGGCACGGACCTGCATATCTACAAATGGGACGCCTGGGCGCAGAAGACGATCCCCGTTCCGATGGTCGTCGGACATGAGTTTGTGGGTGAGGTCGTCGCCGTCGGCAGCAACGTGAACGACTTCCATCCCGGCGAAATCGTCAGCGCCGAAGGTCATGTGGTGTGCGGTCGCTGTCGCAACTGCCTCGCGGGTCGTCGTCACCTTTGCAAAGACACCGTCGGCATCGGCGTGAACCGCGCGGGTGCCTTCGCCGAATACATCAGCGTGCCGATGACGAACGTCTGGCATCATCGCGAAGGCGTGGATGAGGAGGTGGCGAGCATTTTCGATCCGTTCGGCAACGCCGTTCACACCGCGCTGGCCTTTGAATGCATGGGCGAGGACGTTTTGATCACCGGCGCAGGCCCCATCGGCATCATGGCCATCCCGGTGGTGAAGCACGCCGGCGCACGCCACGTCGTCATCACCGATGTGAACGACTACCGCCTCGATCTCGCGCGAAAAATGGGTGCGACGGTCGCCTTGAACGTCAAAACCGGCAACATTGCTGATGTGCAGAAGCAACTCGGCATGAAGGAAGGCTTCGACGTGGGCCTGGAGATGAGCGGCAACGCCACCGCCTTCCGCGACATGATCGACAACATGTGCCACGGCGGCAAAATCGCCATGCTCGGCATCCCCAGCGAGCCAATCGCCATCGATTGGAACAAGGTCATCTTCAACATGCTCACCATCCACGGCATCTACGGCCGCGAGATGTATGAGACCTGGTATCAGATGAGCGTCATGCTCGAAAACGGCGTGAACATCGCGCCCATCATCACCCACCGCTTCCACTACACCGACTTCGAACAAGGCTTCGCCGCCATGGAAAGCGGCAACTGCGGCAAGGTCGTGCTCGACTGGAGCTGAGCCTTGCTTTGAGCGAAGGTCTGCGGCACTGCCGAGGGGGTGCCGGGGCCGAGGGAGGGGAAGCAGGAGCGGAAGCAGGAGCCCACGAGCCTGCCGAAATCCGGAGAACAGGGTCGGATGATAGCCCAGCCGGTCGAACCGCGGCCAGGCAACCGCGCCCGTCATCGCCAACAGCATGGCGAGCAGCGCGTAAAAAATAATCAGCACGAGAATAATTTCTTCGTGCGAAAATTCACTGGTGCCCAAGCGAGGCATGAGAAATAAAGGGATAATGGCCGAAGCCATGCCGAACAATTCGCGGATCGGCACACCCGAATCACTATCGAGATCGGGTAACATACCGCCAACGGCGGTCAGTCCGGCTCCGAGAATGGCGGTGGGTGGATCGAATTTGAATTGGCTGGCCCCGATTCCCCCATAGAGGAAACCGAGGCCGGTAGAAAAAGCGAGGTGTCCGCGAAAACTGGCCATCACTGCCC
>CALMTT010000684.1 GCA_937872615.1 uncultured Verrucomicrobiaceae bacterium | reverse complement strand
AAGAGCGACATCTTCAAGCCCGTGCCCACCCGCCTTGTGCTCGTGGACCACAACGAACTGACGCAGGCCGTGCCCGGCGCCGACGAAGTCACCATCGCCGAAATCATCGACCATCACCGCCTCGGCTCGATCAACACCGCGCAACCCATCCTGTTCATCAATGAGCCGGTCGGCTCCACGTGCACGATTGTCGCCGATCTCTTCCGCCGGGAGAACATCCTCCCGTCGCCCGCGATCGCCGGCATCATGATGTCGGGCCTCATCTCGGACACGCTTCACCTCAACGGCCCGACCACCACCGGCAAAGACGCCCTCATGCTCGCCTGGCTCTCGGAGATTGCCGGCGTCAACTCGAAGCACCTCGCGGACGAGATCTTCAATTCCGGCTCCGTCATTCTGGCGAGCCCGCCGGAGCGGGTGGTGCGCTCGGACTTCAAGATCTACGAGGAGGAGGGCATCAAGTTTGCCGTCTCCCAGGTCGAGGAGCTGGGCTTCGGCAACTTCTGGCAGCACGCCAAGCCCATCGCGCAGGCCGTGCAGGATCTGCGCGAGGAGGAGAAGCTCACCTTCGCCGCCCTGCTCGTCACCGACATCAACAGCGCCGAGCTCATCAAACACGCCGCGAACTCCTTCCTCGCCCTCAAGATCAGCTACGCAAACGCCCTCTCCGAAATCTGCGAAGCCGCCGGCGCCGATGTCATCAAGGTCACCGAAGGCATCGGCACGGACAAACGCATTGGCCGAGCCTTCCTCAATGCCGGCCTCGGCTACGGCGGCTCATGCTTCCCTAAAGACATCGCCGCCTTCATTGCCATCGCACGACAGCTCGGAACGCCGTTTGGCCTCCTCGAAGAAGTCCAGCGCATCAACGACCGCCAGTTCAAACGCTTCCTCGATGCCCTTCGCGAAGCCTTGTGGGTCCTCAAAGAAAAGAAAATCGCCATCTGGGGCCTCAGCTTCAAACCCAACACCGACGACGTTCGCTCCTCCGTCGCCATCCGCCTCGTCGAGGCCATGGTGGCCGAAGGTGCTGAAATTAGCGTCTTCGACCCCAAAGGCATGGAAAAGGCCCGCGAGCTCCCCATCGCATCCAAAGTCCGCTTTGCCACCTCAGCCCTCGATGCCGCCAACGATGCCGAAGCCCTCGTCATCGCCACCGAATGGCCCGAATTCGGCGCCATTGATCTCGCCCTGCTCCGCGAGGCCATGCGCACCCCTCTCATTTTTGACGGTCGCAACCTCATCGACCCCGTCGCCGCCGCCGACTTCGGCTTCCAATACCGCGGCATCGGGCGTGGAGCCCTCGTCGAGCGTTCGTGAGGCATCTTGCAAAGCGGTCCGCCGCATGGTAACCGCTTCCCCCTTCATGAAAGTCGTTTTCCGCCTCTTGCTGCTCGTGCCCGCCGTGCTGGCCCTGAGCAGTTGTCAGTTGATAGGCCCAGCCTTGAACACCGCCCTGCGTCTGTGGCCCTATCTTCTCGTCGAAAACGAGGCTGGCAAACCCGGCGCGCCCATCGAAACGCGTGCTGGCCGCATCCAAAACGCCCCCGCCTACGAAGGACGATCACCTCTTCCGCGACGCATCGCGGTCGAAAACATCGCCAACCGCTGATTTCCCGACGCCTCATGGACTGGCTGCGCATCCGAGACGACTTCCCCATCCTCAAGCAGGAGGTCGATGGCCACCCGCTCATCTACCTCGACAGCGCAGCCTCCTCGCAAAAGCCCCGCGCCGTCATCGACGCCCTCACCCGCTACTACGAGCGGGACAATGCCAACGTCCACCGCGCCCTCCACGCCCTCAGCATGCGTGCCACCGATGCCTTCGAGGCCGCGCGGCGCACCGTCGCCCGCTTCATCAGCGCCGCCTCGGAGAATGAGATCATCTTCACCCGCGGCACCACCGAAGGCGTCAACCTCGTCGCCAATGCCTGGTGTGGTGCCAATTTAAAACCGGGCGATGTCATCCTCACCACCGGCATGGAGCATCACAGCGATCTCGTGCCCTGGCAGCTCGCCGCCCAGCGCACCGGTGCCACGCTCAAACACATCCCCGTCCTCGACGACGGCACGCTCGACCAGGAGGCCTTCGAAAAGCTTCTCACTCCAGAGGTCAAGCTCCTCGCCCTCGTCCACATCTCCAACTCCCTCGGCACCATCAATCCCGTCCGCGAGATGTGCGCCAAGGCCAAAGCCCTCGGCGCCACCACCTTCGTCGATGCCGCGCAGAGCGCCGGGCACATCCCCGTCAGCGTTCAGGACATCGGCTGCGACTTCCTCGCCTTTTCCGGCCATAAAGTCTGCGCCCCCACCGGCATCGGCGTCCTCTACGGCCGCATGGCCATCCTCGAAACCATGCCCCCATGGCATGGCGGCGGAGAAATGATCCTCACCGTCACCCTCGATAGCTGCACCTACAAGCCACCGCCCGCCCGGTTCGAGGCCGGCACACCCGATATCGCCGGAGCCATTGGCCTCGCCGCCGCCATCGACTACCTCGAAGCCATCGGCCTGCCAAACATCGAGCAGCACGGTCTCGAACTCGCCCAGCATGCCCTCGAACGCCTCAGCAGCATCGAAGGCCTCCGCATCCTCGGGCCTCAAACCGGTCCCCGCGGCTCCCTTGTCTCCTTCCATTGCGACTTCGCGCACCCGCACGACATCGTCGAATGGGCCAACACCTACGGCATCGCCATGCGCGGCGGCCATCACTGCACCCAGCCTTTGATGAAGCGCTTCAAAGTCCCCGGCAGCACCCGCGCCAGCTTCTATCTCTACAACACCACGCAGGAGATCGACCGCCTCGCCGAAGTCCTCGACTCCGCCCGCCGCTTCTTCTCCTAAATCCATTCGTCATTCGTCATTCCGCATTCGTCATTCACCAATGTCCCCCGAAGAGCTCCGCGATCTCTACCAGTCCGTCATTCTCGACCACTCCCGCAAACCGCGGAACCACGGCGAGATCCCGCCGCCCTGCCTCCATGCCCATGGTGACAATCCCTCCTGCGGAGACGAGATCGACGTCTGGGTGAAGCTCGACGACCAGAACCACATCGCCGACATCAAATTCACCGGCCAGGGCTGCGCCATCAGCCAGGCCAGTGCCTCGATGATGACCGTGAAGGTCAAAGGCAAGACATCCGATGAGGCCGCCGCCATGCGCGAGGACTTCCGGCGCATCGTCATGGGCGACGGCAAACCTCAAGATGAAGACGCCCTCGGCGAGCTCACACTCCTCGAAGGCGTCCAAAAATTCCCGCAGCGCGTCAAATGCGCCATGCTAGGCTGGCGAGCCCTCGAGCAAGCTCTCGAAGGCACCGCGAAGTAATCGCTTAATGCAGCACCTGCAGCAGCTCGACCTGGAAAACGAGGTCGGCGAAAGGCGGGATCTTCGGCGGTGAGCCCTGCATGCCATAGGCGAGGTTGTAGGGGATGTGGATCAGCCACTTGTCACCCGGCTTCATCATCTGAAGCGCCTCCGTCCATCCACGGATCACCTGCCCCACGCCAAACGTCGCGGGCTGTCCGCGGGAGTAAGAGCTGTCAAACTCGGTGCCATCCACCAACGTGCCGCGGTAGTGCACCACCACCGTGTCGCCAACGGTCGGCGAAACGCCACCCGCAGGTCCAGAGGCCAGCACCTTGTAGCGCAAACCGCTCGCCGTCGTCATCGCACCCGATCCATCGGATGCCGCAGCAGGTGCCTTGGTCGGGGTGGTCACGATGGGTTTCGCGGCCGCGATCTCGTTTTTCGGTTCGGAGGATGAGCAAGCGGCCAGAAGAAGCGCGGAAGACAGGGCGAGGGTCAGGACTTTCATGAGAAGGCCGCCGTTCTACACCGGAAACCGCCTTCACGGCAACCCCGATGGTGAGAATCAGCGCATGCCGATGCTCTCCAGCCACTTCATCGCATCCTCAGGCCACACCTTTGCCTCACGTTCGCAGCGCAGGCCATAGCCATGACCGCCCGTTGGGTAGAGTTTGAACTCATGCGCGATCTTCGCGGCGTTCAAAGCCTCGTGGTAAACCTTGCTGCCCGTCACGTGACGCTTGTCGTCCTCGCTGTGCACGATGAGCGTGGGCGGAATGCTCGGACTCACTTTCAGGTCCGTGGCCACCTGACCGTCTTTCCCGTCGAGATAGGCCGGATACACAAGAATGGCGAAATCCGCCCGGCAGCTCTGCTGATCGATTTCATCCACCGCGGCATACGAACGCTCCACGACCGGAGCGCTCGCCTTCGCCGCCAGATTGCCACCAGCCGAGAAACCGATCACGCCGAGGCGTTTGGGATCAATCTTCCACTCAGCGGCCTTCGCTCGCGTGAGGCTCAGCGCCCGCTGCACATCTTGAAAAGCCCCTTCTCGATTGTTCGGTGTGCGATACTTCAGCACAAGGGCGCTGATGCCATTCTTGTTGAGCCACGCGGCGATCTCGGAGCCTTCTTTATCCATCACGCAGTAGCTGTAACCACCGCCCGGGCATACGATGATCGCTGGTGCCGCCTTGCCATCGGCCCGTTGCGCCGCAAACAAGCTCAGCGTGGGCTTGCTGACATTCGTGATGCGCTGAAAGCCATCTTTGCGCTGCACCTCCGACTCAGGCTCCTTCGCGCCATTTCCGGGCATCCGCCCCTCCGGCCACACATTGACGATGGTTTGAGCGGACAACAGCGATGTGCTGGCGAGAAGAAGAAAGAAGGCGCGAAACATGCATCTTCGAAACGGCTCTCTCCACGCTGTCTTACTCAGACGACGCCAAATCTCCGCGATGAGTGAGCCTGATCGAGCGTTGAAGGATGGCAGCCCATGATCAAAACACTCTCACTTTTCGGCCTTTGTGCCCTGCTGACCTCCTTCACGGCTTTTGCCGATGACCCGTTGGCCAAGCTACAAGCCCTCAAAATCGAGCACGCGGCTAAAGTGGATGTGCAGCGTGCTCCGAAGGGCGATAGCACCGTCGTGAAGCTGCTGCTGCAACCCGCGAAGGGCTCCAACATCAATGTCGAGGTCTGGCTACCCGATGCGGCGAAGTGGAACGGTCGCTTCCTCGGCCTCGGTAATGGAGGTGCGGCAGGAAAGATCAATTCGAGCTCACTCGCAGGCCACAGCGCCGCCGGTTACGCCGCGGCGACCACCGACATGGGCACGGCCCCGAACTCAGACTCAGGCATCGGCAATCGCGAGGTGTGGAAGGACTTCGGTTTTCGCGCTACGCATCTCATGACGGTGACCGCAAAACAACTCGTGCGGGCGCATTACGGCAAAGCACCAGCGTTTTCGTATTTCAGCGGCGGCTCCACCGGCGGCCAGCAGGCGTTGCAGGAGGCTCAACGCTATCCCGAGGACTACGACGGCATCACCGCCGCCGTGCCCGCGCACTGTCGCACGCCGCTGCATGCCTACTTTTTGTGGAATGACCAGATCTTGAAGCAATGCCCGTTCACGAAGGAGCAGGAGGCGAATGTGATCGCCGCTGCCAATGAGTTCATGGCTCCGCGCGAGATCCCGCTCGCTGCGGGCAAGTTTGTCTCCGATCCACGCTGCACCATGCAGGACATCGAAGCAGTGATCGATTTGGCGCGGAAGAAGGACGCGTCGCTCACCGACGAGCATGCCAAGGCCTTGCGAAAGCTCTTCGACGGCCCTCGCCATGCCAAAACGGACGAGCGACTCTTCAACGGCATCCCGCTCGGGTCATCGCTGTCGGCGTCGCACGGCCATTTGTATCTGTTTCAATGGGTCTTCGGCAAAGAGAAGCCCTTGGAAGACATCAATTTCAGCAACGACCTCGACACCTACACCGCCGCGCTCGCGCCTTATCTGAATGCGGAGAACGCCAACCTCTCCGCGTTTGAAAAACGCGGCGGCAAACTCATCGCCACGACGGGTGCTGCCGACTCCGTGGTGCCACCGCAGGCCACGATCGACTACTACGAACGCGTCGTGGAGCACTTCGGCAGCTTGGAAAAAGCGCAGTCGTTCTTCCGCCTCTACCTCGTGCCCGGCATGGCCCACGGCGGCGGCCCAGGCGTGAATCAAGCGCCGAACCTCCTCGATGCCATCCGTGCATGGCGAGAAGATGGCAAGGCTCCCGAAACCCTCACCGGTCGCCACATCGTGAACGGCAAAACCGAATGGGAAATGCAACTTCACCCTTACCCGAAGAAGACTGGGTGGAATGCCAAGACCTCCAGCTTCGAAGCTGTCGATGGCGCTCGCGGCGGTGTAGAGCGTGTCGCCGAGCGTTTTCGTCCGGCGGCGAAGGAGTGACCTCACTGCGTTCTTTGCTTCTCTGCTCCTTTGCGGCAAAACCGAGTCACCCGACGTTCGCTTTCGCCGCAGAGGGGCAAAGAGGCAGAGAAGGCAAAGAGAAGCCGATGCAACGAACGGCTTTAAAGATCAGACCCTCATCATCTCCGTGATCTGCTTCGTCGCGATGCCGATGGGGCGATCCAGCGGCACGCCGGCACAGGCAGCGCCAAGTCGCCGCTCAGCGTTACCCTGCGTCGGCGGGTTGCGCCACCAGCACTGGCGGAGAATTGTCGCGGCGCTGCAGGAACTGTAGCATTTCATCGCGCCGCTCCATGGTGTCGCTGTAACCCAGGCGAATCAGCTCGCGGCAATAGGCTTTTTCGAACAGCAGATAACTGGCCAGCACCGAGCTGCGCCGGCGCATCCCCCCCAGACCTCCCAGCAGGAAGCGGATCATCGGCGGAAAATCCTGGCTGTGGCGCGAAGCAATCGCATCCAGTTCGCGCGACGGGTAGATCACGAACACATCGACCGGATGCAGCGCCAGATTGGCATTGCGGCGCGTTTCCTGCGGAATCAGCCGGACTGTGTTGTTGATGCGCAGCAACCGCTCCAGATCGACCTCCAGTTGCACGATGTCGAGCCGGGCGACGAGCTGCGCCCTGAGCAGCTTCTCGGCCGTGTCCACGGTGAACCCGGCGAGCTTCACCAGCTCGGCCGTCAGGTCGGCGCGGCGCTGCCAGACGAGCACGTCGAAGTACGCCGCCCGCACCCCGGCGAGCAGCTTGTACCGCTCGGCCGCGACCGCGAGCGTGGCCTGGTCCACCTCCTTGAGGGCGACCGCCCGGCTGAGCCCGAGCTTGTTCGCGGTCACGATCTCCTGCATGACCATCGGCGCGTTCCAGATCCCGCCCGGCCCGGTCCGGTCGCCGATCTCGTCCCAGTTCGCGCCGAGGGTCGGGTTCGGGTACAGCCCGGCCTGGGTGTACTTCCCCTGGGCGGCGTCGATGTCGACGGCAGCGTGGTCGCGGTGACCGTGACCAGCCTG
>CALMTT010000683.1 GCA_937872615.1 uncultured Verrucomicrobiaceae bacterium | reverse complement strand
CTCCGGCCCTGCAACTAGCAGAGGTCTACAGCCAGACTGATCGACGCCGAGATGGACTGGCTGTCCTTGATATGTGTCTGCGTGAGGGAACTCAAGATCCCGATGTCGCTTGGGAGGCGGCGCTGTATGCCTACGGACTGGAGCAGTACGAGCCTGTGCTGACGTATCTGGATCGATTCGACCAGTGGAAGCCTAATACACAGTGGAGTGGTCATTACCGGGCCGCCGCGCTGCTGGAACTGGAGCGATACGGTGAAGCCCTGGCTGCTGCGGAAGCAGACAGTCTCGTTAATCCAGAGGCTGGCTATGCTGCACTTGTGCAGAAGGTCTCCGCCTGTGCGGGGCTCATGAGGGACGCCGAGTGCCGATCGGGCTTGCAGGAGATCCTGGCAACTCCTCTTTCCACGGTCACTGCACTCAGTGTTCAGGGATTGGCTCGGCTGCATCGCAGATTATGGATGACACTGCACGTGTGGGCTCCAACCGACCCGCTCGTAGAGTCGTACGAAACATACCTCATCGGAACCGGCCTCGCTCCAAACGAGATGTTCACCGCGATTCGCGAAGCTACTGGGCAGGCCCCGATCGAAAATGGAATCACCTTCTATCGCATTCTGATGCGTCAGACGATGGATGAGACGTGGAAGGATTCCATCTACTGCATGTCAAATGAGACCGAATGGACAGAGTACGAAGTCGTCTGGGGTGTCCTGGCCGAAAACGAGGAGCAGGCCCGCCGCCTCCAGGAGGAACGCCAGCGCCGCGAGCGCCTGTAGCCTGTCGGCATCACGCACACCGGCCAACCCGGATCCGGTCGCCACTGATAGAGCCGCTGTGGTGGACACGTTCATGAACACCGAGCCGGTGAAGATCGCCCCCACGGGTACGGCCACCATGAGCGTGTAGATGCCGAAAACAGGGTTGACCGTCGCCAGCAAGGCGTGTCCCATCGCCTGCGGGATGTTGACGATGGCGAACGTCAGCCCGGCGATGCCCGCCATCAGACCGCTGATGATGTAGACGGTCATCTTGATGCGCTTGATGGGCACACCGGCGTCGAGGAGGGCCATGACGCCCGAGCAAACGGAGGCCATGGAGGTGGAGCCGTTGGACTCCATGACTTCGCTGCTCACGCGGATGGCGTAGGGGAAGGTGGCCTTGTCAGGGATGACAGGCTCGATGGAGCGCTCGGCGAGGGCACCGTGGCCGATTTCACGACGGTTCTGACCACCGAAGCGGCCGGTTTCACCGACAGAGAACGGAGGGAAGTTGTAGTGCAGGATGAAGCGCTTCGAATCCGGGCCACCAGCGTAGGTGTCCATTTCCTGGGCTTCGTCGGCAGGGGCGAGCGTGGCGATGGAAAGGGCCATCGTTTCGCCGCGGGTGAAGCTGGCGGAGCCGTGCGTGCGGGGAAGCACGGAGGCTTCACCGGAGAGCGGGCGGAGCTGGTCGATGCCACGGCCGTCGCAGCGGCTCTGCTTGTCGAGGATGGAGATGCGGAAGGCTTTCTTCTGGAGGTAGTCGAAGGCCTGGCTGACCTCGAAGGCGGTAGCTTCGGGGAACTTGGCCTTGATGGCCTCGGCCACTTCGTCCTTCAAAGCGCCGACGGCTTTGCCACGGGCAACCTTGGACGGCGTGTAGAGAGCGCCTTCGATGCGGTCGCCAGCGACGGCGTAGGCGATTTCGAGGAGTTCGTCTTTCACGAGCATGAGGGGGACTTCGCGCTTCGGCTTGCCAGCGAGCTTGGTGAGCTCTTCCTGGGCGGCGACGATCTTGGTGACTTCGCCTTGGGCAAAGTGCAGCGCTTTGACGAACTCAGCCTCGGGCAGTTCGTTGGCGGCACCTTCGATCATGATGACGTCGGTTTTGTTGCCGACGTAAACGAGGTCGAGGTCGCTGTCGAGACGCTGGGACTGCGTGGGATTGATGATGAACTCACCATTGATGCGACCGATGCGCACAGCACCGACAGGGCCGGCGAAGGGAATGTCCGACACGCAAAGAGCGGCGGAGGCACCGTTCATGGCGCAGATGTCCGGGTCGTTCTCGCCGTCGGCGGAGAGCAGGATGGCGACGACCTGGGTGTCGTAGTAGTAGCCTTTCGGGAAGAGCGGACGCAGCGGGCGGTCCGTCATGCGGCAGGTGAGGATTTCCTTTTCCGTGGGGCGGCCTTCGCGCTTGAAGTAACCGCCGGGGAAGCGGCCTGCGGCGGAGGCTTTCTCCTTGTACTCGACGGAGAGCGGGAAGAAGTCCTGGCCGTCCTTCACTTTCGTGGCGGAGACGGCGGTGACGAGGACGATGGTGTCACCGAGACGCACGGTGACGGCGCCGTCGGCGAGTTTGGCAAATTTGCCGGTTTCGATCTGGAGGGTTCCAGCACCGAGCTGGATGTTTTGTGTGTGGATAGCCATGGTGGCAGTGTGTTTTGGTTTGGTTTAGGGGAAAAGGCTTCGCCGCAGAGGGCGAAGAGCTAAGGGCATAGAGCCAAGCTGAGGCGAGGCTGAGAACGCATGCGCAACCAAGTTCGAGGACGATCATGCGTCCTGAAAAAGTAACTCCACGCCCTGAAACACGAAGGGCGATGCACTTGGCATCACCCTTCGGTAAATTTGGAGATTAGCGGCGCAGGCCGAGGCTCTTGATGACGCTCAGGTAACGCTCATTGGCGGTCACCTTGAGGTAGTCGAGCAGCTTGCGGCGGCGGGCGACCATTTGCAGGAGGCCACGACGGGTGGAATGATCTTTCTGATGCACAGCGAGGTGCTGCGTCAGTTCGTTGATCCGCTTCGTGAGAATGGCAATCTGCACGTCCGAGCTGCCGGTGTCTTTGGCATGCTGCTTGAAGGAGGCGGGATCGATGGTGGAGGCTTCGCTCATGTGTCTTTGTTGGGGAATTTGCGGGCTACTTGCCAGCAAGAATCGTGTTGGGTGGGTTAGAGGGCGCGGATTTTGACACTGAAGCCCCCTTTGGCAAGCAGAAGTTTAAGTCCTCTTGAAGGCAAAAAGGCCCCTTTTTCACGGCGCGGCCAGTTTGGTCACGACGTGGCTCATGTAGGGGAAGAGCTGCTTTTTGCGGCTGACGACGCCCGGCATGTCATAAACGTGCTCTTTCGCCTGCGGGTAGTCGATGGCGGCGATGACGCGCTGATCACCCGCCACGAGCAAAACGCTGTGATGACGGGTGATGTCCGTGACCATGAGGCAGGCGAAGTGCAGGCTGTGCTTGGTCAAAAGAGCGTGAAGAGCGGCCTGGAGGTCTTTTTCGCGCTTCCAGAACTCGTCGAGGCCGAGCTCCTCGATCTGGCTGATGCTGATGTGCCAGCCGTTTTCCTCGAAGACCTTGCGGTCGCTCTCCAACGCACGGTCGGGGGTGTTTTCGCGAAGCATCGAGCCTGCAGCGAAGAAGTCCTTCACGAACTGGGCGCTGTCGATGCCGCCGATGCTGGCGAGCCAAGCGAGGATTTCCTTGTCCGTGCTCGTCGTCGTGGGGCTGGTGAGGTGCAGCGTGTCGGAAATGATGCCCGCGCAGAGGCAGATGGCGGTGCCTTTGTCCGGTGCCGCACCACGCATGCGATACATAATGCCGACGATGGTGGAGGTGCTGCCCACGGGCTCATTCAGGAAGCGAATCGGCTCCTTCGTGCGCAAATTACCGCTCAGACGATGGTGGTCGATGACCTCAATAATTTCCGCCTCGTCCGCACCAGCAACGGCTTGGGCGAATTCATTGTGATCGACGAGCACGAGCTTCGCGCGAGGCGTGTCGATGAGGTCGGACTTGGAGAAAACACCCACGAGATGCCGCGTCTCCTCGTCCACGACGGGAAAGAGCGGCTGCGCGGAGCCTTGCACCGCATGCACGATCTCCTTCAGCGGCGCACGCGAACCGAAGGAGAGGAAATCCTCCGTCAATGCCTCGCCGATGGGCCGCGAGAAGCGCAGGAGCTGCGAGGTGCTCGCGGTGTCATGCGGCGAGCAAATGATGGCGACGCCTTTGGCCTTCGCCTGGTCCAAAATGCTGTCCCAAGGCTTGAATCCGCCCGTGATGATCAAACAACGCGCCCCGAGCTCGATGGCGAGCGCATGAATCTCCGGCCGGTCGCCCGTGACGAGCGCCACATCGCGGGATTGGAACTGCATCGCGCGCTGACGCGAGGTCTCGACACTCGACGCGGCCACCACGAGCACGAATTCCTGCACCTTGTCCGAACCCGTCGTGTCTCCGGCCAGCGTGCCGCCAAGCGCAGCAACGATGTTTTCGAGGCTCGTGGGCACCGCTCGGTTGCCCGCGTGCGTGCCGGCTTCCGCAGGCAGGAAAAGCTGCGCCATGTCCTGGATCGACGGCACACCGAGCAGGCGGCCTTCATCATCCACGACGGGAATCGAGCGGAAGCCGTGCTCGATCATCTTGCGATACACGGAGAGGAACGTGTCAGCCGGTTTCGCCGTGAGCACATCTTTGCGGCAGATCGTCACGGCCGTGGGGCGCACATCGAGGAGCAGCTTCGGCGCCTCGACACCCGCGGTGTGCAGCACCCAGTTTGTGCGCACGCTCACCTCGCCACAGCACGCGGCCACCGCGTTCATCTTCCGCACATCCCGCAAAAACGCCGCGTAGCCGATGGCGGAGCAGATGGCGTCCGTGTCGGGATTGCGATGGCCGATGACGTAGATGGGGTCCATGAGAAAAGGGGAAAGAAAGGAGAGCGCGGAATATCGGCGAGGTTTGAAGGGGAAGCCAAAAAATTTCTTCTCCACGGCAGGCTGTTTTGATAGCCTTAGCGGAATGACAAAGCTTTTCGTCCTTATCGGCTTCCTGCTGGCTCTGCCGGCAGTTGCCCAGGATGTGCGGCAGCGACTGTTCCGGGCGGAGGTGTTTGCGCTGCCTCGTGAGGCAGCCGTGACGCTCATGCGACGTCCACTGGATGGTGCGGCAATGCATGCGGAGGTCCTGAAAACCGCCGGAGCAAAGTTGGAGAAGCTCATCCTCATCCATGGCCGGCTAGGAATGCGTTCGACGGCGGAGCAAAACGTCCAGTTCGAGTATCCGACCGAGTTTGATCCTCCGCAGATCATCCCATCGCTGGCCATCGTGAACCCGGGAGGTTCGAAAAAGGACTCGGAAGCACCTGAAGGGCCAGTTTCACCCTTCAATGCAGGCATCGGAACCCTTTCGACGACCACAGCCACCGCTTTCGAGGCGATACCTCTGGGCGATACGCTCCATCTCGAACCCGTGGACCATGGCGAAACGCACTACGAACTGATGAGCACGGAGCTCGTCGGGATGGAAAAGCAGGGGGATGTTCCGAAGCCGGTTTTTGCATCGCGACAGCTCAAAGGCCATGCGCGGCTTGTTTTGGGAAAGCCCGCGTTTCTCGGCACTTACGGCCCCACCGGCTCGAAAACACCGGAAACGCTCTCGCTGGCCTTTTTGACGGCGCACGAGGTCTCAGAACCCAAGGCCCGCGAGGAGGCGGTGCCATTCACTTATCCTTCGTTACGGGCGACCTTCGAGGTGGTGTCGCTGGAGCAGGCCGCGGCACATGCGCTGCTGTTGGAGACGCAGGACGGGCGGGCGGTTTATGAACGGGCGGTGCAAAATGGCAGGCGGGAGAGCGTGCTGGCAGGCCGCAGCAAGTCTGGAAGCCGCTTCGTCCTGTCGAATGCCGACGAGCACATCTCGGCGACGGAGTTTGATCCACCGCAGTTGCCGCAGCGGCTGATTTTGGCACACCGTGGCTTGATCGAGGATCTGCGTGCCGGAAGGCAAACGGGGCTGGGCAAGCCAGCGGAAGTGGAGGGCGGTGATCCGAATGGCGGCTTCGGATTCATCACGACACTGAGTCCCACGGCCTTTGAGATGCACCCGCTCGGCGAAAGGATTGAAATCGAATATGCTGAAGCCGATGGTGTGATTGCTTTGAACGGTGCTTTCGAAGTCAGCCACCTGAACGGCACCACGCTGTATGGCAGCATCCGCCACCCGAATATCGAAACGCGAAAGCTCGTGGTCGGTGTCAGAACAGAGCCCGGCAAGCGAGTGCTGCTGGGGACGCTGAACCGCCCCATCGATACCGGCGTGAAGTCGGGAAATCTCGAAGATCGCGTCTGGCTGGCCTTTCTGCGATTCACCCAATGAAAACGACGCTTCTGCCTTCGCTGTTTTGCCTGCTCGCGGCCGTTCAAGCGGTCGCCGAGGCTCCGCTGCGGCATGAGTTGCGGCTTTTCACCCTGCCAAAGGCCGAGGCGATGAGCCTGCTCGCGGACGATTTGGATGACAAAGCGCTGCTGGCCCGGATGCAGGGCATGCCGCAGCGTTTGCATGTGATCACCAGCGAGGCGCTGGCCGCTGGTGCCGAGCCTGGCGATGAGACGACCTTCGAATTGCGACAAGCCGACGAGTTCCATTATCCGACCGAATTTGATCCGCAGCAGCTTCCGCAAGCCGCTCTTGATGCGCTGCGCGTGATGACGCCGAGTGCGAGCCGGTTCGTCGGTACGAGCGTCGAAGAAGACGCCAGCGGCCGCCGCGTCGGCTTGCCCTATCGGCGCACGGAAAGCGGCGTCGGCATCGTCACCATCACCGGCGCGCTGATCAACCGCGGGGCCTGGGTCGGCAATTATTGCGGCGAAACCAGCTACGAAGGCATCAAGCACCAGCTTGAGGCCGTCGGCCGCGACCCGCGCGTCCATTCGGTGATCCTCGATGTCGAGTCGC
>CALMTT010000682.1 GCA_937872615.1 uncultured Verrucomicrobiaceae bacterium | reverse complement strand
CGTGAACACGCACCACGCCGACTCGTATGCCACGCTCAAGCTGCCCACCGACGGCGCGTATCGCGTCCACATCAGCGACACTGTGCGCGGCGGCGGGGAGGAATACGGCTACCGCCTGCGCATCAGCGCCGCGCGGCCGGATTTTGCCCTGCGCACCGTGCCATCGAGCATCACGCTGCGCGCCAAATCCGGCGGCGGCAGCATCAGCGTCTATGTGCAGCGCAAGGACGGCTGCACCGCGCCCATCACCATCACCTTGAAGAATCCGCCCGCCGGAGTGTCGTGCAAACCGGTCACTCTCACCGGCACGCAAAGCGTCGCGCGACTCGCCATCAAATGCGATCTGCCCTCCTCTACGCCGGCCTTTGATCTCATCGTCACTGGCAGCACCACGCAGGCTGCGAATCAAGCCGCGCTGCAACACGACGCCGTGCCCTGCGAGGACCGCATGCAGGCATTCCTCTGGCGTCATCTCGTCCCCGCGCCCGATTTGAAGGCCGTTGTCTTTGATCCAGACAACAGACCCGCGCCGAAACGCGTCATGCCGCCCGCCACGCCTGCGGACATCGAGGAAGCGAAGAAAAAACTCGTCGGCACCACGGCCAAATTTACCAAGAGCCAGGTCACCGGTCGTCTCCGCCAGATCGAGGGCCTCTACGTCGAAGGCCTGCTCACCGATGCCTTCACCTCAAAACGTGTGGCCGAATGCGCCGCACATGAGGAGCCAACTCAGTCACCATGAACTCAACCACTGACAACGAATGGGATGTTGCCGTCATCGGCGGTGGCCCCGCTGGTGCCGCGCTCGGCACCTTTCTAAGCCGCGCCGGGCATCGCTGCGTCGTGCTCGAAGCAGCGCACTTCCCGCGCTATCACATCGGCGAATCGCTCATCCCGCACACCCACGGCATTTTCGACCGCCTTGGCCTGCTGCCGAAGATGCGCACCTCGCACTTCCCGGTGAAGCACAGCGTGCGTTTCGTCTCCGCAGATGGACACGAGGCCACGCCCTTCTATTTCTCCGAAACCATCGAAGGCGACCGCGCTCGCACCTGGCAGGTTGAGCGCAGCGAGTTCGACATGATGATGCTCGACCACGCCCGCGAGAGCGGCGTTCACGTCCGTGATGCCGGTGTGAAGGAAGTGCTCTTTGAGAACGACAAAGCCGTCGGCGTGCGCTTGAACGGAAGCACGAACGGCGAGGAACTGCGTGCGAAGGTCGTCGTCGATGCCTCCGGCCGCGCCTGCGTGATCGGACGCCAGCTTCATCTGCGCGAGGAACTCCAAGACCTGCGCAAAGCCTCCGCCTGGGGCTACTATCGCGGCGGAAAACGTCTGCCCGGCATCGACGCGGGCGAAACCACCATGTTCATGATTCCCGGCGGTGGCTGGTTTTGGTATATCCCGCTCCCGGATGACATCGTCAGCGTCGGCATCGTCGCTGATCCGCATTATCTCCTCGGCGACAGCGACGACATGGAGACCGCTTTTTTGCGCGAAGTCTCGAAATGCGCCGCTCTCTCCGAGCGCCTCGCCCATGCAGAGCGCATCGGCCCCGTTCGCGGCAGCCGCCAGCTCGCCTACCTGAACCGCCAGACCAGCGGCGACGGCTGGGTGATGATCGGCGACGCCCGCGCCTTCCTTGATCCCATCTACTCCTCCGGCCTCTATCTCGCGCTCGGTTCCGCCGAACTCGCCGCCGGTTCCATTGATGCAGCTCTCAAGAGCAACGACCTCTCCGCCGCAAAACTCGGCTCCTTCGAGCCCGCACTCTGGAAAGGCGTCGGCATCATCCGCCAGCTCATCCACGCCTTCTACGATCCCGAGTTCAGCTTTCCGAAATTCGCCCAGCGCTTCCCTGAACAACGCGCCGCGCTCATCGACTGCCTCATTGGCGATGTCGTCGGCAAGGACATGAGCTCCTTCACCGCCGCCCTCGAACAAATGACCCCGCCGCCCGGTCCGCTGGGCGGCTAAGCCGCCTTTCACTCATGAACATCCACTCCACGATCAATCGCCGGCGTTTGCTGCAAAGTTCGCTCGTAGCAGGCGCGGTGATGGCCCGCCCGCTGCTGCCAGGGGCGAATGCCGCACCATCAGGCCTCTCGCCGAAAGGCCTGGGCCGGGCGGCGTGGGTTGAGATGCTGATGAAGGTTTCCGAACCAGTCATCGCGAATCTTGCCGCGCAGCAGTTGAAGAAAAACATGCCTGTGGAGGCTCAAAAAGGCCACGAGACCAAACGCGCTGCTGCCACGCATCTCGAAGCACTCGGACGCACGCTTGCAGGCCTCGCACCGTGGCTTGCGGCCTCTGGGCTCGATTCGGCTGAAGAAGCCCTTCGTGTGAAAATGGCTGCGCAGACCCGAAAAGCTCTCGCAAACGCCGTGGAGCCAACTTCAGCCGACAAACTCGATTTTACCGTCGCCACGCAGAATCTCGTCGATGCCGCATTTTTGGCTCTAGGCCTCTCACGAGCCAAAAACGAGCTTTGGGACGCTTTAGACACCACCACACGAGAGCGCTTCGTCACCGCCTTGCAGAGCACGCGAAAGTTCAAGCCCGGCAAAAACAACTGGCTGCTCTTCTCCGCCACCATTGAGGCCTTTCTCGCTTCCATCGGTGCTTCGTGGCTGCCAGAACCCATCGAGACCGCCATCACCGCGCACGAGGAGTGGTATCAGGGCGATGGCATGTATGGCGACGGCCCTAAGTTTCACTGGGACTACTACAACAGCTTCGTCATCCAGCCCATGCTGCTCGCAGTGCTTGATCTCATGAAGCCCTTCGATGCGCGTTGGGAAGGGCACCGCGCCACCATCATGAAGCGTGCGCAGCGCTTCGCCGCCATCCAGGAGCGACTCATCGCGCCTGACGGCACGTATCCGCCCATCGGCCGCTCCATTACCTACCGCTGCGGAGCTTTTCATCACCTCGCGGACATGGCGCTGCGGCGGCAGTTGCCTGTCGGTGTGCCTCCTGCGCAGGTTCGCGGTGCTTTGAGTGCCGTCATTCAGCGCACCCTCACGCCCGCAGGCACTTTTGATAACCAAGGCTGGCTCCGCATCGGCCTCTCCGGCCATCAACCGTCCCTCGGCGAGACCTACATCAGCACCGGCAGCCTCTACCTCTGCACCTTTGCCTTCCTGCCGCTCGGCCTGCCTCCCAGCGATGAATTTTGGTCGGGAGCAAAGGTGGACAGGTCCGCTTGCCAGCTCTGGAGCGGCACCGATCTGCCTGCTGACCACGCCATCTGATTTTCGCCTCGAAACAACCGTTCACCCCCAACCTAACGACCACCATGAGCCACCATCCCAACATCATTTCACCACCCGGAACCACCACCGCCGACCGCACGGTGGGCGAACTCGTCGCCGAACGTCCCGGACGCTCGCGAGTCTTCCAGGATTTCAAGATCGATTTCTGCTGCCAGGGCGGACGCACCCTGCGCGAGGCATGCGAAAGGCGCGGTGTCGCGCTCGAAAGCATTCTGGAGCAACTCGAAGCCGAGCAGCACAGAAACAAGGTCCCCGATTTCAATCCAGCCGAGCTGCCGCCTGCGGCATTGGCGGACTACATCGTGGAGAAGCATCACACTTTCCTGCGGCAGGAACTCCCGCGTCTGCACATGATGGCGGAGCGCGTGGCGCAGGTGCATGGCGGCCACACTCCGTCACTGGTGACCTTGTTTGAGGTGTTCAAAGGCATGGAAGACGAACTCATCAGCCACATGGCAAAGGAGGAGCAGGTGCTGTTTCCCGCCATCAAGGCATTGGACGAAGGCATACCGTTCTTTGGTCCGCTGGATGGCCCCATCGCCTGCATGATGCACGAGCATGAGGATGCCGGCTCGGCGCTGGCGGAGATGCGTGCCCTGAGTCACGACTACTCACCCCCCATCGAGGCCTGCAACACCTACCGCGCCCTCTTTGCCGGCTTGCAAGACCTGGAGGAGGATCTGCATCGCCACATCCATCTCGAAAACTCCATCCTC
The DNA here is from genome assembly GCA_937872615.1 of uncultured Verrucomicrobiaceae bacterium. Taxonomy (GTDB): domain Bacteria; phylum Verrucomicrobiota; class Verrucomicrobiia; order Verrucomicrobiales; family Verrucomicrobiaceae; genus Prosthecobacter. Next base: position 5,895 of record CALMTT010000682.1, on the reverse strand, counting down.
TTCCCAGCGGCGCAGCAGCTCGCCAGTGCGGCTGGTTGAGGCACGGCATCATCTGCGATGCACCACCAGATCAGCGGCGACCACTGGCAACCGGTGGTCACGGGAAGTAAATACCGTGTGACAGGTCGCACTGCGATTGTCATGGCGGCGGGTGGTTCAGTATTTTTCCAGCAGTTCGAGAAACCGGCGGTCGAGCTGGTGGCCGTGAAAGTTCTCGTAGCGCACATCGGTGCGTTCGCTGTCGAGGATGCCGAAGGAGCCGCGGAAGTTCCACAGCGCCCAGCCGAAGCCGGCGGCCTGCCAGTTGCGCAGGCAGTCCTCCGCCCAGCGCAGCGTGTCGTCATGCGGCGTGCGGTGGAAGGCACCCCACTCGCCCACCATCACGCCCACGCCGCGCTCCGCGAGCTGCATCCACGGCGCGACGGCGTTAGTCTTGAGCCATGCGCCGTCCTGCAGCACTGCGCCGGTCAGATGACCGTCCTGCCAGCGCAGCGGGCCGGGTTTTTCGCCGTATTTGCTCTCCAGTTGCACCACGGACTCCGCTCCGCCCTGCACCACACCGATCTCGCTCAGCGAAAGCCAGTCGCCCTCGGTGACGCGCACGGACACGGCCTTCGTCCCGGCCGGGATTTTCGCGGTGTAGTCGCGGTCATAGACGTTCTGCCAGGTCTTCCACTGCTCTTTGAACTCCGCCTTCCGCCACTCGCCCTCGCCGGGACCGCAGACGAAGAGCTTGTCAAAAACGACCGCGTAATCCGCGGCGACGACGAGCCGCGCTTTCGAGGACACCACGCCCACACGCAGCCGCAGTGTCATTGCAGGCTCAAAGCGTCCCTCAATCACCAGCGGCCGCGAAAGCTCCTTTTTCACCGCGCCGTGCAAAAGGCCGTTCGAGCCGAAACTGCGCGGCCAGGCCGGTTTGGGGAAACGAGCGCTGTTCACCCAGCTCGCGCCGTAGTGGCTGATCTCCATCGGCGTGTAGCCGCGAGTCGCCGAGGCCACTTTCAGCTCGCGCAGCTCCTCCATCGGCACCTGGCCCCATTTCGGGCCGTCGCAGATGATGAGCCGTTTCGGGTCCTCGGCGCGGATGGCGTCCACGAGCAGCTTCATCACGCGGAGAAACACCGCGCGGTCCACCTTGGCGGGTTCGTTGAGCAGATTGAAGCTCAGCCGCGCGTTCGGCACCTCGCGGTAGCGCCGCGCAAACGCCGCCCAGTGCATCGCGCACACACGCTGCGCCTCCGCGTCCGTCCACAGGCTCCGTGCCTCCGGCGGCTTCGCCACGGTGTAGCCAGGAGCGCGGTGAAAATTGATGCAGACATGGATGCCATGTTTCCCGCCCCACGTCACGGCTTCATCAATCTGCCGCAGCGCGTCCTCATCGAGCTGCTCCCAGTCCCCGCCGCGAATCCAGCCGCGATAATCCATCGGCAGCCGCACGAAATTGAACCCCAGCTCCGCGATGAGCCGGAAATCCTCCTCGATGAACGGCTCGTGCCGGCCTTTGAAATAAAACTTTTCGAGCAGATTGAACCCGCGCCACCGCGGCAGCTTCTCCGCAGATGGCTCGGGCAGTTCCGCGAACAATCCGGAAGCCGAAACGAGCAGCAGAAGAAGAAAGGCAGTTCTCATGGGGAAATTAAATAGCTTACTCCAATAAACCGCAATGCCCGACCCATTGTCACATCCATCTCGAAAACTCCATCCTCTTCCCAGCGCCGCAGCAGCTTGCCGGTGCCGTTGGTTGAGGCACGGCATCATTTGCGATTCACCGCGAGATCAGCAGCGACCACTAGCGATGGCGAGAATCTACCTTCTCCCATTCAGGATCATCTCATTGAGCTTCTGGCGCATCGCTTCCATGTCAGGATCGGCGAAAGCAGTGTCCAGTGTGCTCACGCCGTTTGTGTTCGCACTCGTGCCGCTGATGGCGCTGTCGAGTTGGGCTTGGCTGATCTCGCCGGGCGGGCCTTGGGAGCCGTCGCTTCCATTGCTGCCATCGTTGCCGCGTGGGATGGCGAAGGTGAAGCGCACGTTTGATCCGTCGAAGCTCACGCCCACGGTGGCCTGCTGGCCGGGGTCCAGCGTGGTCACGCCATCCACCACCGCTTGGGCAAAGGGCGGTCCCTGCGCCCCGTCATTGCCGGGCGGGCCTTGGCTGCCATCGCTGCCGTTGTTTCCCGGCGGGCCTTGGCTGCCATCGCTGCCATCGCTGCCGTTCATGCCGTCGTTCCCACGCGGGATGTCGAAGGTGAAGCGCACATTCGTTCCATCAAAGCTCACGCCCACCGCAGCGGGATCGCCAGGGTTCACGGTGTTCACCGCATCCACCACCGCCTGCGAAAAGGGCGGCCCCTGCTGGCCCATCGGGCCTTCCTGCCCCTGCGGGATTTCAAAGGTGAAGTGCAGCGTGTTCCCCACCACACTCACGCTCGCATTCGCCGGAGTGCTCGGCGGCAGGGTGTTCGTGCTGTCCACTTGCGCGGCGTTGATGCCGGAGCCGCTGCCGATGAGGTCGATAATTCCGGCGAACTGACCACGAAAACGGTCAGCGTCGATGTTTTGGCCGTTTTGGGGCCATGCTGGGTCGAAAGGCATAACGGGGAAGGCTTGGAGAAGTGGAGACTTGGAGACAGGGAGACACCGTGCCTCCCTGCCTCCTGGTCTTGAGCTTACGGAATGACGATTTGCGCGATGGGTCCAGGTCCGCTTTCGCCCGCACCGTTCACGGAGGTGACTTGGATCTTCACTGTGCTGCCGCTCGGCAGGCCGCTCAGGGTCGCATCGCTATCCGTCACGGTTTCCACCGCACGGAAATCATTGTCCGTGCCCACGATGAGAATCCAGACGCGGTAGTGGTCGGCACGCAGCGCATCATCCCAGTCCACATGGGTGATGCCAGCACCGCCCGGAGTCGCCGTGGTGAAGCTCGGCGCTTCGGGCGTCTCTTCATCCGCAGGGCGGCTGAGGCCAAAGGCGTGCCAGAGCGGGTCTTCCGCGCTCAGCAGCGTCTCCAGCTCGGTGATCATGCCACGGAGGCGCTTGCGCAGATTGGTTTCGGCGGCGTCACGGGCGGCTTTCGCCTGCCCGCTCTCCGTCACTTTTTGGTCCAGCGCCGTGCGGGCATTGCTGATCGTGGTATGCAGTGTGGCCGCGAGAGCCTCCGTCACCTCCATGTCCGCGCTTTCATGGGCTGGGGTGGCGGTGAAGTGGAGTTTCAGGCTGTTGATGAGGCTGAAACGCTCAGCCTGGGTGCTTGGCATCCCGTGGAGTTGTTCGGCCAGCCCGCCGCGCCCCATTCGGTGGAGTAGGCTTCGCCGAAGAACTTCGACAGGCGCTTTTTCGCGTTCGTGATGAACACCTTCGCCGCATTGTCCGCCGTGTTATGGGCAGCGTTCGCGGTTTTTCTCAGCACCTGGCAGGCACCGAAGGTGGATTCCGCCGCTTTGGCGGCTTCCAGAGCCGGGCGCACCACGGCTTCCGTATTTTGTTTGAGCCCGATAGCCACTTCGTGGGTATGGGCACCGTCGCACATATCATCGCCGAGTGCGAAAAGGCGGTCACGTTTATCTGGTAGGGCATTGGAAGCCATAGGTTTGGTTCTAGTTGGTCGCGGAGGGTCCTGCGCCCCGAAGCGTGAGCCGTCGCCGAAGAATGCTTGTCCGAATCTGGCCACGTATTTCGTGTGTGAAGGGTTGCCGCTGGTTGGTGGGTTCTTCCCTCCGCCGGACAACCAGCCCGATGTGATAAAGGACGAACTGGGCAAAAAAGTATGCCAAGTGATTGTGCCGTCAACTGGGAGACTTTCAGACTTGGAGATGGGGAGACTGGGAGACTGGGAGACGAGGAGACAGGGAGACGGGGAGTCTGTCAGTCTCCAAGTCTGATAGTCTGATAGTCTGCTAGTCTCAGCACCTCTCCCAAGGCCAAAAAGCCCCAAAGGCAGCGTTAAACGGGACGCGTTTAACCCTGCCGACGCCTCGGCTATCACAGATGAGAGCCGTTTGGCCCTGCCGAGGGCTCGGCTGCCCCAAACGGGACGCGTTTACCCCTGCCGGAGCCTCGGCTGCTCCAAACGGGAGCCGTCCAGCCCTGCCGACGCCTCGGCTGCCTCAAACGGGACGCATCTAACCCAGCCGAGCCGTCGGCTCGCGCAGATGAGAGCCGTTTAGCGTCGCCGACACGTCGGCAGGACCAAACGGGACGTGTTTGGTGGTTCCAAATGCCCGCCGGTTGACGGCCCGTGCAAGCGCCTCGGCGTAGTCGTGGGCGTCGTGGGTGTTAGGCGCGGAGGACATCGTAGAGCTAGTGTCATTTGAGTTTGGCGAGGTATTTGGCCTGATTGGCCTCGAACTTCTTGATGCAGGGTTTGCAGCAAAATTTGATCTCTTGGCCGTTGTAAACCTTGGTGATGGGGCCGCCCATGCTGTCGAGGTCGTTGCCACTGACGAGGCATTTGGCGAGGGGGTAGGGCTTGGCTTTCTCGGCGGCGGCGGCGGTTTCAGGGGCGGTGCAGGCGGCGAGGGTGAGGCCGAGGAGGGCAGTGGTGAGGAAGGTGCGGAGTGTCGTTTTCATTTCAGTGGATGTGTTGAGGTTTGTGTTGGGTTTTCTGAGTGCGTGAGGGCTCTCAAAAGCGGATGAGCACGCCAGCGCCGAAGCCGTAGTCGCTGTGGTAGCTGGCGGTGAGGGAGGCGTGGCGGGTGAGGGTGTAGTCGGCTCCGGCGCTCCATTCCCAGCGGGTGCCGGTGTCGTAGAAGACATCTCCCCAGACGCCGAGACGCGGGGTGAGCTGAAAGCGCTTCGAGAGGGTGAAGCGGACATCGCCTTCCGTATCGAGGCTGGCATTGAGCCAGGCCATGAGCGGGAGGCGGTAGTTGATGCCGATGAGGCCGCGATCTTTGGCATCGGCATCGTTGGTGAGGCGGTAGCCGGCGAAGGCTTGGAGGTTCATGTCGAAGTAGCGCTGGTAGAGGAGGTCGATCTCGTATTGCGGCTCGCCCACGCGCTCCCAGCCGACTTCCCAGGCGAGCTGGAGGTCATTCTTTGGGTTCATCCAGGTGAGCAGGCCCTCGCTCATGTTGGTCTGGATGCTGGCAGCGCCCCACATATAGCTCATGTCGTGCTGATGCTCGCCGAGGCCGGTGGCGTGAGCGAGGGTTTGATCCTCAGGCGGTGTTTCTGTGGCAGTTGTAGGGCGGACTGTGGGTTCATCATCCTCATAGCGGAAGACGCGGGCCATGCCGCTCATCATGTGGTAGAGGATGTGGCAGTGAAACATCCAGTCGTGGGCTTCATTGGCCTCAAACTCGACGGTGCGGGTGCTCATCGGGGGGACATCGACGGTGTGCTTCAGCGGTGAGCGGGCACCGTTCCCCATGAGCAGGCGGAAGAAGTGCCCATGCAGATGGATGGGGTGGTGCATCATGCTGTCATTCACCAGCTCTAGCTCGATGATCTCGCCCTTTTTGATGAGCACATAGGGCTGCTGGGCCATGGTTTTGCCGTCAAAGCTCCAGATGTAGCGATTCATGTCCCCGGTGAGGTGGAGGGTGATTTTCCGGCGTGGGAGGTTTTTGGGCAATGAGGTGTCTTTGACCGCTTTCAGCAGGCGGTAGGGCGAGCCTGGGCGCGGGAGATTCAGCGAGGCACGCGGATCGTCCTCTTGCTCTTCGAGGGCGAGATTGAGCATCTCATCCATTTGATAAAGATTGGGTCGGGGCGGCACGGGCGCGGGATGGGGTTCGCCTTTGCCAAAAAGGGCGCTGCTGTGGCCGCTGCCGTCCTGCGTGGTGAAGCGCAGCTCGTGCTGGCCGCTTTTCGGAATCGTCAAAAGCAGGTCGTAGGTCTCGGCGATGCCCATGAGGAACATCGGCACGCTCACTGGCTGCACGGGCG
>CALMTT010000681.1 GCA_937872615.1 uncultured Verrucomicrobiaceae bacterium | reverse complement strand
AAGCCTTCGCGAGGGTTTGGGCGACATGCGAGGCCACATCGAGGCCGATCTCATCGAGCAGGCGCATCGGCCCCATTGGCATGCCAAACTCCAGCATGGCCTCGTCGATGTCCTTCACCGGGATGCCGCTCTCGTGCAGGCGCACGGCTTCCATCAGATAAGGCACCAAAATGCGGTTCACGAGGAAGCCGGGGCTGTCTTTGACGACGACGGGTGTCTTGCCGATCTTCTGCACGAAGGTGATCGCGGTGGCGAGGACCTCGGGCGAGGTTTCCGGCAAGGTGATGATCTCGACGAGCGGCATGCGATGCACCGGATTGAAGAAATGCAGGCCGATGACGCGCTCGGGATGCGGCACGGATTTCGCCAACTCGGCCACCGAAAGGGCGCTGGTGTTCGTGGCGAGGATGGTGTCGCTCGAAACACGAGCCGCGAGATCGGCGAAGATCTTCTTCTTGAGCTCCATGCTCTCGGTGGCGGCCTCGATGAGCAGATGATGGCGGGTGAGTGGCACATTTTCAGTCGTGGTGGCGATGCGGTCGAGCGTGTCGCGGCCCTGCACCTTCGTGACCAGCCTGCGGCGCGTGGCTTCTGAAACGAGGCCACGGATGCGTTCCAGGCCACGCGCGAGGCTGTCGGAGGCGACATCGGTCATGAGGACACGGATGCTGCGCGAAGCGAGGGTATGCGCGATGCCGCTGCCCATCACGCCAGCACCGATGACGACGGCTTCGTGGATGGGAATCGGCGTGCCAGCAGCTGGCGGGCGCTTATTGGCGTCCTCGCGCTTGAAGAAGAGGTCGATGAGCCGGGCGGTGTCGCGGCTTTGAATGAGTTCGGCCACGGCATCGCGCTCCAGTTTGAGGCCGTCTTCAATGTCGCCATGCACGGCGTGAGTGACGACATCAATGGCTTTCGTGATAGCGGGGTAAAGGCCGCGTGTTTTGGCGAGCACCTTCTTTTTGGCCAAACGACCGATGAAGCTAGAAACGAGGTGTTCGAGGTGCAAACGCGGCGCGGTGCGTTTTTCACGAACCAGCCTGCGGGCGAGTTTTTCGAGGTTTTCGGGGGCCACGACATGGCTGACGAGTCCGGCGTGCTTTGCGGCGCTGGCACCGAGCACCTTGCCGCTGGTGATGAGATCGAGCGCTTTGCTCACGCCGATCAGGCGCGGCAGCCGGGTGGAGCCGCCCCAGGCCGGGAGGATGCCCAGTTGCGTCTCCGGCAGGCCGATCTTGGTCGATTCGTGGTCGCTCGCGATGCGCCAATCGCAGGCCAGTGTGACCTCAAAGCCGCCGCCGAGGCAGGCACCGTGAATGGCGGCGATTTTTGGGATCTTGAGTCTCGCGAGGCGTTCAAAAACGGCTTGGCCAAGCCAGATGAGGTCATTCACCCGAGCGGGCGGCATGCGCCGGATAGCCTTCAGGTCCGCGCCAGCGACGAAGATGCGATCTTTGCCGCTGCGAAGGACCAGTGCGCGGACGCGGGTGTCGTGCTGCAGAGTCTCGAGGTGGTGGTTGAACTCCCTCAGCGTCTCCTCATTCCAGACGTTGGCGGAGGCTTTGGGGCTGTCGAAGACAAGCCAGGCGATGCCGTCGTGATCGACATCGACCCGGAAATGACGCGGCGGGGGATTATGCCCGTGAATGATGTCCCAAAGGGCGTGCGGGGCGTCGTGCAGCACGTCAGGACGGTCGGAAAGTGCCGTTTTCATGGCCTGCGGTGGTTGTTGCAGGTTCTGACGGCGGACCTTTGAGAAGGTTCAAAGGTTCTTATCGACGAGCAGCGAGGCGGAACGGCGTGGATTCGGATGGAAGCCGTTCAGGGCGGCACGGAGGCGCTTGGCGCGGTCGATGCTGGCCTCGGCCTTCTGGAAATCGCCGCTGGCTTTGTAAACGGCGGCGAGGTTGATGAAGGTCTGCGAGAGGTCGGCGGGGTCCATCTGGCCTTCGTTGAGGCTTTGACGAATCGTGAGCGCCCGCTCGTGCATCTCCTGGGCGCGGTCCACATCAAGGCGGGCGTAGTAGAGCACGCCGAGGTTGTTATAGACGGATGCCACGCGGGAGCTTTGCTCACCATCCATGCGCTGGAAGGTTTCGAGGGCCTCGATGTAGTAGCGCTCGGCTTTTTCGAACTCGCGGAGCTGCTTGAAGATCATCGCGAGGTTGTTTTTGATCGTGGCGACCTTTTCGGTTTCGCCGAGACCATTGTCCTCGCTGATGTGAAGGGCCTTTTCGTAGAATTCGGCTGCCTTGTCCATGCGGCCCCAGCGATCGTAAAGATGCGCCAGGAGGCTGTAGATACCGGTGAGGAGGTCCGCGTCGTTTTTGCGGCTTTCCTGGGCACGGAAAAGAGCCTCGCGATACAGGGACTCGGCCTTGCGGAAGTCTCCTTCCTTCTGCCGAAGGTCGGCGAGGACGCTGATCTGCTCGACGAGGCTGCCAATGCGTGATGGATCATGATACGCCAGACGACGCGCCTCCTCGACACTTCGGGAGGCGGTAGCTATCTGGCGCTCAAGGGCGGTATCCATGCTTAGCTGGCGTCGCGGTAGGACTTGGCGAGGTTGGCGATGGTGTTGCGGGCGGTGGCCATCATGTCACGGCTGACGCCGGCGTTTTCATACCAGTGCGTGTAAGCATGATTGTCGAACATGATGTCGAAGTTGGCGACGAGGCGCTCGAACACGGCGGCGATGCCGGTGTGGTTCACGAGGGCCAAACCGGAGGAGGCAAAGCCTTCCGGGGCGGTTTCAGCGACGCCGAGCTTCACGCCGGTGGGGACGTAGGAGGCAAAATTGAGCGTCTTGCGGATGGCGGCCATGTTTTCCTCGACTTCCTTGGCCTTCACATCGCCACGGAACAGGGCGCAGGCGGAGAGATAGACGCCGTTCTGCCAGTCGATGGCGGCGGTGAAGTTGTCCTGCGAGAAGGTTTCGCGGGCGACATCGGGGAAGTTGATGCGCACCTGGCCTTCCTGACCTGGGCCACGCATCGGAGCGAAGGAGGCGGTGAGGAAGTGGTTGCCGGGGAAGGGAACGAGGTTCGTGACGTATTCGCTGAGGTCGGTGTTGAGCTTGCCGGGGAAGCGCAGGGACGCTGTCACCGAGCTCATGATGAGCGCGATGATGTGGTTGAGGTCCATGTAGTTCGGGCTGCGGTTCAGCTTCGCCTTGGCGATGCGGAAGAGGGCTTCGTTGTCGAGCAGGACGGCGGCATCGGCGTTGTCGAGGATGCGCTGAAGGGTGAGGATCGCGTTGTAAGGCTCGACAGCGGAGTCGGAGATGAGCGGCGAGGGCGCGACGGAGAAGGTGAAGATCTTCTTCTTCGGATAGGCCTGGCGCAGACGCTCAAGGATGAGCGAGCCAAGGCCGGAGCCGGAACCACCGCCGATCGAGTGCGTGAGAAGGAAGCCCTGCAGGGACTTGGTCTTCTCCACCGCGGCATCGATGACGTTCATGATCTGGTCGATGATGCGCTCGCCTTCGACGTTGTAACCACGGGCCCAGTTGTTGGCGGCGCCGGGGATCTTGCGGACGATGCTGCCTTCATCAAAGAGCTGCGCCATGTCGCCGCCTTCGATACGGGCGATGACGCCGGGCTCGAGGTCCACGAGGACGGCACGGGGGATGTATTTGCCTTCGCGGACCTTGTGGAAGAAGACTTCCATGTTCGCGTTGGCGGCCACATTGGCGCCGGCCTTGGGGGTGCCGGACTCGGTGAGGCCGTGCTCACGCAGGACGAGACGCCAGAAGCGGTCTGCGATTTGATTGCCACACTGGCCGACATGGATGCTCAGGATTTCTCTCACGGGTGTTCTTCCTCCAACTGGGTTTGATCGTCGTTAAATGAATGATGAATAGGCTGGAAATCAGCGGCGGCGGTCCACGAGATCGCGAAGGCTCATGCTGCTGGCGCGGCCGTCCTCGGTGAAGGTGCGGGGCGAGTCGCCGGACGTGTCCTGCACCTTGGCCTTGGCACCGCTCTCCTCGGCGACCTGGTAGCTCTGGATGAGCTCCTGGGCGGAGGCACGGAGGGCATTGATCTGCTCCTCGGACATGCCTTCATTGAGATACCAATTGGCGAAGGCCTTGCGCTGCCAGAGCTTGTCAAAGTTCGCGCAAATCCGGTCGAGCACGCGGGCGATCTCGGTGTTGTTGGCGAGGAGCACCATGCTCTTGCGATGCGAGATGCCGGACTGCTCGACGTAGCCGATCTTGAACGCGGTGGGAATCCAGTAGGTGAGCGGCAGGGACTCGCGCATCGCGGCGAGGGCGCTGTCGGCCTGCGGCTTGTCGTCCATGATGCCGCGGTAAAGCACGGCGGTGGAGAGGAAGCGGCCTTCCATGGGCGAGCAGGCGGCGAAGACGCTGCCATTGTCGAAGAGGGACTTGATCATCTCCTCGATGCCGAGCTCCTCAAACTTGCTGCGGTCCGGCGGCGTGAGCGGCGCGAAGGAGCACATGAGGAAGTGCAGGCTGGGCTGCGGGACGAGGTTCGTGAGCAGCTCGCGGAGGCTTATTTCCACGGTGAGGAAGCCGCTGAAACGCATCGAGGCGGTGAGACCGGCAAGCGCCTCGGTGATGAGCAGCGGTTTGACATGGCGCAGCGAATATTGGGCGCGGATGTCGTCGAGAAATGCGATGTCGCTGGGGCGGTTGGGGCGCACGCGGTTGAGCGCAAGCCCGACGCCGAACACAATCACCAGTGCCAAGATGACTGCGCCTGTGTTGTTGCGCGACAGCCCAACGGATACGCTGAGCCAATAGGCGTAACCAGCCAGCAAAACGCCCAGC
>CALMTT010000680.1 GCA_937872615.1 uncultured Verrucomicrobiaceae bacterium | reverse complement strand
CTGCCGCAGGAAGGTTTCCGCGTTCGGGAGATTTTGAGCGCCATCCAGCAGCGCGAAGGGATCGTTCTCGATATCGGCGTGACGGCGTCGTCGATCCAGACGTTGACGGATTGCGTTTTGTCGGGCGTCGGCTCGACCATCATTCCGGCCGATTGCGTCTCCGATCACATCAAGGCCGGCCGGCTTGTCGCGATCCCGATTCAGGATCCGGATCTGTCGGCCGCGCGGCTGCATATCATTGTTCGCATCGGCCGGAGATTGCCGTCCAACGCCTTGGCGTTCTTGGAAATTCTGGAGCGGAAGCTGATTTCGTGAGGCCCTGAAGAATTCGATCTTCAGCTTTGAACGATGCTGCTGCCGCAAAAGCCGGTCGCGGTGTTGCCGCTGGCGTCGACTGCCGCTGGACAAGCCGATGCAGCCTAGTTTCGCCCGGTAGAAAGAGTGCCCCGTCGTCCTGACTCGTTCGCAAATCACGTTTGGTGGGAAAAAGTTTGGCGGCTTCGGAAAACCCAAAGGCGTAGCCGGCCGACAGAGGATTTTTATTCCGCGTCTTCGATCTCCGCAATCTCATACCGTTGCTTTCCGCGGGGGGCGTCGAATTCGACGATATCGCCGACTTTCTTCGCCATCATCGCCTGGGCCATCGGGCTGGTGGTCAGAATCTTCATGACGTCGCCGTCGTAGTTTTCCTCGCCGGGACCGACGAACTCGTATTTTTCCAGGTCGCCGTACTTCAAGTCCTTCACGGTGACGCGGCACCCAAACGCAACCTGACCTTTCGGCTGGCTCGATTTGTCGACGATCACACAACTAGCCAGCTTGGCCTTGAGCTGATTGATCTTCGCCTGCATGCGGCCGCCAGGCAGGCGCTCCACCTTGATGTTCTCCGGCTTGATGTCGCGGTGCAGGATGTGGTGCTGATGCGCCGCCAGCAGGCCTTCCAGCGTCTGCGAGGCCAGCTCTTTGAAATCATCGTAGGGCAGGGGACCCCGCGCCACCACATCAGCGAGGTCCTCGCCCTGCAGCAGCTCCATCACCATGAACAGCCCCTCGCCATCGCTCGCCACGTCAAAGATCGTCACCACGTTCGGGTTGCGCAGCGAGGCCAGCGTGTCCGCCTCGCGTCGCAGCTCGGCCTCGATGCCCTTGTCCTGCTCCGCTTCATTGGCCGTCAGGAGGCGTTTCACCGCCACCCAGCGTTTCAACTGGCTGTCATAGGCACGGAAGACGGCTCCGACGCCGCCTGCGCCGAGCTTTTCATAGATTTTGTAGCGGTCCGCCATGCGTGATGCGGGTGGGAGAAGAGAGAATCAATGTCAGCAAAGCCCATTCGCAGCCCTCTTGGCAAGCGCGATGTTCCTTCGCTCGTGAAATTCCTTCACCGCTTCGTCCGCCGGATCGCAATTTGTAGTTGCCGCCGTGACTCACCTTGTGCTTAAAGCGCCGCTCTTCCCACCCCATGCTTCAACACACCCACAAACCTGCCTTCGTGAGCGCTTTCGCCGCTCTCGTCCTCGCTTCCGGCTCCGCTTTCGCCGGCACGCCTGCCCCCACCATCGCCGCCTCCGCGGATGAACCCGCTGTCTCCGCCGTCAATGGCAAGCTCGACGGCTTCTACGGCGCTGTGAATCACAATTACCTGCGCGGCACCTCCGGCACGGTCTCCCTTCCCGTCGGCCAGCGCTTCGGCCTTCAGTTGGACGGCCTCTTCGCCCGTGGCTTCGGCACCGACATCTTTGGCTACGGTGGCCACTTCTTTACCCGTAATCCGGCCAAGGGACTCCTCGGCCTCGCCTTTGGCGGCCTGCACAGCACCGACTTCAATGACGTCCTCGCCGGTGTCGAAGGAGAGCTCTACTTCAACAAGTTCACCGTTGGTGGCTTCGTCGGTTACAACAACTACGACACCCGCGTGCTCTCCACCTTCGCCCCCCGCGTGAACACTGAGCGCGACTTCATTGCCGCTCGTGTCTTCGCCGCCGTCTATCCCGTGGATAATCTCATGATCTCCGCGGAGTGGCAGAACCGCTTCGGCAAAAACTTCTACATCGTCGGCCTCGAGTATCAGACGCCCCTCCGCGGAGTCGCGCTCTATGTGGACGGCGGCCTCGGTGACAACCACTTCCGCCAGATCATCGGCGGCGTGCGGATCTACTTCGGCGGCGACAAGACCCTCAAGGACCGCCATCGCAAAGATGACCCCGAGAGCATCAACACCACCTTCGGCGGCACCTCCGGTGCTGGCGTCGGCTCTCCTGCCCAGCAGACGCCGACGGGCTTCTTCAGGAAGCCTGACGTTTGATCGGCCTAGCCATCTGGATTCCACCTCCCGCAAGCCCCGTGTGACCCACGGGGCTTGTTTGTTTTACGCGTCGAAATGCCCGGCCGCTCGAGGGCGTAACACACCCATGCGCCCGCTCCTTCTTCTCGCCTGTCTCTTCACCACCGCCGCCTTCGCTGGCGAGCTCCAGCTCACGTTGCCGCCTGTCATCTATGCCACGCCGGACGTGCCGATGAGCATTTACCACGACAACATTGTCCTCACCGAAAAGCCGCAGGACTACCGCTTCGAGTTCCAGTGCCCGCTCGGCACCAGCGAAGCCCGCCGCTGGACCGTCACGCCCTCCGACAAAGACGTCGGCGATCATCCCCTCGCCATCACCGTGAAGGACGCCAGCGGCCGCGTCATCGAAAGTGGCAAACTCACCCTCCACATTTCGCCGCGAAAGGCCGGCGAAGGCAAATCCCTCCGCCTCCTCATCGTGGGGGATAGCCTCACGCACGCCAGCCTCTATCCCAATGAGATCGCCAGGCAGTTCGCCCAGCCGGGCAATCCCACCTTCACCCTCATCGGCACCCACAAGCCCGCCGCGGCCGCGCCCGAAGTCCGCCACGAAGGCTACGGCGGATGGAAGTGGGCCGACTTCCTCACCAAGTTCGACCCCAAGCCCGCTGGCGTCACCGCCGGACCGCTCGCCCGCAAGAGCACCAGCCCCTTCCTCTTTGCCGATGACGCCCAGAAGCCCGTCTTCGACCTCCCGCGCTACTTCCGCGAAAACAGCAAGGGTCAGCCGCCCGATGTCGTTACCTTCCTCCTCGGCATCAATGACTGCTTCGCCGCCAGTCCCGACTCGCCCGATGCCAAGATCACCGACGTCCTCGCCAACGCCGAAAAGCTCCTCGCCGAGTTTCGCAAGGCCGCGCCCAATACCATGCTCGCCGTCGGTCTCACCACCCCGCCGAATGCGCGACAGTCCGGCTTCACCGCCAACTACAAGGACAAATACCCCCGCTGGGGCTGGAAGCGCATCCAGCACCGCCTCGTCCAGCGCATGCTCCAGCAGTTCAGCCGTCGCGAAGCCCAAAACATCCACCTCGTCCCCACCGAGCTGAATCTCGACCCCGTCGATGGCTACCCCGAAAACAACGGCGTCCACCCCAACGCCACCGGCTACGCCCAGATCGGCCACAGCTTCTACTCGTGGATGAAGTCGAAGCTGTGAGTGGCCTAAAGGATTCCATCCTGTTCATTCCCTGTGCCTTGGAGTCCAAAGACCAGGGACTGGCCGCGCCGCGAGATTCAAAGCCTCGGACCCTCCATGTATTGCCTTTCAGGCTGCCCCCTGCTTGAATAGTCAAAACTCCCACATGGCACGAAAACCATTCATCATGCCGGGCTCCGGGTCCTCTGGCACTGCCAGCATCGGCACCGTGGTCGATAAACAGTGGCAACGCGCTGATGACGGGGTGAGGAAGCACCTGTCGTCGGCCGTGAAGTTCCTGCGCATGCTGGAAGCGCGCACGGGTGGGGTTTACAGCGTGGCCTTTGTGCCGACCGGCATCGAAGAGCAGAAAGCCATCGCCAAGGTCTTCGACACCGCCGACCAGCAACTCACCCTCCTCCGTACCCAACGCACCGCCCTCGACCAGCAAAAGCGCGGCTTGATGCAACGCCTGCTGACGGGCAAGCTGCGGGTGAAGATTGTCTCCAAATGAATTCATCCGACCAACTGCAGCCACCTTGTGTGTTCATCTCGTACTCGCATGATTCGAGTGACCACAAAGCATGGGTCAGAGAATTGGCCTCGAGGCTAAGGCAGGTCGGTATAGATGTGTTGCTTGATGTTTGGGAGCTGGGAGCTGGTGATGACGTGCCCAAGTTCATGGAGCATTCGGTGCGAAAAGCCATCCGCGTCATCATGGTCTGCACCGAGCAATATGTGCGAAAAGCTGACGATGGGAAAGGGGGCGCTGGCTATGAAGCCATGGTGGTTACGGGAGAACTTGTGACTGACTTGGGGACGAGAAAGTTCATACCGGTTGTGCGGCAAAGCAGTTCTCCTGTCGTGTTGCCTGCCTGCGTGTCCACGCGGTTGTACGTCGATTTTTGCCGTGATGACCTATTTGAAGAGAAGCTGGAAGAGCTAGCTCGCGAAATTCATGCCGCTCCGGCAATTGAAAAACCTGCACTGGGTAAAAATCCCTTTAATGCGAGAGGCTCAGGACCTTCGCCTCTCCTGGCCGATCAGGATGACCAGGGAAAGCATGGTCTGAGGCGCGGCGGCCGGATATTGGCCCTGCTCGGTCGGGGTCAGCGCGAAGGACACCGCCAGCGCCAGCACCAGACGCACCCTGGCCGGCACGCCCATGGTGCCCACGCCGGGCAAGAGCATCATCATCGCGCCCACCCGCGAGAACACCAGCAGATAGGTAAGGATGATGCCCGACAGGGCGGGAAGATGGATATGCATTCAATAAGCGGCGATGCGCGCCGCGATATCGGTCATCAGGCTGC